>DASVWT010000031.1:0-5271 GCA_036393055.1 Steroidobacteraceae bacterium
TGAACGACATGATGGCTACTCGTGCGCCGCGGTCAGCAGCGGAGATCCGGGGGTTGCCAGCGCGCCGGCCAGCGCGACCTGTGTCCTGACACCCGCGATACCGTCGACGGCCAGCCGGTGATCGCGCTGGAAGCGGCGGACCAGGGCCGTGAGGCTGGCATCGTACACGTCGCTCGCCGGTCCGTGACCGGAGATGCCAGCGAGCTTTTCCAGGCTGGTCCGCAGCCAGCGTACGCCTGCGCCGCGCATGCCTGCGGATAGCGTCTGCACCGGGGCGGCTTCGGGGCGCCACAACATGACGTAATCTCCCATCCAGTAGCTCGACAGCTCGCCATCGCCTACCTCGTGGGTCGAGTTGCCGAGGTCGATGGTGGCGTGCTCGCCGTCGAGGCGCGTCAGAACCACCTCATGACTACCGCCCGCGGCGTCGGTCAACATCAGGATCGCCGGCCGGTTATACAGGCGCAACTGACCGAGAGAGCCGCGCTCCGTGAGGCAAGCGAGCCCGTGTTGGCTCGCCTGAGTGCACGGGTCGGTGCCGTCGACCGTGTAATGGATGCCCCACAGGTTGAAGAGGCTGGTGAAAGCGGCATCGGTGGTGGTGTCGCTCGCGTATCGCCTCAGCAGCGAGGAGAGAGTTTCGGTCGGTTGTGCGCTGGCAGGGAGGAGATCGGATTGCGTGGGAGGAACGGCGCCCGGTGCTGCGCCGTCGGGTGCGGTAGCGGGTGGGGCAGTGCCACTGGCCGTCCGTGGCGGCAAGCCCTCCGGCCCGGCCCTCCGTGGCCGGGCGTTCGCCCGGATCGAAGACACGTTAAGTGTCTTCGATGAAGGCACCGGGCGAACCCAGGGTTGCAGGCGCCAGAGGCCGTAGCTTCCAACACCCAGGATAACCGCCGCCGCGGCCGTCGCCGCCCACGGCAGCCACGGCGGCGTGAACCGCTTGCCGAAGACCTCCATGGCGGCGTGGCGCACCAGCGGCCCGGTGATGCGGTGGCGGTCCAGCGAGTAGCCGCCGAGGAGCGCGCGGTCGCAGATCACATTGATGACGCGCGGCACGCCGCCCGAGAGCCGATAGATCTCCTCCAGCGCGAAGCGGTTGAAGATGTCGGCGGTCGCGCCGGCGACGCGCAGGCGGTGGCGAACGTAGGCCGTGGTCTCCTCCGCGCTCAAGGGGCTGAGGTGATAGCGGCCGGTGATGCGCTGCGCGAGCTGGCGCAGCTCGTTGCGCGCGAGCAGCTCGCGCAGCTCCGGCTGGCCGATCAGGATGATCTGCAGCAGCTTCTGGGTGTTGGTTTCCAGGTTGGTGAGCAGGCGCACCTGCTCGAGCACCTCGGGCGCGAGGTTCTGCGCCTCATCGACCACCACCACCACCCGCCGCCCGCCCGCGTGGGCGCGCAGCAGGTACTGGCTGAGGATGTCGACCAGGTCCTTCAGGCTCTGTGTCGCCGAATCCGGCACGCCGATGCCGAGCTCCTCGCAGATGGTCAGCAGGAACTCCGGCGCGGTCATCCTCGGATTGAGGATCAGCGCGATTTCGGCGTTCTTCGGCGCTTGCGCCAGCAGGGAGCGGACGATGGTCGTCTTGCCCGTGCCAACCTCGCCGGTGAGCTGCACGAAGCCGCCGGCCTCATTGATGCCGTACAGCAGGTGCGCCATCGCCTCCGCATGCCGCTCGCTGAGATACAGGTAGCGCGGATCCGGGGTGATGGAGAATGGCTTTTCGTTGAGGCCGAAGAACGCGAGATACATGGACGGATGAGACTACTCGATGGTGTTGCCGCGCCGCAGCGCATCGCGGCCGAACCGGGCGCGCACCTCGTCCATCGTGGAATCGAGGCGCGGGTCGCGAGGGCCTTTACCGGCTGGGTGCTCTACGCGCACATCGAACAGGCCGAGCTGCGAAGCCGGACTCAAGTCGGTCAAGACCACCCCCAGGAGGCGAAGTTTCGCACCGGAGTGCTCCGCGAGCCAGCGTGAGAGCAGCTCCCGGGCGACATTGCGCAGCGTGCGCCCCTCGTGGGTGGGCGGGGCGATCGCCCGCTGTCGGGTGAATGTCGCAAAATCGTGACGGCGGATCTTCACTCCCACCCGCCCGGCCATCAACCCCCGCGCCCGCAGCCGCTCGCACGCGAGGTCCGCCAGGCGGCAGAGCTGTGCGTCCAGCCGGCGCGAATCGGCAACATCCTGCGCGAAGGTGTCCTCGGCGCTCAGGGACTTCTCCTCCAGGTCCGGGCGCACGGGACGGTCATCGACCCCGGCTGCCCGCTCGCGCATGCGCGGCGTGTCGCGGCCGAACAGCGGCCAAAGGACCGCATCCGTCGCCGCCCGCAGCTCGCCCAGCGTGCGCAGTCCCGCGGCCTCGACCTTCTCGCCAAGCTTGCGCCCGAGCCCCGGCAGCCGGCGCACCGACAGGGGATCGAGCACCGCGCGGATACGCTCCTCCAATACGACCGTCAGCCCGTCCGGTTTCTCCAGGTCCGAAGCGATCTTCGCCACGAGCTTGTTGGTGGCGACCCCGACCGAGGCGCTCAACCCGGTCCGCGCCCGTATGCGATCCTTGATCCGCCTGGCGATCGCGGCAGGCTCCCCGAGCAGCGCCCGGCTTTCGCTGACATCGAGGTACGCCTCATCGAGCGAGAGCCCCTGCACGAGAGGGGTGATCTCGTGAAACACGCCGAACACGGCTGCGGACACCTCACGATAGCGTTGCATCCGCGGCGGGATACAGATCGCCCCCGGACAGAGCCGCAGCGCCGTGTGCATCGGCATCGCCGAGCGCACGCCGAATTTGCGGACTTCATAGCTCGCCGCCGCCACCACTCCGCGGCCGCCAGGCCATCCCACGATCACCGGCTTGCCCGCGAGTGCCGGGTTGTCACGCTGCTCCACCGAAGCGTAGAACGCGTCCATATCTACGTGCAGGATGGCGCGGCTCATGTGCTTACAACATGAGAAAGCTGTAGGAAGCGGTGGCCGCTACCACTATGCCCAGGGCCTGGCGCTGCCCGCACTCGCTGCAGTAGTTGCCGATGAGTCGCGGAACGCAGTTGGCGCACATCATCGGAGGCCGCGGCCCCGATGACGCTTGCGGGCGCATTGGGCTCTGCCGGGGCGGGAGTGCTCATGCGGCGCTTACACGGCCCGGACCGTGGCCCTGGTATCGCTGTCGGTCGTGGTGTCCGGCTGCCGATCGCCCGTTTGCGGCCGCGCCCCGACTTCGGCCGGCTCCTGACCCCGTGCGTGCGTTCCCAGCTCCTCCGGCGCGAAGTCGTCAACATGGATGAGGGCCATCACCTTGCGGTCATACTCCCGCAGCGCCGCGGCCTCCGGCTCGGAGATGATCTGCAATGCCAGCGCCTGGTCGATCTGCCCCGGCAGATCGAGCGCGGTCACGCGTCCGGTCTTGACGCCCTCCACGCGAATGCGCTTCTCGAGCGGCTCCAGTGTCTCGGCGAGCCGCAGCGCCTCCTCGAGCAGCCCGAGCGGATTGCCGGGCTCCAGCGTCCAGTAGATGTGTTGGCAGAGCCGCTCGCGCGAGTTGCCCGAGCGGGTCACGAGCTCCGCCACCCGGCGGCCGAGGCGATCCGAGGGAGCGGAGTAGGCACGGCCGCGCGGGAACACGACTGCGCGCATGAGGCCGGCGAGCAGCCGGTTCGGGAAGTTGCGCAGGAAACCGTGCAGCTGCTCCTGCGCATGATACAGAAGGGAGCGGCACGCCCACTCGACGATGGGCAGATCCTCAGCCGGGCGGCCCTGGTTGTCGTGATGCTTGAGCACCATCGAGGCGAGATACATCGCCGACAGCACATCCCCCAGGCGGGCCGAGAGGCTCTCCTTCTTCTTGAGGTAGCCGCCCAGCGTCAGCATCGCCACATCCACGGTGAAGGCGAACGAAGCGCTGAACCGCACGATGTGCTGGTAATAGCGGGCGGTGGGACCTGACACCGGCGCCCGGGTGAAGCGCGCGTGGGTGAGCGCCATGACGAGTGAGCGCACTGCGTTGGAAATGGTGAAGCCGACATGCCCGAAGAGCGCCCGGTCGAACTCATCCACCCCGCGCGCGCGATCCGGATCCCGCGCCGCATTCATCTCCCGCAGCACGAACGGATGGCAGCGGACCGCGCCCTGGCCGAAGATGATGAGGTTGCGCGTCAGAAGGTTGGCGCCCTCGACGGTGATCGTGATCGGCACCGACTCGTAGCCGCGCGCGAGATAGTTGTGTGGGCCCAGCATGATGCCCTTGCCGCCGTGCACATCCATCGCATCGTTTGCGACCTGCCGGCCCATCTCCGTCACGTGGTACTTCAGCATCGCAGAAGGCACCGACGGCTTCTCGCCGCCGTCGATCGCGCCCGCGGTCACGGACCGCGCCGCGTCCATCGTGTAGGTGAGGCCCACCATGCGGGCGAGCACCGCCTCGACGCCCTCGAACCGTCCCACCGGCATGTTGAACTGGCGTCGGATGCGCGCGTAGGCGCCGGTCGCCCAGACGGCGCCCTTGGCACCGCCGGTGGAGTTCGAGGGCAGAGAGATGCAGCGCCCGACCGACAGCTGCTCCACCAGCATGCGCCAGCCGGCGCCCGCCATGCGCGGTCCGCCGATGATGTAGTCGAGAGGCACGAAGACATCGCGCCCCTCGATCGGTCCGTTCTGGAACGGGATGTTGATCGGAAAATGCCGCCGCCCGATGCTCAGGCCGGCTGTGTCGCGCGGAATGAGGGCGCAGGTGATGCCGATGTCCGCCCGCTCGCCGAGGAGCTTGTCCGGGTCGAACATCCGAAAGGCGAGGCCGATCACGGTCGCAATCGGTGCCAGCGTGATGTAGCGCTTGATGAAGTTGAGCCGGATGCCGACGATCTCGCGACCCTGCCACATGCCGCGGCAGACGATGCCGGTGTCCGGGATGGCGGCGGCATCCGACCCCACCCGCGGACCGGTGAGGGCGAAGCAGGGTACCTCCTCCCCGCGCGCGAGCCGCGGCAGGTAATGGTCCTTCTGCTCCTCCGTGCCGTAGTGATTGAGCAGCTCCGCCGGCCCGAGGGAATTGGGCACGGCGACCGTGGAGGAGCAGGTGGAGCTGCGGCTTGCCAGCTTTGCCAGCACACAGGAGTGCGCGTAGGCGGAGAACTCCAGGCCGCCGTAGCGCTTGGGGATGATCATCGCGAAGAAGCCGCGCGACTTGAGGAAATCCCACACCGGCGCCGGCATGTCGCCCAATCGGTGGGTGATGGCCCAGTCATCGAGCATCCGGCAGAGCTCCTCGCACGGTCC
>DASVWT010000032.1:0-4154 GCA_036393055.1 Steroidobacteraceae bacterium
CAGTGATCGCCGACATCGGCGAACTCGTCCCAGTGCCGGATGCTGACGCCCCGCCGGGTCTGCTCCTCGTAAAGGAACGCCTCGATGAGGAGCGAGGTGGCCAGGATCTTGTTGCGCGGACTGTAGAGCAGATTGGCCCGCGGCACGTGCGTGGCGCATACCGGCTTGCACTTGCCGCAGCGCAGGCAATCCTTGATGGAGTCGGAGATCGTGCCGATGGCCGACTGCTGCATGATCAGCGACTCGTGCCCCAACAGGTTGAAGCTCGGCGTATACGCGTTGGAGAGATCCCCGCCGGGCAGCAGCTTGCCGAGGTTGAACCGGCCCTCCGGATCGATGGCCTGCTTGTATTCGCGGAACTCGGCGACCTCGGCCTCATCGAGGAACTCCAGCTTGGTGATCCCGATCCCATGTTCGCCGGAGATCACCCCGTCCAGCCGCCGCGCGATCCCCATGATGCGAGTGACTGCGGCGGTGGCCGTCCGCAGCATCTCGTAATCGTCGGAGTTGACCGGGATGTTGGTATGCACGTTGCCGTCGCCGGCATGCATGTGCAGCGCCACGAAGACCCGCCCGCGCAGGACGCGCCGGTGGGCGTCGCCGCAGGCTGCCAGGATCGGGGCAAACACCCTGCCGCCGAAGATCTGCTGCAACGGAGCCCGCAACTCCCGCTTCCACGAGATGCGCAGGGTGCGGTCCTGCACCACATCGAACAGGCGCAGTCCCGCAGTGGCCCCGAGCCGCGCCCGCAGATCCGGCAGCAGCCCCTGGTAGCCGAGCTCCTCGAGCCGCGGTAGCGCCGGCTGGAGGCCAGCGTCCAGGTGGGCCGCAACCCACTCCCAGCGCGTGCGCACTGCCGCGAGCAGTTGCCGCGCCTGGGCGCCACGCTCGCCGATGATCTCCGCATCCGGCAGGCTCCCGAGCTCCGTCTCCTCGGCACGGGCGAGCGGCAGCGGCGCGGCGAACACCCGCTCGAGCTCATCGACGAGGGCGATCTTGTTCGCGATCGACAGCTCGATGTTGATGCGCTCGATCGCGTCGGTGTACTCGCCCATGCGCGCCAGTGGCAGCACCACATCCTCGTTGATCTTGAAGGCGTTGGTGTGGCGCGCGATGGCGGCGGTGCGGGCGCGGTCCAGCCAGAACTTTCGCCGCGCGTCCGCGCTCACCGCGATGAAGCCTTCGCCGCTGCGCGCATTGGCGAACCGCACCACATCGGAGGTGGCGGCAGCGACGGCCGCCTCGTCGTCACCAACGATGTCGCCGAAGAGGGCCATCTTCGGCAGCGAGCCGCGCTTGGACTTGGTGGTGTAGCCCACCGCGCGCAGATAACGCTCGTCCATGTGCTCCAGGCCGGCGAGCCGCACGGTGCCGCTCGCCGCCAGGCCGTCGAGGTAGTCCTTGATCTCGACGATCGCCGGCACGGCATCGCGCGCCTGGCCGAAGAACTCCAGGCAAACCGTGCGCGTATGCGCAGGGCTGCGATGCAGCACCCAGCGCGCGGAGGTGATGATGCCATCGCAGCCTTCCTTCTGTACGCCGGGCAGGCCACCGAGGAACTTGTCGGTGACGTCCTTCCCCAGGCCGACTTTGCGGAACTTGCGCCCCGGAATGCGCAGCGTCTGCGTGCGCAGCGCCTCGGCCCTTTCCGGCGGCTGTCTGCCATCCTTCCAGACCAGCTCGAACTCGGCGGTCTCCACGTCGTGGACCTTGCCGCGGTTGTGGCCGATGCGGCTGACCTCGAGCCAGTTGCCCTCGCAGTCGACCATGCGCCACCAGGCCAGATTGTCGACCGCCGTGCCCCAGAGTACTGCCTTCTTGCCGCCGGCATTCATCGCGATGTTGCCGCCGATGCAGGACGCATCGGCGGAGGTGGGGTCGACGGCGAACACCAGTCCGCCCTTCTCCGCGGCGACCGCGACGCGTCGCGTCACGACACCCGCCTCGGAGAATATCGTCGGCCCGGGCTCTTCGAGCCCGGGCAGCTGCAGGCTCTCGATGGCATCCAGCCGCTCGAGCTTCTCGGTGTTGATCACAGCCGAGAGGGGAGTCAGCGGAATCGCGCCACCGGTATATCCGGTGCCACCGCCGCGCGGAATGATGGTGAGGCCGAGCTCGATGCAGCCCCGCACCAGGTCCGGGATCTGCGCCTCCGTGTCCGGCATCAGAACCACGAACGGATACTCCACTCTCCAGTCGGTGGCGTCCGTCACGTGCGAAACACGGGCATACGCGTCAAAGCGGATGTTGTCGCCACGCGTCCGGCGTCCGAGCACACGTGCAACCTTGCGACGCAACGCCGCCCAATTGTCGAAGTCAGCCTCGAAAGTGCGCACCGCCTCGCGCGCGGCCGTCAGCAGCTCACCGACCCGGTCATAACGCTGCGCGTCGCCCGCATCGCGCCGCCGGTCGATGCCGTTCAGCCGATGATGCAGCGCCTCCACCAGCAGCCGGCGCCGCCGCTTGCTCTCCAGCAGGTCATCCTGCAGGTAGGGATTGCGGCGCACCACCCAGATGTCGCCGAGCACCTCGTACAGCATCCGCGCGGAGCGGCCGGTTCGCCGCTCGTTGCGCAGCTCCTCGATCAGCGACCAGTGCCGCGCTCCGAGCAGGCGGATCACGATCTCCCGGTCGGAGAACGACGTGTAGTTGTACGGAATCTCGCGCAGCCGCGCCGACGGTGCGCTCGCGCGCTCACGCGCAGGCTCCAGCGGCAGCGATTCCTGGGTGGGTATCGCGTTCATCTTGGTTTATTGGCGAAAATCGCCGAGGCGATTTTCGCGAGACCCTACACGGTTACCGCGGACCAGGGAGCAGCCCTGGCCCGTTGCGTCGTACGAGAGCCATTACGGCAGATTTGTGTCCCCCATGAGGTAGCGGTCGCATTCCCGCGCCGCCCCGCGGCCCTCGTTGATGGCCCAGACCACCAGGCTCTGCCCGCGCCGGCAGTCGCCCGCGGCGAACACTCCTTTCACACTGGTCGCGAACACGCCGTGCTCGGCCTCGATGTTGGATCGCGCGTCGGTACGCACGCCCAGCTCCGCGAGCAGCGGCTGCTCCGGACCGGTGAAGCCCATCGCCAGCAGCACCAGGTCCGCCGGGATCTCCCGCTCGCTTCCCGGCACATCCACGGGCACGAAGCGCCCGCCCGCATCCTTCTGCCACGCGACCTCGACCGTGCTGATCGAGCGCACCCCTCCGGCCGCATCGCCGTTCAGGCGCTTCACCGTCGTGACGTAGGCGCGCGGGTCGGAGCCGAACTTCGCCGCCGCCTCCTCCTGGCCGTAGTCGAGCTTGTAGACCTTGGGCCACTCGGGCCACGGGTTGTCGGCGGCGCGCTCCATCGGCGGGCGGGCCATGATCTCGATCTGCGTCAGGCTCTTGCAGCCCTGGCGCATGGCGGTGGCGACGCAGTCGGTGCCGGTATCGCCGCCGCCCACCACGACGACGTGCTTGTCGCGCGCATGGATGGGACTGTGATCCGGTCCGCCGTTGAGCAGCGCCTTGGTGCTCGCCGTCAGGTACTCCATGGCGAAATGCACGCCCCGGAGCTTGCGGTTCTCGACCGCCAGGTCACGCGCCTGCGTAGCTCCCGTGCACACCACGATCGCATCGAAGTCCTTGAGGAGCAGCATCGGCTCGACGTTCTCGCCGACGTGCGCATTGCAGACGAACTTCACGCCCTCCTGCTGCAGCTGCTCGATGCGCCGCAGCACGACATCCTTCTTGTCGAGCTTCATGTTGGGGATGCCGTACATCAGGAGGCCCCCCGGACGGTCGTCGCGCTCTAGCACCGTCACCGTGTGGCCGGCACGGTTCAATTGTGCCGCGGCGGCAAGGCCCGCAGGCCCCGAGCCGATCACGGCAACCCGCTTGCCGGTCCGCGCGGCGGGCGGCTCGGGCACGATCCAGCCCTGCTCCCAGCCCTTGTCGACGATCGCGTTCTCCAGGCTCTTGATGGTCACCGGCGGCGCGTTGATGCCGAGCACGCACGAGCCCTCGCACGGCGCCGGGCACACCTTGCCGGTGAAGTCCGGGAAGTTGTTGGTCTTGTGCAGGCGCTCGAGCGCCTCGCGCCACAGGCCCCGGTAGACCAGATCGTTCCACTCCGGGATGAGGTTGTTCACCGGGCAGCCGGAGGCCATGCCCGAGAT
>DASVWT010000033.1:0-4521 GCA_036393055.1 Steroidobacteraceae bacterium
TGCCGTCGGCCCAGCGGTAGGCCTTGAAGCCCTCGAAGCAGGTGCTGGCGTAGTGCAGCACGTGCGCGGCGGGGTGCAGCTCGATGGGCGCGCACGGCTGGGCCTCGAAACGCCCCCATTGTCCGTTCTGGAAGCGGGCCACGGTCATCGTGGGCGCCAGCACGGTTCCAAATGCCGGGCGCGGCTCTTGCGAAGTCTTTGGCATGGTGTTCATGCCCGCCAGTTTAAGCCGCGCGCGCCCGCCACGCACTGCTGTTGCACGGGCACAACGGGTGCCCGTGCAGCAAGGGATGCAGCTACGATAGCGATCGTGGGTGCCGCCGCCAAAATAGTGACCAGCCGCTCGGGCCTCGAGGCCGAGTTCGCAGGAACCGGCTTGCGCCGCCTGGACTGCGGCCCGGTGACGCTCACACTGTTCATCGGCAACGAGGTCGAGTGCAGCCCCGCCAATCTCTTCCTGCGGCGCCGCGGCGGCGCGCCGCAGTGGACGCCTCTTCTCGGCCCCGCCAGCCCGACCGCGCTCGCCGCGCCCGATGCCGGCCGGCTCGCGGGCCGCGGCATCTGGCAGGGTATCCATTACGACATCTCGCTCGTGCTCGCGGCAGACGCATCCGTCTGGTTCTGGCACGTACGGCTGCGCAATACCACGAAGGATAGCCAGGAGCTCGACCTCACCTACGCCCAGGATGTGGCACTCGCCCCCTATGGGGCGGTGCGGATGAACGAGTACTACGTCAGTCAGTACGTCGATCACACACCGCTCTCCGATCCGCAGCGCGGGATCCTGATCGCCTCGCGCCAGAATCAAGCGGCGGAGGGGCGCAACCCGTGGTGCCTGATCGGCTCGCTGCGGCGAGCCACTTCCTTTGCCACCGATGCGCTCGATTTTTACGGGCTCGCGAGCCGGGCCGGCGAGGCGGCGCCGGCCGCTGCTCTCGGGGAGCTGCCGGGCCGCCGCCTGCAGCACGAGCACTCCATGGCGGTGCTGCGCGATGCGCCGTTGCGCATGGCCCCGGGTGAGAGCGTGGATGCCGGATTCTTCGGTCTTTTCGTCCCCGACCACCCGAGCGCCACCTCGCAGTCCGACCTCTCGAGGGTAAGTGAGGTCATGGCGTTGCCGGAGGCAACGCCGCCCGCTGCATCGAGCGATCCGCCTCCGTCTGACGGGAGCAGCCGTTCGCTCTTCTCGGCGGCAACGCCTCTGCCGGCCGCCGATCTCGATCGCGAGGCGCTTCGCCGGCTGTTTCCGACGCCGTGGCGGCACGAGGAGAGGGACGAGCGGGGCGGGTGCCTCTCGTTCTTCCACGGCGCCGATAGCCACGTGGTGCTTCGGGCCAAGGAACTGCGCGTGCTGCGTCCTCACGGCCAACTCCTTCGCACCGGGCGGCATCTGACGCCGGACGAGAGCGCCCTGACCTCGACCGTCTGGATGAGCGGCGTGTTCCACTCCATGCTTGCCCAGGGGCATGTCAGCATCAACCGCCTCCTGTCTGCGAATCGCAGCTATCTCGGCTTGTTCCGCTCCCAGGGGCTGCGTGTCTTCGCCAGGCTCGCCGGCGAGTGGCGGCTCCTCGGTATCCCTTCCGCTTTCGAGATGGCCCCGCAGGGCTGCCGCTGGATCTACAGGCATGCCGAGGGCGAGATCCAGCTCCGCTCCGCTGCCGCAAGCGGACCTCACACCCTGACGCTCGACATCGAGGTGACCGCGGGATCCGACACTGCGTTCCTCATCTCTCAGCACATCGCGCTGAATGGCGATGACGGCAACGCTCCTGAGCCACTCCGCTGGCGGCGTGCCGGCGATACGCTCATCGTCAGTTGCGCGCCAGACTCGGACGTCGGCCGCCGATTCCCTCGAGGCGAGTTCCGGATCACTTTCACCCCCGAGTCCGCCATCCAACGCGTCGGCATGGATGAGATGCTGTTCCTGGACGGGCGCTCGCGGCAGCAGCCATACCTCTGCATCGAGACGTCGCTCTCGCGTCGCGCCAACCTCACGATCCGCGGACACCTGGTCGCGGAGGACAGCCAGCACCCTTGGATTCTGCCGGACGAAGAGTCTCTGACACCGACCGTGACAGTCGCGCCGAGCATTGCCGGCGAGCCCGGAGAGCGAGCGGCGCACCTCGCCTCAATGATCCCGTGGTACGCGCAGAACGCCCTCGTCCACTACCTTTCCCCGCGCGGTCTCGAGCAGTTCTCCGGCGGCGGTTGGGGCACTCGCGATGTCTGCCAGGGCCCGGTCGAGATGCTGCTCGCCCTGGGACGAACGGAGCCGCTGCGCAATATCGTGCTGCGCGTCATGGCCAACCAAAACCCCGACGGAGACTGGCCGCAGTGGTTCATGTTCTTCGAGCGGGAGCGCGGGATCCGCGCAGGCGACTCGCACGGCGACATCATCTTCTGGCCGCTCGTGGCGCTCTCCCAGTATCTGATTGCCTCGGGAGATGGCGGCATACTCGATGCCGAGGTCACCTTCTTCGATTCCCGGGGACCGGATGAGGGAGAGCTTGCGACTATCTGGCAGCATGTCGAGCGCGCTCTCGGTCTCATCGACAGGCGCCGCATTGCGGGCACCGCGCTCGCCGCCTACGGTCACGGCGATTGGAACGACTCCCTGCAACCCGCCGATCCGGCGCTGCGCGATCACATGTGCAGCGCCTGGACGGTGACGCTGCATTTCCAGGCTCTGACGAGCCTGGCTTCTGCCTTGCGGTCCCTCGGGCGAGACTCGGAGGCACAGCCCCTGGAGAGGCAGGCGGCGGCTGTTCGCGCCGACTTGCAGAGACTGCTGATTCCAGACGGAGTGCTGACGGGCTATGCCGTGTTCGACGGTGCGGACATTCGTTACCTCCTGCATCCGCGCGATGCGGCGACGGGGGTCCGCTACAGCTCTCTTGCGATGATCCACGCGATCCTGGAGGACATGCTGACACCGGAGCAGACACGCGCGCACCTCGAGCTCATCGGACGAGAGCTCACCGGTCCCGACGGCGTGCGCCTTTTCGACCGGCCGCTGCCCTATCACGGCGGCCCGCAGCGCATCTTCCAGCGCGCGGAGAGCGCGACCTTCTTCGGCCGCGAGATCGGCCTGATGTACATGCATGCTCATCTGCGCTATGCGCAAGCCCTGGCGCATGTCGGCCGGGCGGAGGAGTTCTTCCGCGCGCTCTGCCAGGCCAATCCGATCGGCATCCGCTCCCTGGTGCCGGCGGCGACGCTGCGCCAGGCGAACTGCTACTACTCCAGCTCCGATGCGGCTTTCGCCGACCGCTACCAGGCGCGCGAGGAATACGCGCGCATCCGCGACGGCACCGTCCCGCTGGATGGCGGCTGGCGCGTCTATTCCAGCGGTGCCGGCATCGCGCTCGCCCTGACCCTGCGGCACTTCCTCGGGCTCACCTGGGAATCCCGCGCGCTCTGCGTCGATCCCGTAATGCCCGGTGTGCTGGATGGCATGCGGGTGATGACGTCGTTGCGGGGGTCTGCGCTCGAGGTAACATATCGTGTCGGGTCATCGGGCAGCGGTGTCAATGCGATCGTATTCAATGGCGAGAAGCTGCCGTTCACCCGCGAGCCGAATCCCCACCGGCGCGGGGCGGCGCGGCTGGACGCCGAGGCGGTGCTCGGTCGGCTGGTCCGCGCTCGAAACACTCTCGCCATCGACCTCGGCTGAGCGCGGGGATATCATCTTTCCGTGTGCAAACCCCTGCTCCTGAGTGTAATGGCGCTGGCGCTCTGCGCCTGCCAATCGGGTAGCGACTCATCCACCCCGGCCGCGGCGCGCGTGATCAGCGCACCAGCTGCCATTGCGACCTCCGCCACGCCTCCGCCGATGGCCGTCGCGTTGGCCCCGCAGATCAACGACGCCGATTTCCTACAATTCGACAAAACCCTGTCCTCGGACGCCTTCGGCGGCCGCAAGCCCTCCACGCGTGGCGAGACGCTCACCATCCGTTACCTGGTCGACCAGTTCCGGCGCATGCACCTTACGCCGGGCAACCGCGGTTACTGGCTGCAGAGCGTCCCGGTGGTGACGACCACTCTCCTCAACACGGGCACGAAGCTGGAGGTGCATATCCCGCGAGCCGCCCCCCAGGGCTTTGCCTATGACACGGACATGGTCGCCTTCACGCAGGACGCCCGGCCGGCCGTGGCCCTGCGGAACTCGCCCATCGTCTTCATGGGCTATGGGATAGATGCGCCGAAATGGCAGTGGAACGACTATCAGGGCGTCAACGTCAAGGGCAAGACGGTGATCGTGCTGGTCAACGACCCCGGCTATGCCACGGGTGACCCCCAACTCTTCGACGGCAAGGCCATGACCTGGTATGGACGCTGGGTATATAAATACGAGCAGGCGGCGCGCATGGGCGCCGCCGCCTGTTTCATCGTCCACACCAGCGATGATGCCGCCGGCTATTCCTGGACGGTGGTCAGGAACAGCAATGGCGGCCCGCTCGAGAGTCTGCCCGCGAGCGTCGCCCCGGGCCCGCGGCTCGCGGTCGCCGGATGGCTGAC
>DASVWT010000034.1:0-3730 GCA_036393055.1 Steroidobacteraceae bacterium
CTTGAAGAGCGTCGCCGGCTCCCCGCGCGCCGCCTGCGGCAGGAACGCCGCGAGCCAGGCCGCGAAGTCCTCCTTCGGCATGACATCACCCATGAGCGCCGCTTCCATCAGCGCCGGTGACAGGAAGTCATCCTGCGACGGCTCCCACGCGGGACAACCCTGATCGCTGCGATACCAGCGAAGGGCCGTATCGGCGCAGAGCCCGGCAAAGCTGGAGTTGCGCGCCGCGACCGCGTAATCGCGCGCCAGGAGCAGAGCGAACGCAGTGTTCGAATGCACGCCCGCCCGAACCGGGTAGGTGGCGAGCGGCAGGTACCCCTCGAAGCGGCGCACGAATTCTTTCGCAAGCGGCGCCAGGGTCACGGCCCAGCGCCGCCCTTCCGTGCTCTCGTGCCGCAGCAACTCCGCCTCGAGCGCCAACGCCCAGGCCCAGCCATACGGCCGCTCGAAGCCGCGCGCCGACGGCTGCTCGAGATAGCGCAGCTCACCGGCCGCCTTCTCGCCCGTGAGCTGCGCATCGAGCAGCGCGCGAATCGCCCCGGCCTCGGGCAGTTGTGGGAATCGGCGGTAGAGCCTGGCGAGCAGCCAGTGGCCGTGCACGCACGAGTGCCAGTCGAAGCTGCCGAAGAAGATGGGATGCAGCGCCCGCGGGGCCTTGATGTCCTGAGAGCCGGCCAGCACGTGATCGAGCTTGTTCGGATACTCGCGCGTGAGGTGACCCAGGGCAATGCCGGCCAGACGCGAGGCGATGTCGGCGGTGAGAGTCTGCTGCACGGGCTACCTCGCTCAGAAGCGAAAGACCAATACGTACATGAGCACGATGTTGCAGAGAAGCAGCGGGATGGCCGTCGGGATCTGCACCCGGATCACCCCATTGCGATCGGGCAGCTCCAGCAGCGCCGCCGGCACGATGTTGAAGTTGGCCGCCATCGGTGTCGCCAGGGTACCGCAGTACCCGGAAAGCATGCCGAGCGCGCCCATGATGGCCGGATCGCCACCGAACCGGTGCACGATGAGCGGTACGCCTATGGCCGCGGTCATGACGGGGAACGCCGCGAACGCGTTGCCCATCACCATCGTGAAGAGCGCCATGCCGATGCAGTACGCAACCACCGCCGCCAGGGGATGACCGAGCGGCAGCCACGTGGTCGCGATGTGTCCGACCGCCGCCCCGACTCCCGAGACTGCGAACACTGCGCCGAGCGAGGCGAGCAGTTGCGGCAGGATGATCGCCCAGCCGATGGCGTCCGCGAGGCGCCGGCCCTCCTCCACGGGCGCGAGCGCCGGCGGCCTGAATCGCAGCACGGCGACGATGAGCGCGAGGACGATGCCGAAGGCCAACGCGATCAGCGTCACCTGCCTGGGGTCCGCGAGCGGCACGCCGTAAATCCTGATCTTCCCCAGCGTCAGGGTGCCCACGATGGCGATGGCCGGGATGAGGAGAGCGGGTGTGAAGATGGCATTGCCCTTGACCCGGGCGCTCGCCTCGCGCTCGGCTACCGAGGTGGTCTTGGGCGATCCCATGCCCATCCCGAATGCACCGAGGGCGGTGAGCGCGAGCACCAGTATCCCGTTGGCCAGGTCTCCCAGCTCCGAGCCGAAGAGAAAACTCACGGCGAGCAGACCCCAGAACGCACCATTGCCGAAGCGCCTGCGGTTGGTGCGGTCGCCGAAGCTGCGTATCGCGATACCGGCAAACATGGCGCCCGCGAGCCAGTAAACCTGCTCCAACCCGATCAGGGCTGCTTCTCCGCGGCAAGGCGCTTCAGTCGCTCGTCGAGTCGCCAGAGCCGAAAGCCATGGATGGCAAACGCCGTCAGTGCCGTCGGAATCGCCCAGAGCGAGAGGCGAAGCGGCGCGATGTCGAAGCCGCTCTGCTGCAGGAACGCTTTGATGAGGAGGATGGAGCTGATCGCGATGAAGATATCCTCACCGAAGAACGCCCCGACATTGTCGGCCGAGGCCGCGTAGGCGCGGATGAGATAACGTACACGGCTGGAGATCGGCCCCATTCTGACCTCCGCAGCCGCCTCGGCCATCGGGGCAATCAACGGCCGCACGGTCTGCGCCTGACCGCAGAGGGATGTGAGGCCCAGCGCGGAAGTGACCTGCCGCAGTACGAGGTAGGCGATCAGCAGTCGCCCGACCGTCGCGGCACGCACGCGGGCGATCAGCAGTCGGGCGCGCTCCTGCAATCCTTCCCGCTCGAGAAGCCCGATGACCGGCAGCACCAGCCAGATGATCGAGACGTAACGGCTGTCGTCATAGGCCTTGCCGAGCGCCGCGATGAGGTGCAGCGGCGAGAGGCCGGCGGCAACTCCGGTGGTCACGGCCGCCGCGACGATGGCGATCAGCGGATTGATGCCGGCGGCAAAGCCGATGACGAGGACGATGATGCCGAGCAGCGGCCACAAGCTCATCGCGCCACGGTACCGCTCGGGCACGCTTCTGGCCAGCGCCGGCCCGCCGGCTCATCGCAACTGCCGCTCGCCTCACCCAGGATAGCCAACGTCCGGGCCGGGCGCCGGCGGATTCGCCGGCGCCCGGGCCCCAGGGCGATTTGGCTCGCCCGCAGTCCCTACTTGATCAGTCCCTCCGCTTTCATCGCCGCCTTCACCGCCGGACGCGCGGCAACGCGCTCCTGGAAAGCACGAAGATGCGGGAAGGGTGAGAGATCGAGCTTCACGGCCCCTGCCCAGTTGGTGATCGTGAAGAGGTACGCGTCGGCCACCGTGAAGCTCTCACCCAGAAGGTAGGGGTGGCTGGCGAGCTGTTTCTCGATCAACGTGTAACGCTTGGCGAGATACGCGAGCCGCTCCGCGCGGGTCTCCGCCGGGGTGGCGGGGTTGAACAGCGGCGAATAGGTCTTGTGCAGCTCGGAGTTGATATAGCCGAGCCATTCCTGCAGCCGATAGCGCGGCAGCGTGCCCGCGGCGGGCGCGAGTCCCTTCTCAGGCTTCAGATCGGCGAGATATTGCCCGATCACCGGGCCCTCGGTGAGCACTTGACCGTCATCGAGCTGCAGCACGGGGACGTAGCCCTTCGGGTTGACGGCGAAGAAGTCGCCCTGGGAGGCGATCGTCTTGGTCTTCAGATCCACCTTCTGCAGGCTGAGCTCGATGCCTGCCTCATGGGCGACTATGTGGGGCGAAAGGGAGCAGGCTCCGCTCGCGTAGAATAGCTTCATGTGGACCTCCTTCGGTCAAAGCAAGGGTTGGCGGCGAAAAACTCGCATCGCTCCTTACCATTGTATAGCTTCTCACTTTCGGTAAGCTCTAAAATCCACTATCCTTTCGGTAACGAGCCGCCCCATGCCGCACAAGGTCCGCAAGAGCAAAGCTCCTCCCCCGCCGTCGGGTTGCCCGATGGGCACGTGCATGGCTTTGCTCGGAGGCGCCTGGACGACCAGTGTCATCTGGCAGCTGAGCGGCGGACCGCGTCGCTTCGGCGAGCTTCACAAAGACATACCCGGGATCTCCCCCAAGGTGCTCACCGCCCGGCTGAGACAGCTCGCACTGAAGGGCGTGGTGATCCGCGGCGTCGCGCCCACCTCACCGCCATCCGTCGAGTACACACTCTCGGAGCTCGGCAAGGAGCTGATCCCCATCATCGACACGATCGTAAGAGTCGGGACACGCCTGCTGGAAGCGCGGCCCGTAAGAGCCCGTTAGCGCGACCGCTCGCGGGTCCGGCACGCAACGGGCGCCGGGCCATCCGCGATTCAGGGCCG
>DASVWT010000035.1:0-5025 GCA_036393055.1 Steroidobacteraceae bacterium
TCCCTCTTCAGACTCGCCCCGCGCCAGACGGATCATCGCGAAGCTGTCTTCGATCTGAGCCGTGCCGCGCGCCATCACGATCGGCATTTTGTCGGATAGCGTCAGCTGCGCCCGCATCATGGCGTAGTGGCGCAGGTGCACGGGCACGTCCTGCGGCTCCGTGTGGTTGCCCAGCACGTGCAGCACGTCGAAGTACTGGCTCAGCTTGATGAGATCTGTGAAGTCGGCAAGCGAGCCCGGACGGCGCCCGCGATCGAGGTCGCTCACGTTCGGGCAGCTCGAGCCTCCGATGAAGACCAGCGAGCCAGCCGCGAAGTCGACATTGCGCCCAGCGTCACCGCCGAACCCTTCGAAGGCGCGCGGACAGGTGCCCAGCGCCGCCGCGATGATCTCCCGGCCGACCCTCACGATCTCGGTACCCTCGTCGACCAGAGCACCGGCCGCAGCATAAAGAGCGCGGGCTTCCGGCAGCAGCACCTTGATGCCCAGCGTCTCGAGGACCTTCAGAGCGTTCTCGTGAATGGCCGCGACGGCGTCCTCGGAGAACGCCGCCTGCGGGGTGAAAGGATTGCGCAGTCGCCGGTACGCGGTCGCGCGCGCATGGCCGGAAGGCCGGCTGCCTTGACCGGATTGGCGTCGGTTCTGGCGCATGGTCACACTATAGCCAAGCGTGCAAGAGACGCCGATCGCAAAAACTCATACGCGGATACCGCTGGTGCATTCCGGACGGACCTGCCGGCGTACGGTACAATCTTCCAACATGTCATCGGCAATCGCAGCAACCTGGCAACTGCTCCTCGGCATGGGCATCCTGATGCTCGGCGCGGGGCTGCAGAGCACGGAGACCAGCCTGCGCGCGACGCTCGAGGGGTTTCCGGCGCCCCTCACCGGCGCCGTGATGTCGTGCTACTACATCGGGTACATGTTCGGCACCGCGCTCGCGCCGCGCCTGGTGCGACGGGTGGGCCACATCCGGGTGTTCGCCGGTATGGCGGCGCTCGGCTGCGCCGCCTTCCTCGCCCAGGGCCTGTTCATCGCCGCGCTGCCGTGGGCCATGATGCGCGGGATCTCGGGGCTGTGCTTCGCCGGCATCTATGTGGTGGCCGAGAGCTGGCTCAACGACCGCGCCACCCGCGCCAATCGCGGCACGCTCCTGGCCCTCTACATGGCGGTGCTCTACATCGGGCTCGGCGGCTCCCAGTTCCTGCTGATTCCGACCGGCCCGCGCACGACGGCACCTTTCATGGCGGCGGCGATCCTCGTCGCGCTCGCCATCGTACCCATCGTGGTTGCGGCGCAAAGCGCACCGGAGATCGCGCTGCCGCAGAAGGTACGTTATCGCGACCTCTACCGCGACTCCCCTCTCGGGGTGGTGGCAGTGACGATCGCGGGCATGGTGACAGCCAACGTCTACGCCATGGGCCCGGTGTATGCAAAGCTGAGCGGCCTCGACACCTCGGGAGTGGCCACCTTCATGGGCGTCAGCGTCCTGTCCGCGGTGGTGATGCAGTACCCTGTGGGCCGGCTCTCCGACCGCGTAGATCGCCGCACGGTGATCGCAGGCATATGTATTCTGGCGACAGTGAGCGCCGCGATTCCCGCGGCTTTCCGCGCGCTGCCGCACACGCTGATCCTGGTACTCGCGGGCGTGTTCAGCGGGCTCGCTTTCACCCTCTACTCGCTCGGCGTGTCGCACGTGAACGATCACCTCGAGCCCGCACAGATGGTAGCTGCAAGCGGCGCACTGCTCAGACTCAACGGCATCGGTGCGGCCTTGAGCCCCATTTTGGTGGGCGGCCTCATCGCTCGGTTCGGCCCCCGGTCGTACTTCACCGTCCTCGCCTCCCTCACGGCCCTGCTGAGCATCTTCGATCTGTGGCGCAAAATGCGCCGCGGGCCGCCGGAGCGCAAGGCAGCGTTCGCACCCCCCAAGGCCGTCGTTTAGCCCGGCGGGGAAGCTGTCGCCTGCAAGCATGCGGACGTCGCAAATTCACCCCAGGGGATGAGCCCCCTCGGATACCATTTTTCCTTGAGGGCGTACGCCCCCGATCCGAGGACCGAGCATGGCAGATGAGTCCGAGTTCGACCTGCGCGACCTGAACGACCAGGAGCTGACCGAGCAGGTTCACGACGACCTTTACAACGGCTTGCGCGACGAAGTCGTCGAGGCGACGAAGATCTTCCTCGAGCGCGGCTGGGGTGCCGATAAAGTCCTCAACGACGCGCTCGTCGAAGGCATGAGAATCGTCGGCATCGACTTCCGTGACGGCATCCTGTTCGTTCCGGAAGTGCTGCTCGCCGCCAACGCCATGAAGGCGGGAATGGCAATCCTGCGCCCCCTGCTCGCCGAGACGGGCGCGGAGCCCATCGGCCAGGTAGTGATCGGCACGGTCAAAGGCGACATCCACGACATCGGCAAGAACCTGGTATCGATGATGCTCGAGGGCGCGGGCTTCGAGGTGATCGACCTCGGCATCAACAACTCCGTGGAGAAATACCTCGACGCGCTCGAGAAGCACAAGCCGGACATCCTCGGGATGTCGGCGCTGCTCACGACGACCATGCCCTACATGAAGGTGGTCATCGACAAGCTGCGCGAGGAGAACCTGCGCGACAAATACATCGTCCTGGTCGGCGGCGCGCCCCTCAACGAGGAATTCGGCAAGGCCGTGGGCGCGGATGCCTACTGCCGCGATGCGGCGATCGCCGTCGAGACGGCGAAGAACATGATCGCCGTGCGCCGGTCAGAGCGCGCCGCCTGAGGCTGTCCGAAGGCAACGGAGCGCAGACATGGATACGCAACGCGGCACGCTGATCATCGCCTGCGGAGCGCTAGCGCACGAGATCACGGCCCTGCGCCGGGCCAACGACTGGACCGCCGTCGATGTGTGCTGCCTGCCCCCCGGGCTGCACAACCGTCCGGAGCGGATCCCCGGGGCGGTGCAGCAGAAGATACGCGAGCACCGCGGCGAGTACCGCAGCATCTTCGTCGCCTACGGCGATTGCGGCACCGGCGGCAGGTTGGATGCGGTGCTCGAGGAGGAGGGAGTGCAGCGGCTGCCCGGCGCCCACTGTTATGAGTTTTTCGCCGGCGCCCGCGCCTTCGCCGAGCTGGCCGAAGCGGAGCCCGGGACCTTCTACCTGACCGACTTCCTCACGCGCCACTTCGAGCGCCTCGTGGTGCGGGGGCTCGGCATCGACCGCCACCCGGAGCTCGCCCAGGAATACTTCCGCAACTACCGCAAGATGGTCTACCTCGCGCAGATCCGCTCCGCCGCGCTGCTCGAGCAGGCGCAGCGAATCGCCGCTGATCTGGGACTCGCCTTCGAGCACCGGCACACCGGCTATGGCGAGCTGGGCGCCCATCTTGCAGCCCTCGTATCCGCCGACCGTACTCCATCGTGGCACACCTGATCATCATTTCCTGGCGGGACATCCCGGCACAGGTGGTCGGCCGCAAAGGCCGCGAGACCTCCAAGGTGCAACTGACATTGCGCTTCCAGGAGGCAGTGGACCGGGCGGCCATGCGCGCCGGCCGGGGGACCTCCAACGCCTACCTCGAGGACTGGAAGCGCAGCCCTCCCCGGCCGTGCGGCGAGGACATCGCGGCCGAAGTGGCCGCGGAAGCTGCGCGCATCGAAGCGAAATACACCGACGAGTACCTCGAGCGAATGGTAAGGGCCAAGGGCCTGGATCCCGAGGCGGCGCAGCCCGCCGCCGGCGCCCCGTCGACGGAAGCAGCCGGTGACTGATGTACAGCGTACGCCTGTGGTCGGTACGTCACGCGCGCGGTCTCAACAGTTTCTACCGCGGCTTTGAGCGCGCCCTGAGCGCCCTCCATCCTGTTTTCAAGCGCATCGGCTACCAGCGCCTCGAGCGCCCGACGGCGGCCCTCGAGCGCTCGGTCAAAGGGCTGCTGTTCGATTGCCGCATGTGCGGCCAGTGCGTGCTCAGCTCCACGGGCATGTCCTGCCCGATGAACTGTCCGAAGAGCCTGCGCAACGGACCCTGCGGGGGCGTGCGCGCCAACGGCAACTGCGAGGTCCGGCCCGAGATGAAGTGCGTCTGGTATCTGGCCGTGGCCGGCAGCTCCCGCATTGCGGCAGGCGGCGAGGCGATCAGCCGCATACAGCATCCCGTGGACCGGCAACTCACCGGAAGATCCTCCTGGCTGCGCGTTGCGCGCGAGCGCGCCGGAGAGCCCGGTTGATTTTCGAGGACGAGCCGGTCCCCGGCTATCCGCTGCCCATTCTGCCGGGTCACACCTCCCCCGGCCGCTTCGAGCGGGTGCTGCACGCCCGGCAGTTCGCCGTGACCACCGAGATGGCGCCACCAGACTCCGCCGACCCAGAGGAAGTCTACAAGCGCGCGCGTATCTTCGACGGTTACGTCGATGCCATCAACGCCACTGACGGCAGCGGCGCCAACTGCCACATGTCGAGCGTTGCAGTCTGCGCCCTGTTGACGCGGGTCGGTTACGCGCCCGTCATGCAGATCTCCTGCCGCGACAAGAATCGCATCGCCATCCAGGGCGACATCCTGGGCGGGGCCGCGATGGGCGTATGCAACATCCTGTGCCTCACGGGTGACGGCGTGCAGGCGGGCGATCATCCCCAGGCGCTGCCGGTGTTCGATCTCGACTCGCTGACGCTGCTCGAGACAGCAAGGACCATGCGCGACGAGCACCGCTTCCTCAGCGGACGCAAGCTGACGTATGCGCCGCGGGTACTGCTGGGCGCGGCCGAGAACCCCTTCGCTCCGCCCGTAGAATGGCGCGCGCAGCGGCTCGCGAAGAAGGTCGCCGCCGGCGCGCAATTCATTCAGACGCAGTACTGCTACGACGTTCCGCTCTTCAAGAGCTTCATGCGGCGCGTCGAGGACCTGGGATTGCTGGAGAAAGTCCACATCCTGGTCGGCGTGGGCCCGCTGCGCTCCGCCAAGGCGGCGGAATGGATGCGCACGCACGTCCCCGGCCTGCACATTCCCGATGCCGTCATTGCGCGCATGGCCGGCGCCGCCGACGGC
>DASVWT010000036.1:0-2509 GCA_036393055.1 Steroidobacteraceae bacterium
CTCCAGGCGGATCGCGGCTGTCGGGCGCGAGCCGTTGGCGTTGCGCAGCCGATCGAGGCGGGACACCGCCAGCTCCGCGGCATCCTTCGGAAGCGGCGCGTGCCGCGTGCCGGGCCGGATCACCTGCGCGCAGCGCCGCGCGGCCTGGCGGCCGAAGACGACGAGGTCGAGCAACGAGTTGGAGCCCAGGCGGTTGGCGCCATGCACGGAGACGCAGGCCGCCTCGCCGACCGCCATCAGGCCGGGGACCACCGCGTCGGGATCGCCCCCTGTGGGCGCCACCACCTCGCCATGAAAGTTACAGGGCACCCCGCCCATGTTGTAGTGGACCGTGGGCTGCACCGGAATCGGCTGCCTGGTGACGTCCACGCCGGCGAATATCCGTGCCGTCTCCGCGATGCCGGGCAGGCGCTCGTGGATCACCTCCGGGCCCAGGTGCTCGAGGTGCAGGTGGATGTGATCGTGCTCGGCGCCGACGCCGCGGCCCTCGCGGATCTCGATCGTCATGGCGCGGCTCACCACATCGCGCGAAGCCAGGTCCTTGGCATTGGGCGCATAGCGCTCCATGAAGCGCTCGCCCTTGGAGTTGGTGAGATAGCCGCCCTCGCCGCGGGCGCCCTCGGTGATGAGGCAACCGGCGCCGTAGATACCGGTCGGATGGAACTGCACGAATTCCATATCCTGCAGCGGCAGCCCGGCGCGCAGCGCCATGGCGTTGCCGTCACCCGTGCAGGAATGAGCGGAGGTACAGGAGAAGTACGCGCGGCCATAGCCGCCGGTCGCGACAATCGTCATGTGCGCGCGGAAGCGGTGCAGCTTCCCCTCGGTCATGTCGAGAGCGACGACGCCACGGCAGGCGCCGTTCTCCATGATGAGGTCGATCGCGAAGTACTCGACGAAGAACGTGGCGGAGCGCCGGATCGACTGCTGATAGAGAGTGTGCAGCATCGCGTGGCCGGTGCGGTCCGCCGCGGCGCAGGTGCGTTGCGCGATACCCTTGCCGAACTGCGTGGTCATGCCGCCGAAGGGACGCTGGTAGATGCGCCCCTCCTCCGTGCGGGAGAAGGGCACGCCGTAGTGCTCGAGCTCTATCACCGCCGCGGGCGCCTCCTTGCACATGAGCTCGATCGCATCCTGATCGCCGAGCCAGTCGGAGCCCTTGACCGTGTCGTACATGTGCCAGCGCCAGTCGTCCTCGCCCATGTTGCCGAGGGCTGCGCTGATGCCGCCCTGCGCCGCGACGGTGTGGCTGCGTGTCGGGAAGAGCTTGGTGATGCAGGCGGTGGAGAGTCCCGCCTCGGCGAGGCCCAGCGTGGCGCGCAGGCCGGAGCCGCCCGCCCCGATGACGATGACGTCGTAGGTGTGATCGATGAATTCGTAGGTGCTCATCCCAGCGCCACCTTGAGGATCGCGAGCACCCCGGCCACGGCGATCACGACATGAAAGAAAGTCACCAGTGCCAGCGTCAGCGTCTTCATCCCGCTGCCGTGCACGTAATCCTCCACCACGACTCTCACACCGAGCTGCGAGTGCCAGGCCGCGGTGAGCACCAGCAGGATCAGGAACACCGCCGTCCAGAGCTGGCCGAGCCAGGCGGCGACGGTGGCGTGATCGAGCGACGGCAGCGACAGAATGGACACGACGAACCAGACGGCAAGCGGCACCAGCGCCACGGACGTCAGGCGCTGCACCCACCAATGGTGCACGCCCTCCTTCGCCGCGCCCCGGCCGAGAACCGTGGCGAGCGGACTGCGCAGTGGCTTGTTACTCGGCTCTTCCTGGGCCTCGCCCCTGCGGGGCCGCGGCTCCGCCGCGTTCAAAATCGTTCCCGACGATTTTGTCAAGCGTGTCCTCCCGCGTGCAGTGCCCACCAGGCGAGGCCTATGAGGAGCAGGAGGCTCACGATCCCCACCAGCCAGGCGCTGTGCTGCGACTGCGAGCGCTCGAGCCCGTGCCCGGTGTCCCACACCAGGTGGCGGATGCCGGCGATGAGGTGATAGGAGAAAGTGGCGAGAAGAAGCACATAGAGGGCTTTGAGCACGTCGAGGGAGAGAATCTCGCGCGCGGCGTGGTAGGCGGCAGGTCCGCTCGCGATTGCGACCAGCCAGTAGACGAGCAGGATGAGCCCTGCCGAGAGCACCAGACCGGTGGCTCGGTTCGTGATCGAGCTGAGCAGGCTGTACCGGTACATCCTGTACACGGACAAGTGCGGGGAAAGCGGTCGTTCTGTCATTGGGGGGCTCGCGGACTAGAAATCGATGCAGCGTCCCTTGCGCTCCCAGTCGCCGAAGCGCGTGGGATCCGGTCCTGCGGGCCCGCCGATCTCGCGGCGCGGCCCGCAGGGCGGCGCCGCGGCGGTTGCGCCGGGATTTGCACGCGAATGCGAGTCGGTGGACGGAACGGAAGGCGGTGTCGAGGAGTTCTTCTCTGGACTCGTCTGCATATTTTACAAGTGTGCCAGAATTCGGCTCCGTCGGCCACGAAGTTGCTGCACGCAGTGCAGCCCGAA
>DASVWT010000037.1:0-28163 GCA_036393055.1 Steroidobacteraceae bacterium
ATGTCGGCATCGACGTCGTCAGCGACGGCGAGATGAGCAAGATCAGCTATGCCACGTATGTATCGGAGCGTCTGTCCGGGTTCGACGGAGACACGCCACGGGAGCCCGGGCAGGATCTGGTGGAATTCCCGGGGCTTCTGCGCAAGCTCGCGGAGCGGGGCGCAACGGCCAAGTACCGCAGGCCGCGTTGCGTCGGCCCTGTAGGGGTGAAGGACACGCGGCCGCTCGCGGTGGACCTCGAGAATCTTAGGGCCGCGGCGCTCGCCGCCTCGCCGCTGGAGGCGTTCATGAATGCCGCCTCTCCGGGCGTCGTCGCTCTGTTTCAGCCGAACGACTTCTACCCCAGCGCAGATACGTATCTCGAGGCGCTCGCGGAGGCTCTGCGCGCGGAATACGAGGCGATCGTCGCTGCCGGCTTCCTGCTGCAGATCGATGCGCCCGATCTGGGCATGGGCCGGCACACGATGTACCGCGACCGGTCGGAGGAGGAGTTCACCGGGCTCGCGGCGAGGCACATCGAGGTGCTCAATCATGCCTTGAGGAACGTGCCGGCGGACCGGGTGCGCATGCACGTCTGCTGGGGGAATTACGAGGGCCCGCATCACCACGACATCCCGCTCGTCCGGCTGTTGCCGGTGGTCCTGCGTGCCAAGCCGCAGGCGCTGCTGTTCGAAGCGGCAAATCCGCGCCATGCCCACGAGTGGGCCGTATTCAAGGACGTGCGGCTTCCCGAGGAGAAGATCCTGATCCCGGGCGTCATCAGCTCCACCACCAACTACATCGAGCATCCGCTGCTGGTCGCGGAGCGGCTGGAGCGGCTCGCCGCGCTGGTTGGCCGGGAGCGCGTCATCGGCGGCAGCGACTGCGGCTACGGGACCTTCGCCGGCTTCGGCCCGGTGGAGCCGGATATCGCGTACATGAAGCTCGCCGCCCTGGTCGAGGGCGCCCGGATCGCGAGCGACAGACTCTGGTGCTAAGCTCCGTCGGTCATTCCCGGCACGGAGACCGACTCTCTTGAAGTACCGCAAGTTTGGCCGAATCGGATGGGACGTCTCGCAGATCAGCTTCGGCGCCTGGGCGGTGGGCGGGGAGTGGGGAGCGGTAGATGACGAGCAATCGATTGCGGCGATGAAGAGGGCGCTGGAGCTCGGTGTCAATTTCTTCGATACGGCGGATGTCTACGGCGATGGCCGCTCGGAGCGGCTGCTGCGCAGGCTGCGCAAGGAGACCAGGATGCCCTTTCACGTCGCGACGAAGGCAGGGCGGCGGCTCAGCCCCCACGTTGCGGCTGCCTATAATAAGGAGAACCTCACCGCCTTCGTCGAGCGCTCGCTCGAGAACCTCGGGGTGGAGTCGCTCGAGCTGATACAGCTCCACTGCCCGCCGGCGGATACCTACTACCGGCCGGAGACCTTCGCCGCCATGGACGATCTGGTGAAAGCCGGCAAGATCCGCCATTACGGGGTCAGCGTCGAGAGGGTGGAGGAGGGCCTGAAGGCGATGGAGTTCCCCAACGTGGAGTCCATCCAGATCATCTTCAACATGTTCCGTCAGCGCCCGGCGGAGCACTTCCTTGCGGAGGCGCAGCGCCGCGGAGTGGCGACCATCATCCGGGTGCCGCTGGCTTCGGGACTGCTCACCGGCAAGCTGACAGCCGCCTCGACGTTCGCCCCGAATGATCACCGCAACTTCAATCGTCACGGTGAGGCTTTCGACGTAGGCGAGACGTTCGCCGGTGTTCCCTACGAGACCGGGTTGCAGGCCGTTGCCGAGTTGAAATCTCTGGTTCCCGGCGGCGCCACTCTGGCGCAGCTGGCCCTCCGCTGGATCCTGATGTTTGATGGCGTGTCGACCATCATCCCTGGCGGAAAGAATCCACGGCAGGTCGAGGACAATTGCGGCGCCAGTGCGCTGCCGGCCCTGACGGACGAGCAGATGAAATCCGTGCGGGCGATTTACGATCGCTACATCCGGCCGAGCGTACACCAGCGATGGTGAGCTGACCCGTCCGGAGTCCGGCGGCTCCGGCTACTTGGCTATGCCCAAGAACACAGCCAAACGACGCTCGATTTCTACCAGAGTGTCAGCGTCAATCCGACCGATGGGGGAGCCAACCCTTTCGCGCTTCACCGTCATTGTCTTGTCGATCATGACTTGGGAAGGCTTGCGCAGACCGCTGGCGCCGTCGGGATGAATGTTGACCCGCAGCAAAGGAGTGTCGCTGAGCGTACTCGTGACGAGCAGGAGGGTCACGGTGGGTACGGCTGCGAAATGGTCGGCCTGGATGATCAAGGCCGGCCTCGGCTTGCCGAAGTCGCCCGAGAGCACGACGGTCACGAATTCTCCGCGCCGAGCAGGCTTCGCGGAAGCTGCATGGCGTACTTCCGCCGCAGGAAGGCGGGCAGTCATTGGCTCCAGCCGTCAATGTCCGCCAAAGCTTCATCCAGAAAGCGAGACAGCGATTGATCGGCTCGGTCCGCTCTGGCGACGAGCAACGCCTGACGACGGCATTGCTCTGCGAATTCCGGGCGGCGCGTATCCGGCACCCAAATCTGGACTGGCCGTAACCCGGCGCGCCGCAATGCCTCGCGGTGCTTGCGAACGCGTGAATTTGCGGAGGAGCCTGCCACATCGTGTCTCGAGCCGTTTTCGTTACATGTAACGTACCACGCATGGCCGTTACATGCAACTCCGCGATCCGGGTCTGCGGTAGACTGACCGACGAGAACTCCGGCTCGACACAGTCACTTCGAGGGCAGATGCAGCATTGCGCGATGGGTGCGCTCCGCAGGACACACGTGCGCGATGGGATCGTGGTCGCCATCGTGACGCTTGGCGCCTGGGTGATCTGTGGGATCTTCAACCTCACGGAAGTGCTGCGCCGGCTCAATGCGCCCTACGAGCGATACCAGCTCGATGAGTTGCCTTCGGTGCTGCTCGTGCTGGGTCTCGGGCTCACCTGGTTCGCCACCCGCCGCTATGGCGAGGCTCGGCAGGAGATCGCGCGCCGCAAATTGGCGGAGGCGCAGCTTGCGGCGGCACTCGCGGACAATCGCCGCCTCGCGCAGCAGTACGTGGAGCTGCGGGAATCGGAGCGCAAGGCACTCGCCCGCGAGTTGCACGATGAGCTCGGGCAGTACCTCAATGTCATCAAGCTCGATGCCGTCGGAATTCGGGACGATCACACGACGGCGCAGACGGCGATGCACCGGCGCGCCAGCACCATCGTCGAGAACTGCAATCACATTCATGGGGCGCTCGCCACTCTCATCCGCGAGTTGCGGCCGACCGGCCTGGATGAGCTGGGACTTGCCGCTGCATTGGAGCACTGTGTCGAGACCTGGCGCGCACGGCTGCCCGGCGCATCCCTGCGGCTCACCATCGCTGGCGACTTTACGGGATTACCCGAGTCCATCACGGTTACCTTGTTCAGGCTCGTTCAGGAGGCCCTCACGAACGTCGCTAAGCACGCTGCCGCGAGCGAGGTGGCCGTGCGCCTCGGACGCACGGTGGCCGACAACGATGGTGGAAGGGTCGATCTGGCCGTCGCCGACAACGGCATCGGTACTACGCCCGGCATAGCGTCCCAGGGACTCGGCCTGATCGGGATGCGCGAGCGGGTCATGGCGCTTCAGGGAAAGCTGGTCTTCACCAGCTCGCCCGGCCAGGGCTTCGAGCTCTCGGCGCAGATCCCGGTGCCCACGGCGATGCCTGCCGGCGCAGGGCAGTTGCCGTGATCGGCGTGACCAAGGTTCTGCTCGTCGATGACCATGCCATCGTGCGCGAAGGCTATCGGCGGCTCCTCGAGGATGAGCCCGGTATTCACGTCGCCGGCGAAGCGAGCAATGCCACGCAGGCGTGCGAGCGTGCGCGTGCCCTCGTCCCGGACGTGGTGGTAATGGACATTGCGCTTCCCGGGAGCAGTGGCATAGAGGCGACACGCCGCATGCTGAAGGATCAGCCGCACCTGCGCGTATTGATGTTCAGCATGTACGACGATGCGATATATGCCTACCGTGCGCTGGAGGCAGGGGCCCTCGGTTTTCTGAGCAAGGCGAGCGCGCCGGAAGTGCTGGTGCGGGCGATCCATGCCGTCGCCAGGGGAGAGCGCTACCTGAGTGCCGACGTGGCGACCAATATGGCGCGATCAGCCGTGCAACCCGGTATGCAGGGCCTCGAGGCGCTGACGCCACGCGAGTTCGAAGTCCTGCGGCTGCTCGTGCAAGGCGAGACGGTGAGGAGCATCAGCGAGAAGCTGGCTCTCTCGGAAAAGACCATCGCCAACCATCAATCGGCCATCCGCGAGAAGCTGGGCGCAAGAAATAGCGCGCAGCTCGCCCGGCTCGCCGCGCAGCTCGATCTGAGCGTGTAGAATCCTGCTGGACGGCCTCGGCGCCTGACCCCGGTAGCCAAGGGCGCGAGACGGATATTGACCCTGCACGGGGCCGCATGCTCGCCTTCGGACGCGATACCTTCCATTTCATGCGTGAGAATGCCCGCTGGCTCGCCGGCGGGTTCCTTCTCATGCTGTTCTCGTCCTTCGGGCAGAGCTTCTTCATAGGCCTCTCCGGCGACGATCTGCGCGCCACGTTCCATCTTTCTGGCGGCACTTTTGGCGGGCTGTACATGCTGGCGACGATGGCGAGCGCCATCACGCTGCCGTGGCTCGGGCGCACGCTGGATCTGATGCCCGGCTGGAAGGTCGTCCGCTTCACCATGCCGGCCCTGGGTCTGGCCTGCGTGCTGATTGCCATTGCGCCCAACATTGCGGTGCTGACTTTGGCGCTCTACCTCCTGCGCCTGTTTGGTCTGGGGATGATGACCGAGACCGCATTCACCGAGATCGGGCGATGGTATGTGGCAAACCGGGGCCGCGCCATGGCGCTCATCGTGCCCGGCCAACAGGTGGGAGTGGCGCTCCTGCCGATTGGCGTCGTGCTGATCGACAGGGCGACCGCGGGCTGGCGCACGGCATGGATCACCGCGGGTGGGCTGATCGTGCTGGCCGGCTTGCCGGCCATCGTCGAGTTGATGAAGGTGGAGCGAGTGCCGAGGTCCAAGGAGCCGAAGGTGCACGGGCGGCACATGGCGCGCGACTGGACCCGCTCGGAGGTGATACGGGACCCGATTCTCTACGTACTGCTCCTCGGAATCCTGGCGCCATCGGCCATCTCGACCATCATCTTCTTCGAGCAGGATTACCTCATCGACCTGCGAGGCTACGGCCGGCTGGCCTTTGCAGCCGCCTACCCTCTGATGTCCGTTACGACCGTGCTCTTCGGTCTGGTCTGCGGACATTTGATCGACCGCCTCGGCTCTCTGCGGCTGCTACCGTACTTTCTCTTGCCGTTGGCCATAGCCGCAGCGGCCATCGGCCTGATAACGCCCATCTGGGGCGTCTATCTTTTCATGTTCCTCCTCGGCATCAGCAACGGCTTCACGTCCACGCTGCTCGGCGCGCTATGGCCGGAGGTGTATGGACTCGCCAACCTCGGCGGCATCAGGGCGATCATCGTATCCGCCATGGTGTTCTCCACCGCGATAGGCCCCGGTCTTTCCGGAGCCCTCATCGACAGGGGCATCTCGCTGCCGAAGCAGATGCTCTGGCTGGCCGGGTGGTGCATCGCGGCGTGCTTCCTGCTGGCCGTCGCAGCCTCGCGAGTGCGGCTGCGCGAGGTCAAAGAGATGCACACTGACCCTGTTTCTGGCGAGCGGAGTTACCGCCTCCCGTGACCGCGGCATCGTTCTGGCATTGCAGGTTGCCGCTGACCGTATCGTTCGAGATCACCGCCGCGGCGCTGTTGTCATCGACCTGAAGGTTTCCTCCGATGGTGTTCCCCGCGCACCCCGAAGCTCCGCCGATCGTGACCGCTGCGCCGTTGCTCTGATACTGCAGGTTGCCGTCGATGGCCGCGCCGCATATCTGGATCGCCGCCGACCCCGATGGCAGATTCTGGATCTGCAGGTTACCCTCTATGTGGGTGGCGGGAAGGATGGATACCGCCCCGGCCCCCTGTACCTGCACGTTGCCTTTCACGCTCGCGCCCGACAGCTCGAGAGTGCCTCCATTGACCTTGATGTTCCCCTCCACAGTCGCTCCGCTCGAGAACGTGCAGTCTTCTCCGGCGGCGACGGTAATGCTCCCGGCGAAGAAGCCGCTGAACGAGCCGTTACAGGCGCTGCCCGAGTGAGGAGCCACCTGCTTCGGACTGATGCCCGTGTAATAGAGGAGGGTGTACGCCTGCACCATTGCGGTCGACTTCGGTATCGCAAACACGTTGACATAGGCGCCGGGGGTCAGCGCCGCGCTGAGTCGAGCCAGGCCGCTCGAGGTGGTGATGTCGAGCGGCGTCATGATGAGGTCACCGTGATCGCGGTCGACCCGATAGACCAGCGGCGCGGACCCGCTCGCGGTGATGAGCTGAACGGAGAGGGGAGAGCTGGCGCCAAGCGGCGTGAGGCTGAAAGTCGAGGTATAACCGCTGGTCACCAGTCCCGTGGTGACTCTGGCGAGTCCCAGGGGCGCCGGCAACAGCATCGTCGAGCGCAGCGCCCAGGCGCTCGGGGCCGCCGGATCGTTCCAGGTGGCGGCACTGAGGCCATAGGCCGTGAGGCTGCCGCTGGTTGCAAGCTGAAAATCGGCGGCGGCGGCCTCGCCGTAAACGATCTCGGTGGGGAAGGCGAAGTTCCAATAGTCATAGCCCACGATGGGCGCGCCGTTGGCGGCCGTGCCGTTCGCGGTGGACGGCGAGATGTAGCTCAGCGGCAGCGTGTAGTTGTCGGAGTTGCGCGAGAACTGGCTGGCATAGGTGAAGCCGGTGAGAGTGGGGCTGGAGATCGCGCCCCAGAACACGGCGCTCTCGATATCGATACTCTGTGCGACCATGTTTCCGGAAGTGCCGGTCCGGGGGCTCACGCGCACCTCGAATCCGCGCACGATGTGGCCCGTCGCCAGAAAGGCGCTGCCGGTCGCGATCGGGGCGCCGTTATAGTCGAATTCCGTGCTTGCGTCGGTCTGCACCCGCACCGGATCTCCCGACTCATCCTCGACACTCAAGGTGCCCGCCTCGGCATTTACCTGCGTGACATGCCCCTCCGGGCCCACCCAGACGCCGGAGAATGCATCGCCTGCCCAGATGCGGGTCGCGACCAGCGAGCCGTCCGCCTGGTAGCGCGTCGAGATGCGCAGGTAGCGGCCGGGAGACAGTCCCGCCAGTGCGGCGAAGTTCGAAGCGGTCTCACTGCTGCCGGCATCGACATCGTAGAACTGGGTCCCGTTGCCGGCGTCAGCGAGGATGGTGAGCTGCTGCCGGGTGGCTACCGCCGTCTCGGGATCGGCGACCGGCTCGGTTGGATAGTCGCGGGTGATGATCAGCGACTTGCCGTCGCTCGCGACCGTGCCCAAGGTGCCGTACATCTGGCGCAGGACGAGGCTCGTGATATCGGAGACGGCTTTGCCTGACACGGAGCCCTGGAAATCGACCGCCCACAATGTCGGCTCATCGGTCACCGGCGTCTGCGCTTGAACGAAGGCCGGATCCGAGAGCGGAAAATCCAGCTTCAATGGATCCTGGGCCTGCGCCGTCGCGCTCACTACATACGGCACCGGGAATGTCACCGGAATCGTCGTCGTCGCGCCTCCTGTGCCGCCGTGGCTGTCCTGGATCCTGATGCTCTGCGAGGGGACCGGGGTGCTCAGCGGCGCTGGGAAGCCGGAGTCCGGATCGTCGGAGCTGGTGAGTGCCACGTCCCCGGGATTGGCGCCCATGGTGATGACCGCGCCGCCATAGCTTCCGGGAGGGACCGGGACGTTCCCAAGCAACTGGCTGACGTGGTCGAGCTGCTGCAGGTCGATCGCCGGCGCCGGTGAAGGAGCAGTGTAGATGGTGACGGGCGCGCCGCCGTTCTGCGGAGTCAGGCTGACACTGAGAACTCTGACGGCGACTTGCGCCCAGTCTCTGGAGGCATCGGAAGAGAGCATCAGCGCCACTGGGGCCTGCGCGTGCGCTGCCGGTGCCGGCGTGCTTGCCGTGCTGGAATCGCTCGTGCCCGCCGCGGCCGTTGTGCTGGCGGTGGACGATGTACTCGTGGCAGGCACGCTGCTGCCGGCATCGGATCCCGATCCGCCGCAGCCCGCCACGCACGCTGCCAGCAAGCCGATTACCGCGACCCGAACCGCCAGCATCACCGCCTCCCAGGAGCCGAGCTGCCGCTGAGTGAGCGGCAGCTGACACCTAGCATCGAGCATACCCGGTGCCTTGAGCGTTCCGCAGCGAGGCGGGCCCAGCATGGATTTACCCGTCGGGGAGCCGTTGTACCCATTTTGGGGATTGCCTGGCCTCAGCTTGATGGCCAGAGTGGGCTGCCTTGGCTCGAGCGGAGGGTCGCATGAAGCTGACGAAGACATTTGCAGCATCCCTTGTGCTGCTCATGGCCCATCAGGTGGCCCGGGGTTCCGGATTCGAGGTCCGGGTCGCGCCGAGCCGGGCGGTGCGCTCAGGGGAGCCGGAGGTCGCGGTCAACCCGACCCACCCGGACAACATCGCGTTCTTTGCCATGAAGGACAGGCTGCCCTACGCACGGCCCGGGTCGCGACGGTGGACCGAAAAGGGCTACATGGACTGTGAGATGTCGGTGTCGCTCGACCGGGGCCGTACCTGGAAGGAGCGCGGCAACCCTTTCATGACCGGGAGGCAGACTCTGTGTGCAGACCCGATGGTGGCGTTTGGTCCGGATGGGATGCTGTACGCCGCAGCCGACGCCATGAGTATCGACCCCACGAATCCCAAGCGCTGGTTGCTCGGTGAAGTCGAGGTTGCGCGCTCCTCCGACGGCGGCATCACCTGGAGCGCGCCCATCATCAGCGGAACGCCGTTCGATCGCCCTTTCCTGGTCGTTGACGCCTCGGATGGGACCGTCTACCTGAGCAGTTCCTGTATCGATCCGAAGGCGTCCTATTGTCGAGCGCACATTCGATATGTACTGGCGTCCCGCGATCGCGGGCTCGCTTGGTCGGAGCGCGTCCGCTTGGATACGCCGCGATATCCTTCTCTCGGCGACGGTACCATTTCCGCGGCGGGAGGATGGCTCGCCGTAGCCTACGTGAGTCCCACCGGGCCCGGCTGCCCCTGTCTGGTCTTCGGCCGTACCCGGAATGCGGGCGGTAGTTGGAATCACGTGGTCGTGCCGAGGTCACAGCCGATAAGCTCGCTCGCGCTGGTGGCGGCCGACCCGGCGCGCACCGATGCTTACGCCATCGTGACCCAATCGCGCGATGGGCAAAGCTATCTCGCATTCGTGACACGCGATGGCGGCAAGAGCTGGCAGGGACCGGCCGTGATTGCCAACACGCCGCGCAGAGTCGGCTTCAAGCCTTGGGTCGCATTCTCGCCGGAGGGCGTGCTCGGCCTGGTCTGGCGCGCGTATGACGCCCCGCCCGCGGAGGTCTCGCTCCCGAAAGAGCCCGAGGGCGACGTGCCGCCGGGGCGGACCTTCCCTTATGAGTTCTGGGGAGCCATCTCCCGGGATGGCGGCGTGACATTCACCCGGCCATTGCAGCTGAGTGGCGCGCCGTCACCCGCCGCCGAGCCCGGGCAGATGGCGCCAGACGACGAGTCGTTCGTGACCCTGGACGAGGATGACCTGCACTATGCGTGGGGCGACTGGCGAGGGGGCAACCTCTGTGCCTGGTACGGCCGCACGCCGCTCGCGGACTTCAGGCCAGTGGCCGCCCGGCGAAGAGGCTTCGCTCCCGCGCGACGCTGACGGCCTCGCGCCGTTTGCTCACGCCCAGCTTTCGGAAGACGGATTTCAACCGGTATTTGACCGTATCCGAAGACATGCCAATGAGCCGCGCAATCTCTTTGTTGCTGTAGCCTCGGCAGAGATAGGTGAGCACCGAGAGCTCCGCGGGGCTGAGGCCTCCTCCAGTGTCCTGAGCATGCGGTTGGCTGGAGAATTTGCGTGTCAGCTCCCGCAGGAAGCGATCGCGATAACGGTCGACCGGACGGGAGTCGCATAGACTCGCCTTCACGAGAGGCTCGACGAAGCGGCGCGCATCCAGGAACGGGCGCACGAATCCATGAGCCATGGCCACGTCTACCGCCTCCTCGAAATACGGCTGCGCCTGTTGGGCCATTGCAGAGTGATGCCGCCCGTGCGCCAGCAGAATATGGACATCGACCAGCAGCCGTCCCGCCCCGTGCTCGCTCGCCCAGCGCCTGATCTGGGTGAGCTCGCGGACGGCAGGCTCGTGTTGATGGAAGGCCAGGCGGAGCTTCGCCCGGCACAAAGCGGCGGAGACCGCCACTTTGCGAAACGGGGGCGATTCCAACGCCATCGAATCGGCGAGCTCGTCGAGATCGATGCTCCGAGCGAGTTGCGCGGCCGCCTCGTCGGTGTGGATTTGCTTGAGGAGCAGGTGAAGCTCGCATAGCCGCAGCAACAGCTCGAGCTGCGGCAGCCGGCGGCGACGGGCGAGGCGTCTACCCCTAGCAAGGAATTCCCGCGCCTCATCGGGGAGGCCGGCCGCAAAGGAGGCGCGCGCGGCAATGGAATACGCGGCGGCATAAACATCGACCCACCCGTCGGACTGTTCCATGTGGGGCACTGCCCACTCGAGCAACGACAGGGCTTGCGGCAGACAGTCCTTCTCGTAGAGGATTTCCGCCTGGAAGGCGGCACAGTTGGCCGCGAGATCCGAGCGGTCTCCGAAGCCGTTCTCGATGGTCGCCCGGGCTGCCGCCAGGATCTCCTCGGCCTCGTGCAGCCGGCCTTGCGCGAGCCGGATCTCCGCCTCCAGGAACCGCGTGAAGATGTCGCTGTAGACCAGTCCGCGCGCCTGGTAATGCTCGCGAGCGGCGAGGGTGGGCTCGAGCGCGCGCTCCAGCCGGCCGCTCTCGTAGTATTTGGCCCCGAGACTCTCGCAGGCGCTGCCGAGTATCAGATGATCCCCGGGCCGCAGCGTGCGCAGCAGCGCCTCCTTGGCCAGCAGGTCTTCCAGGGTCATCGGGACGTTCTCGTACTCCGCCAGGAGATCTCCCACCACCTGGATCTCGGGCTTGAGATCGCCGGCTACTTCCGGGTGCCCGGCAGCGGCGACCAGCCGCTCGTAATCCGCGCGCGCCTCGCCCAACTCACCGCGCTTGATGGCGAGATAGATGCGCGTGAGCATCAGGCAGGGATTCCCCGCGACCGTCGCGGCCGGCAGCGCCTCCAGCGCCCGGGCGGCGACCGCCTGCAGCCCGTTCGGGATCAGGCGCCATCCGCCCGCATCCTCGATGATCGCGGCGAGCAGCTCATGATCCTGAGCCTGAATCGAATGGTTGACCGCTTGCGGCACATTGCCGAGCCTCGAGAACCAGCGCGCCGCGGTGCCGTGCAGTTGGCGGAATCTGCCCATGTCCTGCGCGGCGAGGCGCTCGCGCAGGTATTCGGCAAAGAGCTGGTGATACCGATGGATGCGCCGGTCTTCGGCCAGCTGGGTGAGGAAGACGCTCTGCTCCACCAGACGCTCGAGAATCAGGCCGCCGTCCTGGCGGTCGCACAGCACGTTGACCAGGTCGGCGGTGAGATTCTCGACGATGGCGGTGCGGATGAGGACATCCTGCATCTCGGCGCAGAGGCCCATGTACACCTGCTCCGAGAGGTAACGGGCGAGCTCCGAATCAGACCCCCCGAGATGCAGCAGCCACTGTTTGTGATCGGCCCTGCGCTTCAGAGACAGGGAGGTCAGTTGCAGCGCGATGGGCCAGCCCTCGGTCCGATCGTATATGCGGCGGATGTCCTCCTGGTCCAGCGACACGGGCTGGTTGCGGGTGAGCACGGCTTCGGCCTCGGACTGCGAGAACTTGAGGTCCTCGGCTCTGATCTCGCGAACCTGTCCCTCGGCCGCCAGAATCGACTGATCGAGCTTCGGGCAATCGCGCGAGGCGACTATGAAATGGCAGTTCTTCGGAGCCAGCCGGATGAGCGAGCGCAGCAGATCGGTCACCGCCGGGCTCTCCGCGCGATGTACGTCGTCGAAAATCAGGACGACCGGCTTGCTCACGCGCGCCAGATGATTGACGATCGCGGAGAGCATCGCGCGCGGCGGCAGATCGGGCGGCGTGAACGCAACCTCACGGCGCTTCGTGCCGCCTTCCTCTGCGCTCACCGCCAGCCAGATGTAATGCGTGAAGCGCTTCGGGTCGGCATCGTCCTTCTCGAGCGTCAGCCACGCGACCAGGAACGTATTGTCCCCGTGATGCTGCCGCCATTGATAAAGAAGGCTGGTCTTGCCGTAGCCCGCGGGAGCGTAGACCAGCGTGAGGCGGCTCGAGAGAGCCTCGTCGAGGCGCGCAAGCAGACCATCGCGCCGGAGCTTGTCGCCCATCCACGGGGGCGGCGCAGTCTTGGTCTCGATCAGCTCATTTGGACGGGTCGCCGTCATCGGATGGATATCCCCACCATCAGTATCGTACCCCCTGAGGCCATTCGGAAGGCCCTTACCTGATCCGGGCTGCCAAATTACCCGTTTGGCGCGTGCCGCACCCATTTTAGCCATTGCCCGCCGATGCTCCGGAAGACGAGAGTGCACCATCCATTGCGAGGGCCGGGGTACATTCGATGAGGGTGGGGGTCGACGTTGGCGGTACGAACACGGATGCGGTACTGATGGAGGGGGAGAAGGTCGTCGCCTGGACGAAATGCCCAACGTCTCCCGAAGTCAGCGTCGGCGTCGCGGCCGCGATTGACGCAGTGATCGGAAAAGCCGGCATCGAGCGGCAATCCATATCGTCGGTGATGGTGGGAACCACCCATTTCACCAATGCGCTCGTGGAACGCAACGGGCTGGACCGGGTGGGCGTTCTGCGGCTCGCCAGTCCGTCGGGCGAAGCGTTGCCGCCGATGACCGATTGGCCCGCGGACCTCGCCTCGGCTGTCGGCGACGCCGTCTTTCTCCTGCCGGGAGGATACGAGGTCGATGGCCGCGAGATCGCACCGCTCGATGAAGGCAAAATCCGCGAGGCCGCCCGCGATCTGCGGCGCAAGCGCATAAGCGCGGTGGCCATTGCCTCCGTGTTCGCACCGCTCAACGCGGGCATGGAGAATCGAGCGGCGGCGATCCTCAAGGAGGAGCATCCCGACGCCAGCATCACGCTCTCGAGCGCGATCGGCAGGATCGGCCTCATCGAGCGTGAGAACGCTGCGATCCTCAATGCCGCGCTGACGACACTGGCAGGTCGGATCGTGGTCTCCTTCGAAAGCGCACTGCGCGATCTCGGGATCGCCGCCCCGCTTTACATCACTCAGAACGACGGGACCCTCATTTCCGCGGCCCGAGCCGCCGCCTATCCGGTGACGACGATCGGCTCCGGTCCGACGAACAGCATGCGAGGCGCGGCATTTCTGACGGGCTGTCGCGACGCAATCGTCATGGATGTGGGCGGGACGACGACCGACATCGGCGTCCTGACGAGCGGCTTCCCGCGGGAATCCTCGATCGCGGTCGATATCGGCGGAGTGCGCACCAACTTTCGCATGCCCGACGTGCTGGCGCTGGGCTTCGGGGGCGGCACACGGGTCCATCTCGATCCTGCGCTTTACCGATCCAACCGGTTGGATGAGAGCTCGCTGCGCATCGGCCCGGATTCGGTCGGTTACCGCATCACGGAAGAGGCCATGATCTTCGGCGGCGGGGTGCTCACCGCGAGCGATGTCGCGGTGGCCGCGGGACAGGCGCGCTTTGGAGATCCCGCACGGCTTCCATCCTTCAGTCCCGCGGCACTCGCGTGCATCCTAACGCGCTTCCGGCGCATGCTGGAGGAGGGGATCGATCGGATGAAGACCTCGCGCGAGGGAGCCACCGTTCTCGCTGTCGGCGGCGGCAGCTTCCTCATTCCTGAGCCGCTGACGGGGGCCAGCAGGATCATCCGCGCACCTCATGCGCACGTGGCGAACGCCGTCGGCGCGGCCATTGCGCAAGTGGGCTGGCAGGTCGAGCAAGTCGTCAATTATGACAGCGTTCCCCGAGCCACCGTCATGGAGAGGCTGCGGGCAGAAGCCCGCAGCCGTGTCATTGCCGCGGGCGGGGATCCCGCCACCGTGGAAGTCGTCGACGTGGAAGAGATCTTCCTGAGCTATCTGTCGGGCCGCACCGCACAGGTGAGAGTTCGCGCGGTTGCGGATCTCGGGAGCGGATTTGCGCAGGCAGAGGTACGCGGCGAGGCGACCAGCGGGGTGATCGATGCGCATTGATCGTGTTGGCTTGGCCGATCTGGCGCGCGGTGCCGCATTCCTCGGATCGGGGGGCGGCGGCGATCCGCACTACGGACGGCTGCTCGCCCAAGCCGAGGTTGCCCGGCACGGTCCGATCGAGGTCGTGGCCCTGGACTCGTTGCCGGATGACGCGCTGGTTGCTCCCTGCGGCTGGATCGGCGCACCTACGGTCTCGGCGGAGAAGCTGCCCAATGGCCGTGAGGCGGCGGCGGGCTTGCGCAGGCTGGAGCGCCTCGAGGGGCGCAAGATCGATGCGGTGATGCCCATCGAGATTGGCGGCGGCAACGGCCTGGCTCCGATGATCGCCGCCGCGCAGCTCGGCCTGGCGGTGGTCGATGCCGATGGCATGGGGCGGGCTTTCCCCGAGTCGCAGATGGCGATCTTCAATATCCGTGGACTCTCGGCGTGTCCGGCAATACTTACCGCGGCGTCCGGGTCCACCATCCTGATCGAAGGCAGCGACAACCTCGCGCATGAGAGGATTGCCCGGGGGGTTGCCGTGGCGATGGGCGGCATCGCTCATATGGTGGAATACCCGCTTACCGGCGCGCAGGCGCGCGAGAATGCCATACGCGGCAGCATATCGGCGGCCATTCGGATCGGCGCAGCCATCCGCGAGGCGCGCAGCGGCCGCGAGGATCCCTTCGGTGCTCTGTTCGATGCGCTGCGCGGCTCGGGGCTCTACGGCCACGCGGGGGAGCTCTTCGATGGCAAGATCGTCGACCTCGAGCGTGAGACTCGCGCCGGGTTCTCCGTCGGCAGGGTGATCGTCGAGGGCTTCGGCGGCGGCGAGCAGTTGGAGCTGCTGTTCCAGAACGAGAACCTCATTGCCCGCAGGGCCGGCCAGGTGTGCGCGATGGTGCCGGACATCATCACCATCATGGACCGGGAGACGGCCGACACCATCACCACCGAAAAGCTCAAGTATGGGCAGCGCGTGAAGGTAATTGGTGCGGCCGCGCCGCGGCTGCTGCGCGAGGCCCGGGCACTTGCCGTCGTCGGTCCTGCGGCGTTCGGATTCACCGAGAGCTATCGGCCTGTCGAGGCGCTGAACGGGTGGGAGAGGGATTAGTGGCGAATCCTGCTGCCGCCCAATACGCCAACGCGCCGGTACCCGAGCATGCGACGGTACCCGGCTGGCGCGTCGCGATCATCGTAGCGAGCTTCTCGATTGCGCTGCCCGCCTTTCTCTATGGCGCGCAGGCAGGTCTCGCGCTCGGACTGCGAAATGCCGTCCTGGCATCCTTCGTCGGCGGAGTCGTCCTCTGCGCCGGAGGATGCCTCACGGCCATCGTCAGCGTGCGCTCCCGGCTCACGACTTATCTGCTGGTGCAGCGCTCCTTCGGGCGAGCGGGAGCCGCCCTGGTCAATCTCGTCATGGCCGTGGTGCAACTCGGCTGGTTCGGCGTCAACGTGTCCTTCTTCGCCGAAGCGATGCTCACGCTGGTGAATCAGCTCTACGGCGCCCATGTCCAGTTCGCGACCTTCGTGATCGCCGGCAGCGTACTGATGACTGTCTCGACCATCTACGGATTCTGGATGCTCGAGAGGCTGGCGCTGGTGACGGTGCCGCTGCTCGGTGTGGCGTTGGGCGCGGTCTGTATCGCCGCGGTGCACAGGCATGGCGTGGTGCTCATGCCGCGCATTGCCGCGCCCGTCCCGATGACCTTTGGCATCGCCCTTTCCGCACAGATCGGCGGCAACATGGTGGCCATCGCGACCATGCCGGACCTCACGCGGTTCATCCGCGATTCCCGCGGGGCGATCTCCGCGATGGCGCTGTCATTTCCCCTGGCGGCGCCGTTCCTCATGGTGATCTCAGCGCTCACCGCGCTCGCCACGGGCCAGACCGACATCATGGCGCTGATCGTCGGGCTCGGCTTCGGCGCACCGGCGCTGGTTCTGCTGGTCTTTTCCAGCTGGACTCTCAATGCGCTGAACCTGTATTCCGCGAGCCTCTCGCTGTCGGCGACATTTCCCCGGGTCTCTCCGTCCATGTTCACCATCGCCGGAGGAATCATCGGAGCCGCTTTCGCGCTGGCGGGCATCATCAACGCCTTCGTGCCGTTCCTGCTGACACTGGGCGTCGTGATCCCGCCCATTGCCGCCATCTATGTCATCGATGCACTCGGCGCCCATCGCAAGCTCCCGGTCGGCCGAGCGGAGCTCTCCGCCGTCAATTGGCCCGCCATCGCGACCTGGCTCGGCTCCATCGCGATCGTGGTGCCAGTGGACTTTTACTGGCGCTCGCTCACCGGTGTCTCGACGCTCGATGCCACGATCGTGGCGGCGATCGCCTACTCCGTGGTGACGTGGCGCCGGGCTTACGAGACCAACAGGGTGGCTCAATGACCATGGCGATGATGACCCTACGAAAACGCTCCGTCGTGCTCGCTCTCGCGACGACGTTGGTTGCGTGCGCGGCGCTCATTCAGGCCGACAGCCGGGAACGGTCGGTCTCGGAGCTCGCGCAGCTGCCGAACAGCTGGTTCCTGCAGCAGGTCGGCGGCAAGAGGATCGTCGTTGACGGCCATGCGCTCGATCTGAGGATCCAGTATCTTCTCGATCAGTTCCGGGCGGCCGAGGCGAAACGGCAGGAGCGCCCGCAGTCAGACCCGGGCGCCACCGCGCAAGGCCGCGCGGCAATCCGCAAGGGTGCCGATCAGGATTGGATTCGCCGCACCAGCATCCCTCCCGCCATGGCCTCGGTGAGTGACTACGGCGTCAAGGGACGCGGTGGGAACATTCACGTGCGCGTATACCATCCGCACGCCGCCGGCCGACTTCCGATCATCGTTTACTTCCATGGAGGCGGCTGGTTCTTCGGCAGCGTGGCCGCCTCGGATCGTTCCAACAGGCTGCTGGCCGCCGCGGCGAGGATGATCGTGGTCGCCGTGGACTACCGGCTGGCGCCGGAAGCACCGTACCCCGCGGCCTGGAACGATGCGGCCGATGCCTACGCGTGGGTAATGAAGATGGCCGCCAAGCTGGGCGGCAGTACGACGGACATCTGCGTTGGAGGCGACAGCGCCGGCGGCAACCTCGCCATCGCGGTGACCCGGCGGCGACAGGCGTCCGGAGAGGCGCTGCCGGTCTGCCAGCTGCTCTATTACCCGGCCGTCGACAATCGGCCGGTGGACGAGATGCGGCGAACCTATCTCTCGTCCAGGCAGTTCGGCGAGGGCTTCGGGCTCGACCGCGCCTTCATGGAGTACGTTCTGCCCCGTGTCTTTCAGCAACGGGATCGCAAGAGCCCGGAGATCTCCCCGCTCTTTGCCCCGAGCCTCGCCGACATGCCGCCGACGTTCTTCGGCGTCGCGGGCTTCGATCCCCTGCGCGACTCGCAACGGGCGTATGCGCTGCGCCTGATCGAGGCGGGCGATGCCGTCAGCTTCTGGGAATATCCGACGATTGCCCACGGCTTCCTGCAGATGACCGCGCTGAGTCCCGCGGCGCAATTCGCCGCGTCCTCTTCGGCACGGCTGTTCGGCCGGTTTGCGCGCGAGGCTGCCGCCGCGCGTCTGTTACCCGAAAGCTCGCCGCATTACCCATGATGATGGTAGCGGTGGGCGGCACGGTCGCCATAATGGAATCAAACAGACTGCTCATTTCGCGGCGGGGGTAAGAGCTCATGACCAGAACGGTGCGATGTAGAGACCATGTCGGCCTGTTGGGTGGAGCAGCGTTGGTCGCCATCGCTGTCGCGTGGCCGCCGCTCGTCCATGCGAGCGCGGATTCCGAAGTGCCCACCAGCCTCTCCGAGGTCGTCGTCACCGCGACGCATGCGAAGACCGCAACGAAGACGGACACGCCGATCGTGCAGATTCCGCAGACGGTGAACGTGGTCACGGCACAGGAGATCACGGTGCAGGGCGCGGTCGATCTGCAGCAGTCGCTGCGCTACAGCTCGGGCTTCGATGAGCTGGGGAACGACTCGCGCGGAGATTTCTTCTCTGTCCGGGGCTTTCAGCCCGAGATATACGTCGATGGCCTCAAGCGCAATTTCGGCTTCGTCTATCTGCCGCGGATCGAGACCTACACCCTGAGCAGGCTCGAGGCACTGGTCGGGCCGTCCGCCGTTCTCTACGGAGCCGGCAGCGCCGGCGGCGTGGTGAACATGGAGAGCAAGCGGCCGCTGTTCGACTTCGGCGGCGAGGTGGCGGCGGAGTACGGGACCTGGGACCGCAAGGAGCTGCAATTCGATGTGACCGGCCCGCTCAGCCAGACGGTTGCCGCGCGCATGGTGGGGGTGTATCTCGACTCGCAGATGCAGATCAATCATCTGCCCGACGATCGCCGCCTCTTCGAGCCCTCGGCGACGTGGCAACCCAATGATCGGCTGACGGTGACCCTGCTCGGTCTCTATCAGCGCGACTACACCGGGCCGAGTCAGGCGTACCTGCCGATCACGGCGTCGATATATGCGCCGCCGGGACGGGTGGCGTCCGATTCGGTCCTCATCGGTGAGCCCGGGTTCAACAAGGGACCGAAGACCGAGGTTGCCGGGACGCTGCTCATCGACTACAGGATTCTCGATTCGCTGCGGTTCCACAGCGGTACCCGCATCGAGAACGACAACACCGATTACAACGAGATCTTCGGTACCTGGTCCGACCCGCTCAATCCGTTCCTGGATGCGGACCAGAGCGTGCTGGCGCGGGCATTGTTCGCCTACCGGGCTCATTATCATACGCTCGAGACCGACGATCATTTCTCGCTCGATCTCAAGAGCGGGCCGGTGACTCAGCAGGTGCTCGCCGGCGTCGATTATTCGGATTTCAGGCAGGTCGCCACCCAGGCCTATCAACCGGCTTCGCCGATCGATATCTACGATCCGGTGTACGGTGAGGTTCCGGTGCCGGATTTCGGGCCACAGGCGGTGCAGAATCTGCTGGAGGTCGGTGTCTATGCGCAGGATCAGGTGCAGGCTGGCAGGGTCTCGCTGGTGCTCGGCGTGCGGCACGACCATGTGACGACGGAGAACACGGGACTTCCGACCGACACCGTGAACGTGATGACCTACCGTGCGGGGCTTTCCTTCGATGCGGGGCACGGCATCCATCCCTATGTGAGCTATGCGGAGTCGTTCGACCCGATCACCGGCCTGAATCAGTTCAACCAGGCGTATGTCCCGCTCTACGGCAAGCAGTACGAGGCCGGGGTCAAGTGGCAGCCGTCGAGCGCCACCCTGGTGCGTGCCGACGTGTACGACATCAAGGAGCGCAATGAGCTGGTTCCCGACCCGACGAATCCGGTTTTCGAGATCCAGGCCGGCGAGATCGCCTCGCGGGGCTTCGAGTTTCAGGCCGAGCACAATATCGCGCGCGACATGACGCTGTCGGTGAGCTACGCGCACAATTCCACCCGGCAGAGCGGGCAGAGCGATCAGCAGAACAACGTGCCGAAGGACCTGGCGAGCATCTTCTCCACGAAGACTTTTGCAATGGGTGATGATGTCAGTGCGCGGTTGGGAGGGGGGGTACGGTATGTAGGCTCACAAGTCGCGAACGACGCAGCGCCGCTGCAGGTCGTCACGCCGAGCGTCACTCTGGTGGACGCCGTGGCCTCGTTGACCGTGGGACGATGGCAGCTGCAGCTCAATGCGTTGAATCTCTTCGATACACATTATTACTCGAGCTGCAGCGCCTACGGCGGCTGCTTCGTCGGCGATCGAAGGACGATCAACGGGCGCTTCACGTTCCGGTTCTGATCAGGAGGTCCTTGCCAGTGAGTGCTGCAATCGCAGGGGACGACGTCGATCCGGAAATCCGCAGGTTCGTCGCCGCCGTATCGGCCGCTTATGCCTCGCACGGGCCCTTCGAGCAGATGACGCCGGTCGAGCAGCGCAGGGTCTGCGAGCTGGTTCGCGCGCCGTGGCGGCGGGGCGGCCCGGAGATGGCTTCCACGCACGAGGTTGCGGTTGCAACCCAGCGCGGAACGGTGCGGGTCCGGATCTACGATCCGGGCCGTGGGGAAGCGGCAAAGCCGGCGTTGATCTATCTGCATGGAGGAGGGTGGACGCTCTTCAGCCTCGATACGCATGATCGGGTGATGCGGGAGTACGCTCACCGTGCAGGGGTGGTGGTCGTAGGCGTCGACTACGCGCTCGCGCCCGAGGCGCCGTTTCCGGCCGCGCTGGAGCAAGTGGTGGCGGTGGCGCGGTGGCTCGGAACCGGCGGAGCCGGGCAGGGCGTCGACCCGGCGAGGATCGCGATCGGCGGCGACTCGGCGGGTGGTAATCTCTCGGTCGGCGCGGCGCTCATGCTGCGCGATGCCGGAGACGGGGAGTTGCTCAAGGCGCTGCTGTTGATTTATGGCGGATTCGACAGCGAGCCTTCGCCGGAGGCCGATCGCCGGTATGGCGGGCCAGGGTACATGCTGACGCCGGAGGAGCGGGTCGTTTTCTGGCGGCACTACGTTCCTGACCCGAGGCAACTGCAAAATCCGCTCGCCCGTCCGATTCTGGCCGATCTGCGCGGCCTGCCGCCCGCGATGCTGCTCGTCGGCGAATGCGACATTCTGATCGATCACAATCGCAGCATGGCCGAGCGCTTCCAGGCGGCGGGAGTGCCCGTTCGCCTGAGCGTCTATCCGGGCGCGACTCACAGCTTCATCGAGGCGATGTCGATCGCGGAGGTGGCGCGCCGGGCTCTGGCGGACAGCGCTCAGTGGCTGCGGGTGACCTTGGCGGGCGAGGCCGGCGCCTGATTCCGCAAGGAGCGCGCTGGACCGGATGAAGCGCTGGCTGCGAGTCGCCCATCGATACATCGGTATCACCTTCGCGGCCCTCTGGATGCTGCAGGCGGTGACGGGCGCGCTGCTGGTATTTCACTGGGAGCTGGACGATTGGGCCGTTGCGGGGCCGGCCGCGCCGCTCGATGCCGCGGCGCTGAGCGTTGCACTGGGCAGCTACGCATCCCGCTATCCAGGACATACCGTTTCGGCGCTGTATGCCAGTGGTGGCGAGTCCGGGCGCTTCGACGTGATTCTGGATCTGCCGGATGGGCGCAATGACATCCTGCGTGTGGACGGGCGAGGGACGGTGCTGCGCGAGCGGCCAGGCAATTACGACTGGCTGCACATCGGCCCTTTCCAGATCGCAACGTACCTGCATCAGACGTTGTTCGCCGGTACGGCGGGACAATGGTTTCTGGGCGCCAGCGGCGTCGTGTTGCTGCTCAACCTCGCCTTTGGTCTGCGGTTGGCATGGCCGCGCAGCGGCGGCTGGCGCCGTGCACTCTGGCCGCCCGCGGCTCAAACGACACCGGCAAGGCTCTGGGGCCTGCATCGCGCGTTGGGACTGTGGCTCGTCATCCCTGCGATGCTGGTAGTCGCCTGCGGAATCTGTCTCGCCTTCCGCGCTCCAATCGGCAAGCTCATCGGCGTTGCCGAGCATGATCCGCCGATTGCGCTCGCTGAGGCCATTCCGCAACGTATCAGTCCCGTGACGGCCGCCGAGGCCATCGGACAGGCGATGAGCCGCTATCCGGCGGGCTCCCTCGAGGCCGTGATATTGCCGACAGCGCGCACGCCTTGGTACGAAGTGCAGGTGCTGCAGCGCGGGGAGGCGCGCCGGGTCGAGGACCTCACCACGGTTCACGTCAGCAGTCATGACGGGCGGGTTCTTGCCGAGTACGACGAGCGGCGGGCACCCCTCGCAAATCGCATGTTTGACTCACTCTATGCGCTGCATACCGGCGGAGCGGGCGGCATCGCGATGCGCTGGCTCGCCGTGATGACAGGCATATGGCTGACCGGGATGGTCGGCCTCGGCTCGATGCTCTGGAGCGCCCGCCGCACCGCCCGGAAGCGGGGCTCGGCCGCGACGCGGCCAGGCATCGCTACCTGAATTGGACACGCATTACCCGAATTGGCGGCTGCGCGGCTCCGGTGGCGCAGTCAGAATGATCCGGATCGCCCGTTGGGTGGCGTGACGCAGGATGGAAGTTGCATGTCTTGCTCGGCTCGCTGCGCATTTCTGCTCGCGCTCATTGCCTCTCTCCTCGTGACAATCGTGCTTCCCGTGGCGGCCGGGCAGGCGAGCTCGCAACGGCCCCCGGGCTATCACATCGTCGAGCGCATACCGATGACCGACGGCTGGTGGGATTACGCCACTTTCGATCGCGTGCACCGGCGGCTGTTCGTTTCCCGCGGCAACGGCGTCTTCAAGCTCGATGTCGGCACAGGCCTCATGGATCCGCAGGTCATTCCCGGCTCCGAGGGGCGCGGCGTCATCGTTCTGCCTGGCGGCGATACGGTGTTGGCCGACATGGCGGGCTACTCGGTTACGATTCTCTTCGACGCGGCGGACGGCCATGTGAGGAAGATGTTCAGCCTGCGGCAGTCGCCGGATGCCGCAGTCTGGGAGCCGATGGGCAAGCGCGCCTGGGTGATCGGCGGCCACGGCGAGGTGTATCTGCTCGATCCGGCGACGCTTCGGCAGGTGGCTCTTCTGGATCTGGGAGAGCCGCTCGAATTCGCCACAACGGACGGGCACGGCCGCGTCTTCGTGAACGCATCGGAGTCGGCGTCGGTCATCGCGATCGACGCCGCCTCGCACCATGTGATAGGCAGGTGGCCAATGAAGGGCTGCAGGGAGCCCACGGGCATGGCCTACGCTGCCGCAGCGGACATCATACTGTCGGTCTGCACCAACAAGATCCTCGAGGTGCTCGATGCCCGGACCGGCCGGCAGCTCGAGGGTGTTCCAGTAGGCGAGGGCGCCGATGCAGTGATTTACGACGACGTCACCCGTCAGGTGTTTGTGCCTTCAGCGGCAGACGGCCTGCTCACTGTCTTGGTGGTCGACGGTCCGCGCGATGTGCGCGTGCTGGAGCGGGATCATACGCTAGTGGGCACACGCACCGGTGCAATAGATCCGCAGACGGGGACTTTGTATCTGCCGGCGGCGCGCTTCGGCCCCGTCAATAAGCTCGGGTGGCCGGAGGCGCTGCCGGGAACCGTTCGGCTGTTGGTAATGAAACCTGGTGAGGCGAAATGATGGGTGCAAGCAGATTCCGCTTCGATCGTCTGTTCATTGGAGGCGAGTGGGTGGACGCGGGCGTCCGGCCGAGTGTCGATCCGGCTACCGGGGAGGCCTGGGGCGATGTGGCGTTTGGACGGGAGGCGGAGATCGACCGCGCCGTAGCTGCGGCGCGCACGGCATTCGAAGGCCCGTGGCGCAAGATGGCCGGATGGGAGCGTGCAGCCTTGCTGCGCAAGTTTGCCGACCTCTACGCGACGCAGGTCGAGGAGTTGGCGCAGGTGGAGTCCCTCGACAACGGGCGCGCGATTCGCGAGTCGCGCGGGGACATCGGGCTGCACCCGCAGTACTACCATTGGTTCGCTTCCCTGGCCGACAAGCTCTCCGGCCGGACCATTCCAATCGACGATAGCGTTCATGCCTTCACCTCGCGCCTGCCTGTCGGCGTGGTGGGGGCCATCACCCCTTGGAACGTGCCGCTCATGGCCGCCGCCTGGAAGCTCGGCCCGGCGCTGGCAGCGGGCTGCACGGTGGTGCTCAAGCCCGCGGAGCACACGCCCGCCTCATCGCTCGCGCTGGCGCATCTGTTCGAGGCGGCCGGTTTCCCTCCAGGCGTGGTGAATGTCGTGCCGGGCGACGGTCCGGCTGCCGGCGCCCATCTGGTTGCCCATCCGGGGGTGGACAAGATTACCTTCACCGGCGAAGGGGAGACCGCGCGCACCATTCTCAAGACCGGCGCTCACACGCTGAAGCGCTTCACTTTCGAGCTTGGAGGCAAGGCCGCGCACATCATTTTCGCGGACGCTGATCTCGAGCAGGCGCTGAACGCCGCGACCGGCTCGGCGTGGGCGCTGTGCGGGCAGAGCTGCGCGCTCGGATCGCGGGTGCTGGTCGAGCGCCCGCTGTACGAGCGCGCAGTCGAGGAGTTCCGGCGGCGCGCCGCGCGAGTGCGGGTGGGAATGCCGCTCGATCCGGCAACTCACATGGGGCCGCAGGCGCATGCGCAACAGCTTGCGAAGACGATGGACTACATCGGAATCGGCCGGGAGGAGGGTGCCCGGCTGGTAACGGGCGGCGCGCGGGTCGAGCGCGGCAATCTCGGCAAAGGCTATTTCGTCGAGCCGACCGTGTTCGCGGATGTCTCCCCTGGCATGCGGATCGCGCAGGAGGAGATCTTCGGGCCGGTCGCGGCGATCATCCCGTTCGAGGGCGAGCAAGAGGCGGTTGCGATTGCCAACGGCACACCTTACGGACTCACGGCAGGGCTGTGGACTGGCGATGTCGGTCGCGCACATCGTGTTGCTGCGCGGATCCAGGCCGGCATGGTGTGGGTCAACACCTACCGCTACATCCGCTGGTCCACGCCGTATGGCGGCCTCAAGGCGAGCGGTTGGGGGCGTGAGAATGGTGTCGAGGCGCTCGACTCGTATCTCGAGACGCGCACCACCGTGATCTCCACCACCGGCAAGTTTGCCGATGCTTACGCGAATTGAGGGGTAGCAGCATGCGCCTTGCGGGAAAGCTGGCAATCGTGACGGCGGCGGCATCAGGGATGGGGCGGGCGGGGGTCGAACGCTTCGTGCGCGAGGGGGCGCGCATCGCGGCAATCGACATCGATGCGCGGGGCCTCGATGCGCTGGCCGCTGAATGCGGCCGCGACCGTGTCATCCCCGTTGTCGCCGACCTTTCCGTGGCGGAGGCGGCTCGCGACAGCATCGATCGGGCGGTCTCGGCTCTGGGCGGAGCGGACATACTCTGGGCGCACGCGGGGGCGCCGGGTCCGGCCTCCATCGAGGAGTTGGATCTTGCCGAATATGAGCGGGCGATGACGCTCAACGTCACTTCGGCGACACTCGGTGCGGGCCGGGTGGCCCGCCACATGCGCGCGCGCGGCGGCGGCGCGATCGTCTTCACCTCTTCGGTGTCGGGCCTCGTCGGCTCGATGATGAGCCCGATCTACTCGGCGGCCAAATGGGCCGTGGTCGGCCTCGCCAAATCGCTCGCGCTGGCGCTTGCGCCGGACCGGATCCGGGTCAATGTGGTCTGTCCGTTTCTCGCGCAGACGCCGATGAAGCAGGCGTTCGTCGGCCGGAAGGGAGATCCGGCGGAGGCGGCGGCGAACGAGGCGCGGCTGATCGCGGCCGTGCCCATGGGCCGCCTCGTCGAGCCGGGAGAGGTGGCAGATGCGGTGCTGTGGCTGGTTTCCGCGGAGGCGAGCTTCGTCACGGGGGTGGCCCTCCCCATCGATGGCGGCTTCACTGCACGTTGAGCTTGCACATGACTACGAGTGATTCATTCGCCGCCACTGCACCCCAGATCGCCGACTTCGTGCGTGAGCAGAAGCTGGCACTCGTCGTAACCTCTGACGGCGATGAAACCCTGACCACGCCGCTGCCGCTTCTCGGCGAGACCGACGAGTCGGGCGCGGTGACCTCGTTCCTCGGGCACTTTGCCCTCTCCAATCCCCAGGTCGAGCTCATCCGGCGGCAGCCCCGGGCGCTCGTGCTCTTCCAGGGGCCTCACGCGTACATCCGGCCGGGCTGGATATCCCAGCCGGGCTGGGCGCCGACCTGGAACTATGTGCTCGCGCAATTCCAGGTGCAGATCTCGCTGCTGCCGCAGGCCAACGACGAGGCCATACGCGCTCTCGTCACGGCACTCGAAGGCAATGCGCCTGACAACTGGCGGGTGGAGCAGGTCGGCAAACGCTATCAGTCGATGCTTCAGCGTGTCATCGCGTTCCGCGCAAGGGTGCTGAAGACGCGCGGCCGCTTCAAGCTCGGGCAGGACGAAAGCGACAAGAGCTTTACGGAGATCCTTGCCGCGCTCGGCGATGTGCCCCTCGCGGGCATGATGCGTCGGTGGGGCAAGACCGCTCGATGACCGCGCGCCGATGATCCCGCTGCTGCAGGGAATCCGCATTCTCGAGGTCGGCGCGATCGTGCTCGGTCCGTACGCGGGACAGATCCTGGCTGATCTCGGCGCCGATGTGATCAAGGTGGAGCCGCTGCAGGGGGATTTTGCGCGCGAGTCTCACCCTCGCGGCGAGCATGTCGATGGCGCATTGTTCATCAACAACAACCGCAACAAGCGCGCACTGGCGATGGACCTCAAGCGCGAGGAGGGCAGAGCCGCGTTTGCGGCTCTTCTGAAGAGGAGCGACGTATTTCTGCACAATATGCGGGCCGACGCCGCCGAGCGATTGGGACTGACCTTCGATGCCGTCTCGCAGGTCAACCCGCGAATCGTGTATTGCGCGGCAACGGGATTCGGGCAGCGGGGGCGATACCGGGGACGGCCGGCGTTTGACGATGTGATCCAGGCCGCGAGCGGGCTCGCGTCCCTTGGCGCGACCCGCGACGGAGAGCCGGCCTTCGTACCCACGATCATCGCCGACAAGGTGGCGGCGCTGCATGTGGTGCACGGGGTACTCGCGGCGCTGCTCTCCCGCGCGCGCGGCTTCGCGGGGGCCATCGAGCTGGAAGTGCCGATGTATGAAGTCATGGCGGCTTTCCTGCTGAACGAGCATCTGGCGGGCGCCACCTTCGCAAAGGGAGGCCCGACGGGGTACCCGCGTATTCTCTCGGCCCACCGCGAGCCCTTCAGGACCGCCGACGGCTGGATCGCGGTGCTGCCTTACACCGCCGAGCAGTGGTGCCGCTTCCTCGAGGAAATCGGGCGACCCGAGGTCTGCGAGGAGCCATGGTTCAAGGACGCCCGCATCCGGCAGGCGCGGATCGACGATCTCTATGCGATGACCGCGCAGGCACTGCTTCGCCGCACGACCGATGATTGGATCGCAGCACTTGGCGCGCGCGACATACCCTGCTCTAGAGTCAACTCCCTCGATGACCTGCTCGATGATGCCCACCTGGCAGATGTCGGCTTTTTCGATGTCGATCCCTCGTATCCGTCCGAGATCAGGAGGGCGTTGGCGCAGCCCATCCGCTTCGCCGGTATCGAGCCATGCGCCGACACTCCGCCGCCGGCTCTCGGCGCGGACAGCCGGGCGGTGCTGCGGGAGTGCGGATTGGAAGAGGCGCAGATCCAGGAGCTGATTCGGGCTGGCGTGATCAAGGTCACATGAACTGAGCCGCCCGTGCCGGCCGCCTGCTAGAATCGTCATTTCCCCGCGATTCAGCCCTCCCTCGATGACCCCGCACGAGCCTCTCGCGCATCCGCACCGCCGTGCAGCGGTGCTGTTCGTCTTCGTCACGGTGGCGATCGACATGCTGGCCTTCGGCATCATGATTCCGGTGCTGCCTCACCTGATCGTGGAATTGATCGGCGGCAGCATCGCCAAGGCCGCGGTATGGTCGAGCGGCTTCGGCACGCTGTTCATGCTGATGCAGTTCGTCTGCTCGCCGATCCAGGGCGCGCTGTCGGACCGCTACGGGCGGCGCACCGTGATCCTGATCTCGAGCTTTGGCCTGGGCGTCGATTTCATCGTCATGGCGCTCGCGCCGGTGCTGTGGCTGCTGTTCATCGGCCGGGCCGTATCGGGCATCTGCGCAGCCAGCTTCAGCACGGCCAACGCCTACATCGCCGACATCACACCGCGGGAGAAGAGGGCCGCGGCGTTCGGCATGCTGGGCGGTGCGTTCGCGCTCGGTTTCATCGTAGGCCCGGCGCTCGGCGGTTTCCTCGGGCATCTGTGGATCCGCCTGCCGTTCTGGGTCGCTGCCGGATTGTCGCTGGTGAATTTCTGCTACGGCTTCTTCGTGTTGCCGGAATCGCATCCGAAAGAGCACCGCAGTACGCGGATCGACTGGCGGCACGCCAATCCGCTCGGCTCGCTGATGCTGCTGCGGCGTTACCCACAGGTGTTTGCGCTGGCCGCGGTGCTTTTCCTGCTGGCGCTTGCGCAGTTCGCGCTCAATTCAACGTACGTGCTGTACACCGACTATCGCTATGGCTGGGG
>DASVWT010000038.1:0-5847 GCA_036393055.1 Steroidobacteraceae bacterium
CCTGCCGTCTTCACGATGCGGCTCGCGGTGAAGCGCGCTTGCGGATAATGCGCGACATCGAAGAAGTCATTCCCGCCGAGGATGCCGTTGCGCTGCCGGTCGCCGGTGTCGAACGAGCGCATGTCGACCACGACTGCGAGCCGTCCCGCGGCCGGATCGAAGCTGACTGCGAATGACTCGAACCGTCCTTCATCCCCGGCGCCAGCCTGGGTGAACGCGTACGTCAACGAGCTCTGCTTCGCCAGCAGCGTATAGGCCGGGCCTGCGGCGCGCGCGGCCGGAGCCGCGAGCATCGTCCCCGCGAGCACCGCGACGGTCAGCCGGCGGGCCCGCGCCGCGGACGGCAGCATCCGGCGCAGGGTATCGTCCTTGAGCACGAAGTGATGCTTGAGCGCTCCGGCAATGTGCAGCGCAACGACCAGGGCCAGGGCGATCGCGAGCGCGGCATGGGTCGTCACCATCGCGCCGTATAGCGTCTCGCTCTTCGGGACGAGATCGGGAAGCTGGGCCATGTTGAACCAGCTGACCGGAAAGCCGCGCGCCGAGGACATGATCCAGCCGGTGAGCGGCATCGCGAAGAGCAGAATGTAGAGCGCCGCATGCGTGAAATGCGCCAGGAAGCGCTCATGGGGCCTCAGGTTGGACGGCAGCGGCGGAGTCGGGTTGAGCCAGCGCCAGAGCAGGCGCAGCGCGGCGAGCCCGAGGATCGTGATCCCGATCGACTTGTGGCGGGCCAGCACCGCCAGCTTCTGCATGCCGAGGGGCAGCAGCAAGCCGGTGAGCCCGAGCGCGGCCTGCAGTGCGATCAGCGCGACGATGATCCAATGAAGGAGCTGCGACAGCGAGCCCCAGCGCTCGCGGGTGTTTCGAATGGCCATCGGGGAAGCTTAAGCGGGCGATGGGGTGTTGCAAATAGAGTCCGCGGAGTGCGCGAGCGATTACCGCACCGCGCCGCATGCGTGCCGCGCTGGCCGGTGCCCGCGATCAGGGCTGTCAGGCATCCTCGAGCAGCAGCAGGGCAGTGCCCTCGGGCGCGACGAGCACTGCACTGGCTCTCGCGGTGAGCCCCGGGGGAGGCGGCTGGAGTGTGCCCACCCCGAGCTCGCGCAGGCGTGCGATTCGCGTGGGCATTGCGGCATCGCGGAATACGAGGAGCGGCTCCGCGAAGAACCGTGGGCGGTGCAGGGCGAGCTCGAGATCGTCGCAGCGCAGCGGCAGGTGGGGGTAAGGGTGAGCCTCCTCGTCCCCGACCAGGAGTCCGAGCGCCTGCCAGAACCGGCTGACCCCCTCGAAGTCGGCCGCGGGCAGGCCGAGACAGCGGAATTCGCCGCACAGGGAGATCTCGCCAGGCTCGCGAGCCGCGGGTGAGTAGGTGCGGGCCTCGAGCATTCTGACCGGCAGGCCTGCCGGGTCGCGAAAGCCGATCTCATTGAAGACCTCGCCGCCGATGTTGAGTCTCGACGGATCGACACCCAACTGCTCGAGTGCGGTCAGCTGCCCGGCAACCCCGGGGCGCACGAATGTCAGCGCCGGAGAGTCGAGGCGCGCCTGGTGCAGCCCGAGGTACACCCGTCCGTCCGTGACGACGCCGTAAGGATGCGGCCAGGTGTCGCCCGTCGGCGCCTGCGTGAATCCCAGGCGCTCGTAAAACTCCACCGACGCGCGGATGTCGGGAGTTGAGATTCCGATCTCGAGGAACCGACCGAGCACGCTCAGGCCGAGGTGCCCCGCGCCGCCCCGGTCGGGCGCAGCCCCAGCTCCACCTGCGTCCATCCCTGGCAATGGCGTGCAATGTGCGTCGCCAGAAACCGCGCATGCTCCGGGCGCGCGTTGAGCGCGGGCACGTACTCGAAGCGCTGTCCGCCAGCCCGCAGGAACGTATCGCGGTTCTCGATGGCGATTTCCTCCAGCGTCTCGAGGCAATCGACCGCGAATCCGGGGCATATCACGGTAGCCTCGCGCACGCCCCGTCCGGGCAGCTGCGCCAGCACCTGGCTGGTGTAGGGCTTCAGCCACCCGGCCGGACCGAAGCGCGACTGGAAGCTGACGCTCCATTCTCCATCGCGCAGCATCAGCTCCTCGGCCAGCAGGCGCGCGGTCTTCTGGCACTTGCAGAAGTAAGGATCGCCATGATGGAAGTTGCGCTCCGGGATGCCGTGGAACGAGATCAACAGGTAGCGCGTACGGCCGTGCGTTTCCCAGTGCTCGAGCACGCTCGCGCGCAGCGCATCGATGTATTCCGGCTGGTCGTGATACTCCGCGACGAAGCGCAGCTCCGGCAGCCAGCGCCAGCGCTTGAGCTCGGCGGTCACCCGGTCGTAGGCCGCCCCGGTCGTCGCGCCGCAATACTGCGGGAAGAGCGGTAGCACCAGGATGCGCTGGGCCCCTGCCTCGCGCAGGTTGGCGAGCGCCTGCGGCACCCCCGGCTCCCCGTACAGCATGGCGAGCTCCGCCGAGAACGGCGCCAGCATCCGCTGCGCCAGTGTCCCCATGAGCTCGGTGCGCAGCCGTTGCGACAGGTCGAGCAGCGGAGAGCCGGATGGCGACCAGATACGGCGGTACTTGCGCGCGACGCGTGCCGGCCTGAACGGGAGGATCAGCCCGTACAGGATCGGAAACCACAGCGCCCGGGGTAGCTCCACCACGCGCGGATCGGACAGCATCCTCGACAGGAACCGCCGCACCGCCCACGGCTCCGGCGCCTGCGGCGTGCCGGAGTTGACCAGAAGGATGCCGATCCGCTCGGCGGAGTCGCGGTGGAAGTCCGGAGAGCTGACGTAGCGCATCACGCCAGCCCCGTGCACAGGTACTTCAGCTCCGTGTAGTCGAGGATGCCGTACTTCGAGCCCTCGCGGCCGATGCCGGACTCCTTGATGCCGCCGAAGGGCGCCACCTCGGTGGAGATGATGCCGGTATTGAGTCCGACGATGCCGTACTCCAGGGCCTCCGCCACCCGCCAGGAGCGCGCCAGGTCGCGAGTGTAGAAGTAGGCGGCCAGTCCGAATTCCGTGGCGTTCGCCATGCGCACGGCGTCGGCCTCGGTGGCGAACCGAAAGAGCGGCGCGACGGGGCCGAAGGTCTCTTCCCGGGCGACCAGCATCTCGGACGTGACATCGGTTATCACGGTCGGCTGGAAGAACGTGCCGCCGAGGGCATGGCGCTTGCCGCCATGCGCCACCCGCGCGCCCTTCTGCACCGCATCGGCGATGTGCCGCTCGACCTTGGCGAGCGCGTTCTGGTCGATCAACGGCCCCTGATCGGTGGGCCCTTCGAGTCCGTTGCCGACGCGCAGCTTGCCGACGGCCTCCACCAACTTGCGGGTGAACGCCTCGTACACGCCGTTCTGCACCAGCAGCCTGTTGGCACAAACGCACGTCTGGCCCGTGTTGCGGTACTTGCTCATCAGGGCGCCCGCCACCGCTGCGTCGAGATCGGCGTCGTCGAATACTATGAAGGGGGCGTTACCGCCGAGTTCCAGCGACAGCTTCTTCAGAGTGCCGGCGCACTGTGCCATCAGGCGCTTGCCGACCTGTGTGGAGCCCGTGAACGTGAGCTTGCGCACCACCGGGTTGGAAGTCATCTCCCCGCCGATGTCGGCCGCGTTGTTGCCGGTCACGATGTTGAGGACGCCCGCAGGCACGCCGGCGCGGGCGGCGAGCTCCGCCATCGCCAGCGCGGAATAGGGGGTCTGCATCGCCGGCTTGCAGACGAAGGTGCAGCCGGCCGCGAGCGCGGGCCCGGCCTTGCGGGTGATCATGGCCGTCGGAAAATTCCACGGCGTGATCGCCGCGACCACGCCCACGGGCTGGCGAAGCACGAGGATGCGCTTGTCGCTCTGGTGGCCGGGGATCACATCGCCGTAGAGCCGCTTGCCTTCCTCCGCGAACCACTCGATGAAGGAGGCCGCATAGACGATCTCACCTTTCGACTCCGCGAGGGGCTTGCCCTGCTCCGCGGTCATGAGCGCGGCGAGATCCTCCTGATGCGCCATCATCAGCTCGTACCACCGGCGCAGCACCGCCGCACGCTCCTTCGCGGTCTTTGCGGCCCAGAGGGGAAACGCCTTCGCCGCCGCCTCGATGGCGCGGCGGGTCTCCGCCGTCCCCATGTCAGGAACGGTGCCGAGCCGCTCGCCGGAGGCCGGGTTGACGACCTCGTGCGTGGCGCCGCGGTCGGCGTCGGCCCACGCGCCGTCGATGTACGCCTGCTGGCGCAGCAGCGTGGGATCTTTCAATCTCAACATCATTCTTGCTCCTGGTCTTCGCGCTCGCGGCCCTCGCCGGCCAGCCGGCGGGCGAGAAACTCCAGCGTGCGCTGCCGGGCGAGCGCGGCGGCGGCCGCGTCGTAGCTCGGCCGCTGATCGCAATTGAAGCCGTGACCGGCCCCGTCATAAACGTAGAAGATGCCCTGCGGGTGCAGGGTCTTCAGCCGCTCGACCTGATCCAGCGGGATGCTCTTGTCGGCCGAGCCGAAGTGATACATGACCGGACACTTTGGCGTCCTGGACGTATCCCGCGGGTTCCCGTAATAGACGACGGCGCAGGCAATCGGCAGCTCGCATGCCGCCCGGTAGGAGAGAGCCCCGCCCCAGCAGTAGCCTACGGTACCCACCCGTCCGGAATGCCTGACCACCGCCATGGCCGCGGCAACGTCCTTCATCGTATCCTCCGGCTTGAGCTGCTGCATATACCCGCGGCCCTCGTCGCGGTCGGCCTCGCCGTAACCGAGCTCTATACCGCGGCGTATGCGATCGAACAGCGCCGGCGCGATGGCGGTGTAGCCCTCGGCCGCGAAGCTGTCGGTGACGGCGCGGATGTGCGCGTTGACCCCGAAGATCTCCTGCAGCACCACGACGGCGCCGCGGGGCCGGCCCGGCGGCGCGGCGAGATAGGCCTGGAACTCGTGGCCATCGCGGGCCATGAGAGTCGTGAAGTCGCCCATTGGGAAGACCCTTTAGCGCAGTGCAGATCGGGTCGAGCAGAATACCGCTCGCAGCAGGCCAATGGTAGCTTAGGCAAGCGGGGCAACCGGGGCGGCCCGCCCGCGCTGCGGGATGCCGCGTCCCCATCCGGAGGTTCCATGCTCGTTGGCACAACTGTGCGGCGCGTCGCCATCGTGGGTGGCGTGCGCATTCCGTTCGCGAGGGCGCATACCGCCTATGCCGCGGTGGGCAACCAGGAGATGCTCACGGCGGTGTTCCGTGCCGCGGTGGAGCGCTTCGGCCTCACCGGTGTGCGGCTGGGTGACGTCGCCGCCGGTGCGGTCATCAAGCACTCGCGCGATTACAACCTCGCGCGCGAGTGCGTTCTGTCCTCAGGCCTCGATCCGCAGACGCCCGGGCTGGATCTGCAGCGCGCCTGCGGCACGAGCCTCGAGGCGGCGATCGCCATGGCCAACAAGATCGCACTCGGCCAGATCGACTGCGCGCTCGCCGGCGGCGTCGACACCATCAGCGATCCGCCGGTGGTGTATCCGCGCGCCTACCAACAGCTGTTGCTCGCGAGCGCTCGCGGCAGGACGCTGGGGCAGCGCCTGGCGCCGTGGCTGCGGCTGCGGCCGCGCCATTTCAAGCCGGTCCTGCCCGCCGTCGTGGAGCCGCGCACCGGCCTCTCGATGGGCCAGAGCGCCGAGCTCATGGCGCAGCGCTGGCGCATCGGCCGCGAGGAGCAGGACCGCCTCGCCTGCGAGAGCCACATGAAGGCCGCGGCAGCCTGGCGCGAGGGCTTCTACGACGATCTGGTCGTGCCGTTCATGGGCCTGAAGACGGACAACAACGTCCGCCCCGACACCTCGCTCGAGAAGCTCTCCCGGCTGCGCGCCAGCTTCGATCCGCGCGACGGCACCCTC
>DASVWT010000039.1:0-3399 GCA_036393055.1 Steroidobacteraceae bacterium
TGAAACTAGTGCGTCTACCAATTCCGCCACCCGGGCAGGACGATCGGAATGCCCATTGCGGGCGCGCGCAATCTACGCAGGGGGTCGGGAGCTGTCAATTGAAAGCGCGTAGAGGCAAGTTCGGGCGCCGGGACCGCAAGGGCGGGGCGCACCCCAAGGCTCGGGCCGCGCTGCACGCCAGGAGCGGGGGCGACGGGCACGGGCAGGCCGATGGCTCGAGCACGGCTGCCAAGCCGGCTTCGCGCCGGCAGCAACGGGCGAAGCGGCCGGTCCAGGGCGGCCGATCTGCGCAGATTTCGCGACCACAAGGTGGGGCGTCGGCCGGTGTCCACTCCGGCGGCGTGGTCGAGGGACAGGTGAGCGCCCATCGGGCCGGATACGGCTTCCTGCGCGTTGCGGGAATGAAGGACAGCGTCTTTCTTCCGCCGCCAGAGATGCGTGGCGTCATGCACGGGGATCGGTTGCGTGTACGCCTGTCGCGCGATGCCAGCAATCGCTGGTCGGGCTCCGTGGAGCAGGTCGTCGAGCACGGCGTCAATGCTTTCCTCGGGACCGTGGAAGTGTTGGGCCGCACCGCGTGGGTCACCGCGGCGGACCGGCGCCTGCAGCTGCGATGCGCCATCGACCACAACAGCCTCGACGGCGCCCGCAACGGCGACTGGGTGATTGCACGAATCACCCGGCATGCCGGTGCAGCTAAGGCGGCGCAGGCCCGGATCGAGAAACGCCTCGATCCCGACCGCCCGGTCGAGCTTGCCACCGAGGCGGCGATCGCCCGCTTCGACCTTCCGCACGAGTTTTCCGCCAACGCGCTGCGCGAGGCGCAGGCCTGGGGCGATCGCGTCGATCCTCGTGAGGCACAAGGACGGGAAGATCTCAGGAGCCTGCCCCTCGTCACCATCGATGGCGAGGATGCCCGCGATTTCGACGATGCCGTTTATGCGGAGCCGCATCCGGCAGGGTTTCGCCTCATCGTCGCAATCGCCGACGTCAGCCACTACGTCCGGCCCGGCACGGCTGTCGATACGGAAGCGTTGGAGCGCGGCACATCAGTGTACTTCCCGACGCGCGTGTTGCCGATGCTGCCCACCGCTCTGTCCGATCATCTGTGCTCTCTCGCGCCGAAGGTCGACCGGCTCTGCTTCGCGGCCGACATGGTGATCAGCAAGACGGGCGTATTGAAGTCGGCGCGGTTCTATCCCGCCGTGATGCGCTCCGCGGCGCGATTGACCTATACCCTCGCCAATGCAGCCCTGTTCGAAGGACGGCCGGCCGCGCGCGAGCAGTTGGGTCCACTGGTGGCGCCGCTGCTCGTCCTGGTCGATGTCTATCGGGCCCTGTACAAGGCGCGCAGCAAGCGCGGCGCGCTCGACTTCGACGCCGCCGAAGCGGAGTTCGTGATCGACTCCGCGGAGCGCGTGAAGGGCATCGAGCTGCGGACCCGCAATGACGCGCACCGCCTGATCGAGGAGTGCATGATCCTCGCCAACGTGGCGGTCGCCGAGGAGCTCGAGAAGACCCACACTCCCTCGCTCTACCGGGTGCACGGACAGCCCGAGGCCGAGAAGCTCGACCGGCTGACGAGTACCTTGCGCGCGCTGGAGATCGAGGCGCACCTGCCGGAAACCGTCACTACCCGCGACCTTCAGGCCATCGCGCGGCGCCTCGGCCACACGGCGGAGCGCCCCTTCATCGAATCGCTCATCGTCCGCGCCATGCCGCAAGCGGTGTATCAGCCAGCCAACATCGGCCACTTCGGGCTGGCGCTGAAGCACTACGCACACTTCACATCGCCCATCCGACGCTACCCCGACCTGGTCGTGCATCGCACGCTCAAGGCGCTGATCGGTGCCAAGGGGGGCGCCGCCGTGCCGTACGAGACTGCGCAGCTCGCCGGACTCGGCGAGAGTACCTCCAAGCTCGAGAAGCGCGCCGACGAGGCCGACCGCTACGTCGCAACCTACCTCAAATGCAGCTACCTGCTGGAGCGCATCGGACAGACCTTCCAGGGCCTCATCACCACCGTGGTCGAGTTCGGCTGCTTCGTGCAGATACTCGACGTGGCCGTGGACGGATTGCTGCACATCGACAACCTGCGCGATGACGACTATGAGATGGAGGAGCATGGCCATGGGTGGCGCGGACGGCGCACGGGACGGCGGCTGCGCACCGGATCCCACGTCCGCGTGATCGTGACCAGCGTGAACCCCATCGAAGGCCTGGTGGACCTGGACCTGGTCAGCGAGCCGTGAAGCGGCTGGATTCCAACAGATCGCAAGGGCCGGGTCTGCAACAGGGCGCGCAAACCATCTACGGCCTGCACGCCGTACGGGTGATGCTGCAGAAGCACCCCGAGCGTGTCACCGCGGTGCGGGTCGCGGAGCGCCGCGATGACCCCCGGGCGCGCGAGATCGACGAGCTCGCCCGCCGGAGGCAGATCCCCCTTCAGCGGGTTGAGCTCCAGGCCCTCAAGCAGAAGCTCGGGGATGTCGCGCACCAGGGCGTCGCCGCCGATATCAGCCCGCTGCCGCCCTGGACGGAGGACGACCTGCTCGCGGCCGTTCAGGCCGCCGCGCAGATCCCGCAGCAGCCGCTGATACTGGCGCTCGACGGCGTACAGGACCCCCACAATCTGGGGGCGTGCCTGCGGACGGCCGACGCTTGTGGGGCCCTCGCGGTCATCGTGCCCCGCGACCGGGCTGCGCACGTCACCCCCGTAGTGCGCAAAGTCGCGGTGGGCGCGGCCGAAACGACCCCAGTAGTGACCGTCACGAACCTCGTCCGGACCCTGAAGCTCCTCAAGGAGGCCGGATTCTGGGTCGTCGGCGCGGATGCCGATGCGGAAAGTCGGGCGGACCAGGTCGATTTGAAGGGGGCAGTGGTGCTGGCTCTGGGGGCCGAAGGGGCAGGGCTGCGGCACCTGACCCGGCAGACCTGCGACTGGGTGGTGCGTCTGCCGCAGCTCGGGGCGGTAGAGAGCCTGAATGTCTCGGTGGCTGCCGGCATGCTGCTCTATGAGGCGGTGCGCCAGCGCACTGCGTGAGCGCGCTGCCGCCATGGATGGTCGTTGGCAGTGCCTCGCCGCTCCCGATTGCAGTCCTGCCGCCGTTTCAGTATCCTGCGCGCCCCCTTTCGAGGGGGTCCGCACCGCGCTTTCGGCGGGCGGAATCTCCTTGCCGCACCCCGCATGAGCCTCGCGAAGGGCGGCTTCAATCCGTGAGGAGGACACATGAGGCACTACGAAATCGTATTCCTGGTCCATCCCGATCAGAGCGAGCAGGTGCCCGCCATGATCGAGCGCTACAAGGGCATGATCGCCGCAGGCTCCGGCCACGTGCATCGCCTCGAGGATTGGGGCCGGCGGCAGCTCGCCTACCCGATCGCCAAGGTGCACAAGGC
>DASVWT010000040.1:0-10555 GCA_036393055.1 Steroidobacteraceae bacterium
GCGGGTGCTGGTCTCGAACCACCGCAACTACACGAAGGGGCTCGGCCTCGATCGGGTGAAGATCCTGCTCGGCAAGGGCCTGATGACCAGCGAAGGGGAGCTCTGGACCCGCCAGCGCTACATGATGCAGCCGTTCTTCCATCGGCGCGTCATCACCCGGTTCGCAGAGGTCATCGGGACCGCGAACTCACAGCTCCTCACCCGCTGGGAGGACTTCGCCCGCCGGGGAGAGCCGGTGAACCTCACCGACGAGATGAGCTCCCTCACCCTCGAAATCGTGCTGCGCGCGATTTTCGGCCGCGACCTCGAGCGAATGTCCGAGGAGCTGGGCGGCAACCCCTTCGACGTGATCACCAAAGAGCAGGGCCGGAACCTGCAGTTCGCTTTCAAGTTCCGCTCGCTCACCAAGCTGGTGGCCGGGCTGATCGAGCGCCGCCGCCGCGAAGCGGAAGAGCACTACGACTATATCGCGATGCTCATGGGCGCCCGCGACAAGGACAGCGGCGAGCCGATGGCCGAGCGCCAGCTCATCGATGAGATCCTGACGCTGGTGGTGGCCGGCCACGAGACCACGGCGAGCGGCCTCAACTGGACGTGGTACCTGCTGTCCCAACATCCCGAGGCCGAGGCCCGGCTGCATGCGGAGCTCGATGCCATCCCGGATGAGGCCGCGCCCAGCCTGCCCAGCATGGAGCAGCTGGCCTACACCCAACAGGTGGTCAACGAGGCGCTGCGCCTCTATCCGCCGGGGTGGCTCCTTTCCCGGCGGACGGTGCAGCCCGATGTACTCTCCGGATTCGAGATACCGGCGGGCGCCAACGTGCTGCTGCCGCTCTACCTGTTGCATCGCCATCCCCGGTACTGGAAGGATCCCGACACCTTCCTGCCGGAGCGCTTCGCGCCCGACCATGAGGCGGAGCGTCCGCGGTTCGCCTACATGCCGTTCGCTGCAGGTCCCCGCCACTGCATCGGCGAGACCTTCGCGCTCTACGAGATGCTGATGCATCTGCACCGCATCGCCCGCCATTTCCGCCTGGTCCTCGTCCCCGAGCAGCCGATCGAGCTCGAGGCGCAGATCAACCTGCGCACCCGTCACCCACTGCACATGAGGCTGGAACGCCGCTGATGTCGAACCCCACGACGAACTCGACGACGAACGTTACTACCTTGACCGGGCTGCTCGAGGTCAACCGCCAGCATCCCGGCAGGATCACGTACCTCGAGGGCGAGCACGACACCCGCGACGTCAGCTTCCGGGAGCTGTACGAGCGCGCTGCCGGCATCCTCCATCACCTGCAGCGCCTCGGCGCGCGGCGCGGCGACAAGCTCATCCTCTTCCTGGGAAGCAACGAGCAGTTCATCGATGCCTTCTGGGCCGCGTTGCTCGGCGGCATCATTCCGGTGCCGGTGGCCCTCGGCATCAGCGACGAGCACCGCCACAAGCTCCTGCGCATCGCCCGTAAGCTCGGCAAGCCCTTCATCTATACCGAGCGCCGCTCGCTCGAGCGGATCGGCGCTTTCGCCGCCCAGGCGGGAGAGTCCGACACCTTCGAGGGCCTGCGCTCGCGCGCCTTCCTGGTCGATGATCTGAGCGACATCTCGCGCGCGGGCCAGGTGTATCAGGCCCGGCCCGAGGATGTCGCCTTCATCCAATTCTCCTCCGGCTCGACCAGCGAGCCCAAGGGAGTGGTGCTGACGCACGGCAACATCATCGCCAACTGCCGCGGTGTGGTCGAGGCCGCCGCATTCTCGCCCGATGACATCAGCCTCTCCTGGATGCCGCTCACCCACGACATGGGATTGATCGGCTTTCATCTCATCATGTTCTACAGCCGGGTGCATGCGCACCTCATGCCGACGGAGCTCTTCATCCGGCGGCCGCTTCTCTGGCTGACGCTGGCGAGCCGCATTCGTGCGACCATCCTCTGCTCACCCAACTTCGGCTACAAGCATTACCTCAAGGTGCTCGGCGACCGGCCGGTCGAAGGCCTCGACCTCTCGAGCGTCAAGCTCATCTTCAATGGTGCGGAGCCAATCTCGGTGGAGCTCTGCGAAGAATTCCTCGCGCGGCTCGACCCCGCCCGCCTGCCCCGCGATTCCATGTACCCGGTGTATGGTCTGGCGGAGGCCTCGCTTGCAGTCAGCTTCCCGCCGCCCGGTGCGCCGATGCGCACCATCGCGCTCAACCGCCATCGCCTGGGCGCGGGCAGTCCCGTGGAGCTCATCGAGGCAGGGTCGCGGGATGCGGTGCGGCTGGTATCGGAAGGGCGCCCGATCCCATATTGCAGCGTGCGTATCGCCGACGACGAGGATCGGCCGCTGCCCGAGGGACGGATCGGAAACCTGCACATGCGAGGCGACAACGTCACGCGCGGTTACTTCGAGAGCCCCGCGGCCGATGCGGCAGCCTTTACGGCCGATGGGTGGCTGCGCACCGGTGACCTCGCGCTCGTGCATCAGGGGGATCTCTATGTCTGCGGCCGGGCGAAGGAGATCATCTTCGTCAACGGCCAGAACTACTACCCGCACGATCTCGAGGCGATTGCGCAGCGTCTCGAGGGGCTGGAGCTCGGCAAGGTGGTGGCTGCGGGCGTGCGGCCCCCCGGTGCCGAGACCGAGCAGCTCACGCTCTTCATCCTGCATCGCGGCTCGATGCAGGATTTTCTGCCGCTTGCCACCCGCGCCGCACGGCTCATCAACGAGCAGACCGGCCTGGAGGTGGCGGAAGTGGTGCCGGTCAAGCGCATTCCAAAGACCACCAGCGGCAAGATCCAGCGGCATCTGCTCGAGCAGAGTTATGTCGATGGCGAGCTCGATGCGCAGCTTGCGGAGCTTGCCGCACTGCGCGAGGCGCAGCGTGGGCCGGAGAGCGCGTCGCGCAGCGACATAGAGGAGAAGCTGCGGACCATTTGCGACGCGGCGCTCGGCGGCAAGCGCGTGGACGTCGACGACAACCTCTTCGAGCTCGGCGCGAGCTCCCTGAAGCTCATCGAGATCCACGAGAAAATCGACCAGGAGTATCCGGGCCAGGTGGACCTGACGGAGCTCTTCGACTACCCGACGATCGGGGAGCTGGCCCGCTACCTGGAAAGCAAGCTCGGCGCTGCAGCGCCGGCCTGATCGGCCTCAGATGAAATCGAGGCGCATGGACAGGTCGATGGCGCGCACGTTCTTTGTCAGGCCGCCGGATGACACGAAGTCGACCCCGGTCTGCGCGATCGCGCGCACCGTCTCGAGGCTCACGCTGCCGGAGGCCTCCAACGCGACCGGTCGTCCGCGTGAGCGGTTGAGGGCTACCGCGGCGGCGAGGTCGCCGAGGCTGAAATCATCGAGCAGCACGATGTCGGGTCCGGCCCGCAGGGCCTCTTCGAGCTCCTCCAGGGATTCGACCTCGACCTCGACTTTCACGCCCTGTGCCACCCGGCGGGCGGCGGCGATCGCCGCAGTGAGCGAGCCCGCGGCGGCGATGTGGTTCTCCTTGATGAGCACCATGTCGTAAAGGCCCATGCGGTGATTGCGGCCGCCGCCGCACCGCACCGCATACTTCTGCGCGGTTCGCAGGCCCGGCAGGGTCTTGCGGGTATCGAGCACGGTGCAGCCTGTGCCGGCCACCGCGGCGGCGAAGCGGCTCGCCTGGGTGGCGGTCGCCGACAGCAGCTGCAGGAAATTGAGCGCGGTCCGCTCGCCGGTGAGGACGGGGCGCGCGCGTCCTTCGATCTCGAAGATCACCGCTTCGGCCGCGACCTGCTCCCCGTCGGCCGCCCGCCAGGTGAGGCGGATGTCCGCATCCAGGCGGTGAAACGTCTCCTCGGCCCAAGGGCGGCCGCAGAGCACGGCTTGCTCCCGGCTGATGACCCGGCCCCGGACCCGCTGATCCTCCGGGACGAGCCGCGCCGTGACATCCCCGCTGCCGATGTCCTCCCGCAGGGCGGCAGCCACCTGCTCCGGTAGATCGGCCGGTGGCGTCAGGTCCGGAGCGGCAGCTTGCGGGGTCGGGATCATGCCTGAAGCCTAGCATGGGTGTGCCCGGGCATAAGGATGTGCCCCGAGAATGGTTTGAACATTGGCTTTGCGGCCTCATAATGCGGCTGGATGTCCGAAGCGCCGGCGCACAGTGAGTGGGATCGCCCCCGTTCCCCTTGTACGAAGATCTGCTCGCTCGATGAGCAGGGGTACTGCATCGGGTGCCTGCGCACGGCCGATGAGATCGGCCGCTGGACATCCATGAGCGCCGCCGAGCAATGGCGGGTGGTCGCCGAGCTGAAGACACGGCGCGAATTTCTCAAGAGGTGATCTGATGGACGTCGTCGAGAAGATCAAGGCGGAGCTGGGCTCCAGCCCCGTGGTGCTGTTCATGAAGGGCACGCCGGACTTTCCGCAGTGCGGCTTCTCCGCCCAGACGGTGGCGGCGCTGCGCGCCCTGGGAGCGGACTTCAAGCACGTCAACATCTTCGAGGAGCCGGAGATACGCGAGGCGCTGAAGCGCTACTCCAACTGGCCGACCTACCCCCAGCTTTACGTCAATGGCGAGCTGATCGGCGGCTGCGACATCACTCTGGAGATGTATCAGAGTGGGGAGCTGAAGAAGCTGCTCTCCGGGGCCGGCGCGGTCAAGTAAGCGGGTGCGCGTCGCTCTCGGCTTCGGCCGGGGGCGCGCTGAGCCAACCCAGTGACTGCGCGCGCGCCTGCGCCTCCAGAAAGCTGTCGCGGAAGCGATTGCATATGAGGCAAAAGAGCTCCGCCGTGCGCTCCGCGTCGTAGACGGCTGAGTGCGCGGAGCTCGAATCCCACGCGAGGCCCGCCACCGTGACGGCCTTCGCCAGCACCGTCTGCCCGAGCGCCGCGCCGGCGAGAGTGGCGGTATCGAAGCAGGAAAACGGATGGAACGGGTTGCGCTTCAGGTCCAGCCGCTTCACCGCCGCGTTGAGGAAGCCGAGATCGAAGGCCGCGTTGTGCCCGACCAGGATGGCGCGCCGGCACTCGTAGGCACGCAGGGCGTGGCGGATCTCCCGGAAGATCCGCTGCAGTGCGTCCCGCTCCGGCAGTGCGGGGCGCAGCGGATGAAATGGGTCGATGCCGGTGACGGACAATGAGGCGGGGTCGAGCCTCGCACCTTCGAAGGGTCTGACGTGAAAGGCGTGCGTCGCGCCGCGACTCAACACGCCGTTGGCGTCCATGTCGATGAGAACCGCGGCGATCTCGAGCAGAGCGTCCGTCTGCGCATTGAAGCCGCCCGACTCGACATCCACCACGACCGGCAGAAACGCGCGGAAGCGCCGCGCCATGAGCGCCACGCCAGGGGCGGGCGCGGCCGGCGGCGCGGCCCCGGACTCAGCGCTCGTGCCGGGTGAGCCGCTGGTCATGGCTTCTGCGCCACGCGCCAGGCGACAGGCTCACCGGCCCGCAGCGGCACCAGCTCCCCGGTGCCGAACGGGTATGACGGCGGCACTTCCCAGGGAGCCTTGATGAGCGTGATTCGGCCCTCGTTGCGCGGCAGGCGGTAGAAATCCGCGCCGTGCTCGCAGGCGAAGGCTTCCAGGCGCTCGAGGGCCCCGGCGGACTCGAACGCTTCCGCATAAAGCTCGATCGCGCCATGCGCGGAGAAGATGCCCGCGCAGCCGCAGGCGGCTTCCTTCGCCCCGCGGGCGTGCGGCGCGCTGTCGGTTCCGAGAAAAAAGCGCGAATCGCCGCTCGCAATGGCCTCGAGCAATGCCTCGCGGTCGGCCTCGGACTTCAGCACCGGCAGGCAGTAGTGATGCGGGCGCAAGCCGCCCGCGAAGAGCGCGTTGCGATTCATCAAGAGGTGATGCGGGGTGATCGTCGCCCCGATGCCCGGCCGGGAGCCCGACACGAATTCGACGGCGGCACGGGTGGTGATGTGCTCGAGCACAATGCGCAGGCGGGTAAAGCGCGCCGCGAGCGGTGCGAGCACCTCATCGATGAAGCGGGCCTCGCGATCGAACACGTCGACCTCGGGGTCGGTGACTTCGCCATGCACCTGCAGAACGAGGTCATGCTCCTCCATACGGGAGAGCACCGCATCTATCCGACGGATGTCGGTCACGGCGGCATCGGAATGGGTCGTCGCCCCCGCCGGATAGAGCTTGAGCCCCACGATGCGGCCGCTCGCCCTGGCGCGCTCGACCTCCGCAGGGTCGGTGCGGTCCGTGAGATAAAGCGTCATCAGCGGCTCGAAGGCCATGCCCGCGGGCAGCGCATCGAGGATCCGCTGACGGTATGCCAACGCCTGCTCCGTGGTGGTCACGGGAGGCCGGAGGTTCGGCATGACGATGGCGCGGGCGAAGCGGGCCGCCGTGAACGGCAACACCGAGCGCATGGGCTCGCCATCGCGCAGGTGCAGGTGCCAGTCATCGGGACGGCGCAGAGTGATCGAGGTCACTTCAGCTGCTCCACCGCTTTCAGGATGTCATCCTCCACGATCAGCTGCAGCGCGTAGCGCACGCCGAAGCCGGTGATCTCCGTGTTGATGTGGCCCAGGCCGCCGGTGCGCGTCGCAGACGACAGGTCGACGTGCGCCCAAGGGATGTCCTCGGGGACGAAGCGGCTGAGGAAGCGCGCGGCGAGGATGTGATCGCCCTTGCCTTCCGTGGTGCACTGCAGGACGTCGGCGACCTTGCTCTCCAGGTCGGAGTCGAAGTCGGAGTCGAACGGAAACGTCCAGACTCGCTCGCCGCTCTGGCTGCCGGCCGCGAGGAGGGCCGGCGCGAGCGCCGGCCGGTTGGTGAAGACGCCGCTCATCCGCTCCGTGAGCGAGTACACGCAGGCGCCGGTGAGGGTGGCGAAGTCGAGCATGAAGCGAGGCTTGGTGCGCGCGGCGAGCGCGAGGGTGTCGGCCAACACCATGCGGCCTTCCGCATCGGTATGGATCACCTGGATGGTGACGCCATTGGCGGCGCGCACGACTTCCTGCGGCCGGTAGGCCTTCGGGCCGATGTGATTCTCGGTGATGGCTAGCCAGGCGTCCGCCGCGATCGGCGCGCGCAGGCGCGCCAGCGCAATCAGCGTCGCGAGCGCCACCGCGCTGCCGCCCATGTCCGTGTGCATGTCGAGCATCGACCGGTGGGGCTTGAGGTTGACACCGCCGGTGTCGAAGAGGATGCCCTTGCCGATGAGCGCCAGGTCCGGCGGGCCGCTGTGGCGGCGGCCGGGGCGATACTTCAGGTGGGCGATGCCCGCGACCGGTGTCTCGTTACCGGCGGCGACGGCGAGGAAGGCGTTGGCGCCTGAGCGCCTGAGCGCCTGCTCGCCGAGCCAGGTCATCTGCAGACCATGGCGGCGGGCGAGTTGGGTGAGCGCCGTGCGGTAACCGCGCGAGTCGAGAATGTTGGGCGGCAACGCCGTGAGCCACCGCGCCAGGTTGGTGCCTTCCGCCCTGATCTGCGCGTACGGGACATCGAGCTGCGCATCGGCGGGCAGCCTAATGCGGGTGATGGGCCGCGGCTCCTCCGAGGATGCGCGCCAGCTCGGCAGGGCGAATGCCTGCGCCAGCGCCCCGGCGAGCAGAGCCTCTAGCGATGCGTTTTGCGATGCCTGCCCGCGGGCGTCGGCGGCGAAGCCGGCGGTCGCGAGGGCGATTGTCTGCGCGCCGCGGGCGCCGGCCTCTTTGATCATGCGTCCGGCGAGCGCCAGCCGCTCGAAATGCGTCGGCTGCGACCCCATAAAGCCCAGTATGGCCAGTGTCTGGCGGCGGTTGGCAAGAGAGGTGGAGCGCACCGCGCCCGCACGCGGCCGCTCGCGCGCGAGCAGGTCGCGCCAGCGCAGGCTTTCCGGCAGCTTCTGCAGGCTGGCGGCGCCGGCGGATTCCGGCATGACCACGAGCAGTGCATCGGCCTCGCCATTGCGCGAGCGCACGATCTGCGGGCCGCCCGCGGGCGGCAGCAGAGTGATGCCGCGGCGGGCCTGGGCCGCGCTCCGCTTCGGCGCTTGCTTGACCATCGGCGGTGAAACCCGGATCATTGCGCGGCTCATTAGACAGGTGACTTTCGCTTGGGCATAGGAACTGCCGGCGCATCCTACTCCATTAGATCGAATGACCGAACCTCCTAAGCTGGAAGATCTCGACCCCGTTGAAACTCAGGAGTGGCTCGAGTCCATCGACTCGGTGCTGAAGACCCATGGTCCGCAGCGCGCCCACTTCCTCCTCGAGCGTCTGATCGATTACACGCGCCGCAGCGGCGCCTATCTGCCGTTCAGGGCGAATACCGCCTATCTCAACAGCATCCCGACCGGGCGCGAGCCGCAGTATCCGGGCAACCGCGCTCTCGAGCAGCGGATCGAGGCCTACATCCGCTGGAATGCGATGGCGATGGTGGTGCAGGCCAACCGCATCTCATCGGAATACGGCGGGCACCTGGCGAGCTACGCCTCCTCGGCGACGCTCTACGAGGTCGGCTTCAACCATTTCTGGCGGGCCGCCTCGGCGGAGCATCCCGGCGATCTCGTGTTCTTCCAGGGGCATTCCTCGCCCGGCATCTACGCGCGCGCCTACCTCGAAGGTCGGCTCGGCGAGAACCTGCTGCGCCACTTCCGGCAGGAGGCCGGCGGCAGGGACCAGGGTCTTTCCTCCTATCCGCATCCCTGGCTGATGCCGGATTTCTGGCAGTTCCCGACGGTCTCGATGGGCCTCGGGCCCATGATGGCGATCTTCCAGGCGCGCTTCATCCGTTACCTCGAGCATCGCGGGCTCGCGAAGCCCACCGACCGCAAGGTCTGGGCGTTCCTGGGCGATGGCGAGATGGACGAGCCGGAGTCGATGGGCGCGCTCACCATGCCGGTGCGCGAAGGGCTCGACAACCTCATCTTCGTCATCAACTGCAATCTGCAGCGCCTCGATGGACCGGTGCGCGGCAACGGCAAGATCATCCAGGAGCTCGAGGCCGCTTTCCTCGGTGCCGGCTGGAACGTCATCAAGGTGTTGTGGGGCTCGCGTTGGGATCCGCTCCTCGCCCGCGACACCCAGGGCCTGTTGCGGCGCGTGATGGAGGAGTGCGTCGATGGCGAGTACCAGAACTTCAAGGCCAAGGGCGGCGCCTACACCCGCGAGCACTTCTTCGGGAAGTACCCGGAGCTCAAGGCGATGGTCGCCAACATGTCGGACGAGGAAATCTGGCGCCTGAACCGCGGCGGCCACGATCCGCGCAAGGTGTATGCGGCCTACGCCGCCGCCATGGCCCACAAGGGCCAGCCGACCGTGATCCTCGCGAAGACCGTCAAGGGCTTCGGCCTCGGCAAGGGTGGCGAAGGACAGATGGTCGCGCACCAGCAGAAGAAGCTCTCCGAGGACGATCTGCGCGCCTTCCGCGACCGCTTCCACATCCCGGTGCCGGATGAGGACGTCGCGAAGCTCCCGTTCCGCCAGCCGGCGCCGGACTCGGAGGAAGCGCGCTACATGCACGAGCGGCGCAAGTCCCTCGGCGGCTACCTGCCGGCGCGCCGCAAGCTTTCCCCGCCCTTCGCCGTGCCGCCGCTCGAGGCGTTCTCCGCCGTGCTCGAGGGCACGGGCGAGCGCGAGATCTCGACGACCATGGCGTTCGTGCGCGTGCTCACCGCGCTCCTCAAGGACAAGGCCATCGGCAAGTACATCGTGCCCATAGTGCCGGATGAGGCGCGCACGTTCGGCATGGAGGGACTCTTCCGCCAGATCGGTATCTATTCCTCGGTCGGCCAGCTCTACACGCCGCAGGACGCGGAAACCCTCATGTCCTATCGCGAGGACAAGAAAGGGCAGATGATCGAGGAGGGCATCAACGAGGCGGGCTCGCTCTGCTCGTGGATCGCCGCGGCGACCGCCTACAGCAATCACGGCATCACCATGGTGCCGTTCTACATCTTCTACTCCATGTTCGGCTTCCAGCGGGTGGGGGATTTCATCTGGGCCGCGGGCGACATCCAGGCCCGCGGCTTTCTCCTCGGCGCCACGGCCGGCCGCACGACGCTCGCGGGCGAGGGCCTGCAGCATCAGGACGGCCACAGCCAACTCGTTGCGACCACCGTGCCCAACTGTGTGGCGTACGATCCGGCCTACGCGTACGAGCTTGCCGTCATCATCCAGGACGGCATGCGGCGCATGTACGTGCAGCAGGAGAACATCTTCTACTACATCACCGTCATGAACGAGAACTACCCGCAGCCGGCCCTGCCGAAGGGCAGCGAGGCGGGGATTCTCAAAGGGGCGTATCTGCTGCGCGCCGGCGGCGGCAAAGGGAAGTTGCGCACGACGCTCCTCGGCTCCGGCACCATCCTCCGCGAGTGTCTCGAGGCCGCGAAGATCCTCGAGACCGACTACGGCGTGCGCGCGGATGTCTTCTCGGTGACGAGCTTCAGCGAGCTGCGCCGCGAGGCGCTCGAGTGCGAGCGTTGGAACACGCTGCATGCGGGTGAGCCGCCGCGCGCGCCGTACGTGCAGCAATGCCTGAAGGAAGCGCAAGGCCCATTCATCGCCGCGACCGATTACATGCGCACCGTCCCGGACCAGATCCGCCAGTGGGTGCCGGGCCGTTACGTCAGCCTGGGCACCGACGGTTTCGGCCGCTCC
>DASVWT010000041.1:0-3638 GCA_036393055.1 Steroidobacteraceae bacterium
AAGATCGGCCGGCGCGGCTCCTTCAGCGGCCGGCTGACGGTCCACGGCGTTCAGGGACACGTCGCCTACCCTCACCTGGCGGAAAATCCAGTCCACACGCTCGCGCCTGCTCTGGCGGAGCTGACCCGCCGGGTTTGGGACCAGGGGACGGAGCACTTCCAGCCGACGAGCTTCCAGGTCTCCAATCTCAACGCCGGCACAGGCGCCCCCAACGTGATCCCGGGAGAGCTCAAGGCGCGGTTCAACCTGCGGTATTCACCGGTGCAGACCCTGGAGGGGCTGAAGGAAGCGGTCGAGGGAATTCTGCGCAAGCACGGAGTGTGCTACACGCTGGAATGGTATGTGTCCGGGGAGCCGTTCTACACCCCTCCTGGAACGCTGTCGGAAGCAGTAAGAGGCGCGATCGCGGCAGTGGCCGGCCAAGGACCGAAGATGTCGACCGGCGGCGGAACGTCGGACGGCCGATTCATCGCGCCGATGGGGGCTCAGGTGGTGGAGCTCGGGGTGGTGAACGCCTCGATCCACAAGGTGAACGAGTGCGTGCGGCTGACGGACATCGATGCGCTGCACCACATGTACTTCAACGTGCTGAGGAACCTCCTCACCTAGCGCCCGATCACGGGCGCCTGGTGTTGGCGATGACCCCGCCGGTGCCGAGGCAGGCAGCCCAGATGAGCACCCATGCGGGCATGGCGAGGCCGAGGAAGGTCCAGTTGACGATGCCGCACTCCCCGCTGCCGGTGAGGACCTTGCGGATCACCGCGGTCAGCGGCATGAACTTCAGCATCATCGAGAGGGGCGCGCCGCAAGACGGGACGGCACCGGGCGGCAGATGCTGCAGATACACCTGCCGTGCAGCCACCCCGACAGTGGCGAGGGCAGCCACTGCAATCAGAACGGCATAGGCGCGCGCGCCCCGGCCGCGGGGATTGTGCAGTGCGGCGAGCAGGAAGACCACGCCGAGCGCGGCGATGCCGATGCGTTGGAAGATACAGAGCGGACAGGGATCGAGTCCCAGATTGAATTGCGCGTACAGCGCGTAGGCGATCAGTCCCGCGCAGATCAGGAAGCCCGCGACATTGAGGGGCCGGCGGGCAAGCATGCCTGCAGGCCGGCCCACAGTGATCAGCGGCGCGCCGCTCATGGGGCTGCCGTCGGTCGCGCCTGGCCGGCAGGAGTCGATCCTCGCTCCCTGAGCTCTCGCTCGACGTCATCGAGAGACGTGTGGCGCACGTCCTTGCCGTAAACCATGTAGATCACGTATTCGCTGATGTTCTTCGCATGATCGCCGATGCGCTCCAGGGCGCGGACCACCCACATGACATCCAAGGCGCGGCGGATGGTCCGCGGATCCTCCATCATGAAGGTGATGCTCTGGCGCTGGATGGCTTCGTATTCCTCGTCGACCAGGCGGTCCTGGCGCGCGACGCGCAGGGCCGACTCCGCATCCATGCGCGCGAAGGCATCCAAGGCATCGTGCACCATCTCCGAGACGATACGGCCGAGGTGCTTTATCTCCCGATATTTGTCGGCCGGGCGCTCCATGGTCGCGAGGCGCGAGGCGATGTAGCCGATCTTCTCGCCCTCATCGCCGATGCGCTCCAGGTCGGTGATGGTCTTGATGATCGCCACGATGACGCGCAGATCGCCGGCCGCGGGGGCGCGCGTCGCCAGGATCCGGCTGCACTCCTCGTCGATCGACACCTCCATGTTGTTCACCTGGGTATCCCCGAGCGCCACCGACTCCCCGAGAGAGCTGTCACCCTCCGTCAGCGCCGTGATGGCTTTCTGCAGCTGCTGCTCGACGAAGCCGCCCATGGCGAGCACCTTGCTGCGCACGCGCTCGAGATCCTCGTTGAAGCGGCGGGAGATGTGATGACTGAGGTCGGCGGTTTCCATCAGGAGGGTTCTCCGGCTCTGCTGCCGATGATAGCTCACTCGCGCAGGCGGCGCCTCACGAGACGGCCACGGCGGCCGCGGGAGCGCTGTGCACCCGCTGCGGCGGGAAGTGGCAAATGAAGGTGCTGCCCTTGCCGGGCACGCTGCGTATCTCGAGCTCCGCGCCGTGTCGCTGCAGGACGTGCCTGACGATCGAGAGTCCGAGACCCGAGCCGCCGGTAGCTCGCGAGCGGCCCTGATCGACGCGATAGAAGCGCTCCGTGAGCCGCGGAATGTGCTCGGAGGGTATCCCGATACCGGTGTCGGCCACGGAAAAGTGTGCGCCGTCCTCATCCACCCACCAACGCATCTCGAAGGAGCCTTCCGCGGGCGTGTATTTGGCGGCGTTGTCGACCAGGTTGGAGAATGCGGAGTGGATCTCGGACTCGACGCCGATGAGCGCCGCGTCGGAATCGATCCGCACCCGCGCTTCCCGTGGATGCACGGGCCGGGCGAGCACGTCTTTGCGCAATGAGGCGAGCAGCGCCGCGACGTCGATCGGCTCGCCACCGGCCGGCCCGCTCGTCTGCTCCAGACGGGAAAGCTCGAGTAGGTCGTGGATGATGGCCGTCATGCGCTGCGCCTGCCGGCGCATCTCCGCGACCGGCCCGGCCAGGTCCCGATCGAGCGCCGGGTCATGGCTCAGCGTCTCCAGATAGCCGCAGATCACGGTGAGCGGCGAGCGCAGCTCGTGCGAGGCGTTGGCCACGAAATCCCGGCGCACCGCCTCCAGCCGCAATTGCCGCGAAACATCCGTCGCGAGCAGCAGCTGCTGGCCCTCGCCATACGGCACGATCTGCAGGGAGAGGTAACACTCCTCGCGGTTTGCCCGGCGGACGATCACCGGGCTCGAGTAGTCCTGAAGCTGCAGATACCGGGCGAACGCCGGCTCGCGCAGCAGGTTCTCGATCCGAAGTCCCAGGTCCGCGGGCCGCCGCAGGTCGAGCAGCCTTCCGGCCGTGCGGTTGAACCAGACGATCTCGCGCTGCGGGTTGAGAATGACCACGCCGTTGGGCAGCGCGGCGGTGGAGCTCTGCAGCTGGCGCATGAGCTGCACGAAGCGCTGCTTGTGGAAGCGCTTGCGCCGGTGCAGTCGGACGATCTGGGAGAGAATCTCGCCCCATACGCCGCCGATGTCGGGCGGATCGGCAAGGCTGCGGTGCCGCAGCCACCACTCCACCCTGAAGAGCACCACGAGTTGCCAGGTGAGATGGGCGGCGAGCGCACAGGCGAGCCCGCCCCACACGCTACCCAGAAGCGCGCCGGCGATCAGCCCGAGGACCACCGTGCCGAGCAATCGTCCGGCGGCAAACCACCATGCCTGTGTTGCCGGTTGCAGCGGAGTCCTCACTGCACCTTGTTGGAAAAGCGATAGCCCGCGCTGCGCACCGTCTGGATGTAGCGATCCAGGCCGTATGGCTCGAGCGCCAGGCGTAGCCTGCGGATGCAGACATCGATCGTGCGGTCCTCGACGCTGGTGTCGTTGCCCCAGAGCCGCGCGATGAGCTGCTCGCGGCTGAAGACTCTCTCCGGACGGCTCATGAAGAATTCCAGCATGCGAAACTCCGTGCGAGCGAGCGGCAGCGCCTCGTCATTGACGGTGATCCGCTGGCCCTGCTGGTCGAGCTTGAGCCCGTCGAACTCGATGATCTGATCGAGGCCCGCGGTCCCGGCCCGGCGCAGCACCGCGCCGATGCGCG
>DASVWT010000042.1:0-3593 GCA_036393055.1 Steroidobacteraceae bacterium
GCCGAGATCGTTCCCATCGGCTGCTCGCCCAACGGCCGCAACATCAACGATGGCTGCGGCTCCACGGCCCCGGAGCTGCTGCAGCTCACCGTCCCCGGCGTGCGCGCTCACCTGGGCCTGGCGCTCGACGGTGACGGCGACCGCCTGGTCATGGTCGATCATCTCGGCCGTATCCTCGACGGTGATCAGCTCCTCTACATCATCGCCCAGGCGCGTCGCGGCAGCGGCTCCCTTCAGGGTCCGGTCGTCGGCACCGTGATGAGCAATCTCGGCCTCGAGGTCGCCCTGCGCGAGAGCGGCATCGATTTCCAACGCGCCCCGGTGGGCGACCGCTATGTGCTCGGCCTCCTGCGCGAGACCGGCGGCACCCTGGGCGGCGAGACCTCCGGCCACATCATCTGCCTCGACAAGACCACGACCGGTGATGGCATCGTGAGCGCACTGCAGGTGCTCGCCGTGATGAAGCAGACCGGCCGCTCGCTCGCCGAGCTCGCTTCCGGCATGCGCAAATTCCCGCAGGTGCTGCTCAACGTGAAGGTCGCCGCCCGCTTCGATCCGGCCCAGGTCCCGGCCGTGCGCGATGCGGTGCAGCGCATCGAGCAGCGCATGAACGGCGAAGGCAGAGTGGTCCTGCGCCCCTCAGGCACCGAGCCGGTCATCCGCGTGATGGTGGAAGGGCGCGACGAGGGCGCCACCCGCGCCGCCGCCACCGAGCTCGCCGAGGTCGTGCGCAGCGCGGCCGGCTAGGATTGCGCCGCCCGGGCTCGGTGGCTATCATCGCGCCCCGTTTCCCGGGGCGTGTCCTCTCGCATTGGCGGATCTCAGGCGGGACCACTCACCGCTGGGACCACAGGTAAGTTCAGTCCTTCAGGTCGAATATGCGCCGCCCCATCGTTGCCGGTAACTGGAAAATGCACGGGACGCGCAGCGAGAATGCGCGCCTCATCGAGGAGATCTCCTCCCGCTATCCCGCCGACAGGGAAGCAGATTGCATCGTCTGCCCGCCTTACGTGTATCTGCAGGAGGTCGGCCGGCTGCTGCGCGAGTCTTCCTCGATGCTCCTCGGCGCCCAGGATGTCTGCGCCGATGCGCAGGGCGCATTCACCGGCGAGGTCTCGGCCACGATGCTCAAGGACGTGGGCTGCCGATACGTCATCGTCGGACACTCCGAGCGGCGGCTGCTCTACCGGGAGAGCGATCAGCTCATCGCCCGCAAATTCGCGGCCGCGCACGCCAAGGCGCTGGTGCCGATCCTTTGCGTGGGCGAGCAGCTGGCGGACCGGGAGACCGGCCGCACCCGCGAAGTGGTGGCGCGCCAGCTCGATGCGGTCCTCGAGCTTTGCGGCGCAGAGGCTCTGGGGAACGCCGTGATCGCGTACGAGCCGGTCTGGGCCATCGGCACCGGCCGCAACGCCACGCCGGAGCAGGCGCAGGAGGTTCATGCCTTCATCCGCGACCGCATCGGCGCCCGGGATGCTACAATCGCGGCAGCGACCCGTGTCCTCTACGGCGGCAGCGTCAAGGCGAGCAACGCAGCGGAGCTCTTTGCGATGCCGGACGTCGATGGCGGCCTGATCGGCGGCGCTTCGCTCAAAGCGGAAGAGTTCCTTGCCATCCTGGCTGCGGCCGGGTCGCGGTAGGTTTTTTTATGTTGCATGCATTTCTGGTAGTCGTTCAGATCGTCTCCGCGCTCTGCATCCTCGTCTTGGTGATGCTGCAGCGCGGCAAGGGCGCGGAGGCCGGCGCAGGTTTCGGCGCGGGCGCCTCGGGCACCGTGTTCGGCGCGCGTGGCGCGACCACGGCGCTGTCGCGCGCAACGGCGATTTTCGCCGCGATCTTCATGATCAACAGCCTGGCGCTTACGTACCTCAGCACACGCTCGCACCAGCAGACGAAGACGATCCTGGACGTCGCCGGCCAGACGCAGGCGCCGGCGCCTGGCGCGACGCGCCAGCTCAACACGCAGCCGGCGGGCGCGCCGGCCACAAAGCCGGGCGGCTCCGCGCCGCCGCAGCCGCAGAAGTGATCCTGCGCACGCTCCGGGTCCCGCCGGCGCTGCGCGATCCGCGACTCGACTGAGAATGGGACGTTATTGCCGACGTGGTGGAATTGGTAGACACACTAGCTTGAGGGGCTAGCGCCGCAAGGTGTGGGAGTTCGAATCTCCCCGTCGGCACCAATGAATCGCCTGGAGCGCGATTACGCAGCGCGATCCCTGCGCTGCGCCCTGCGGGCCGCCTGCGGCGTTCAACTCCGCTCCCGGCTGCGTTAATCATAACGACACGCAGAGCGTGTCGGCCCCGGCGACAGCCGGGGCGAGGCCCACGACGGGCCGAGTAATGTGTCTCGAGCGCTGCTACAATGGGCGGCTTCCAGCGGTAGCGGACTGGGCGACTGAGGCATGCTGACCAATTATCTGCCGATACTGATCTTTCTCGTCATTGCCACCGGGCTCGCGTTGGTGCTGCTCACGCTCGGCACCGGTATCGGACGGTTCTTCTCCCGCAATCCCCGCGACCGCGACAAGCTCTCTCCGTACGAGTGCGGCTTCGAGGCGTTCGAGGACAGCCGCATGAAGTTCGACGTGCGCTACTACCTCGTCGCCATCCTCTTCATCGTGTTCGATCTGGAGATCGCCTTCCTCTTCCCGTGGGCGGTGGCGCTCGGGAAGATCGGCGCAGCGGGTCTCATCGCCATGGGCGTGTTTCTCGCCATCCTCATCGTCGGATTCATCTACGAGTGGAAGAAAGGGGCGCTGGAGTGGGATTAGATCCGGAGGGAGGGGAAGGCTTCGCCCAGCGCGGCTTTCTCACCACGCAGGTCGACAGCCTCCTCAACTGGGCGCGCACCGGCTCGCTCTGGCCGATGACCTTCGGGCTCGCCTGCTGTGCGGTGGAGATGATGCACGCGGGAGCCTCGCGCTACGACCTCGACCGCTTCGGCGTAGTGTTTCGCCCGAGTCCGCGCCAATCCGACGTGATGATCGTCGCCGGGACACTGGTCAACAAGATGGCCCCGGCCCTGCGCAAGGTGTACGACCAGATGGCGGAGCCGCGCTGGGTGATCTCCATGGGCTCGTGCGCCAACGGCGGCGGCTACTACCATTATTCGTACTCCGTGGTGCGTGGCTGCGACCGGATCGTGCCGGTGGACGTCTACGTGCCCGGCTGCCCGCCCACGGCCGAGGCGCTCGTGTACGGCATCATCCAGTTGCAGAAGAAGATCGCGCGCACCAGCACGATCGCCAGGTAGCGAGTTAGCATGGCCGAACCCACCCCCCCGCCACACGAGCAGGCCGCGGACGGCGCGAGCGCTACTTCGTCCGAGCTGTCCCGCGCCATCGAGGCAAAGCTGCAGGACTCCGTGCAGCGCGTACGGTCGCTGCCCGCGGAACTCTCTTACGAGGCGAAGCCGGAAGCGCTTCTCACCGTCTGCCGTACGCTGCGGGATGCGCCGGACCTCAGGTTCGAGATGCTGATGGACGTCTCGGGCATCGACTACCTGCACTACGGACGCGATGAGTGGCAGACCGCCAGTGCGACCCGTTCCGGTTTCAGCCGGGGCAGGGTGGCGCGGACCGCCGCGCCCGATCC
>DASVWT010000043.1:0-3280 GCA_036393055.1 Steroidobacteraceae bacterium
ACCGCCTCTTTCTGGGTGAGCCCGGAGAAGCAGTTCTATCACTGCTTCGGCTGCGGCGCGCATGGCACGGTGCTGCGCTTCCTGATGGAGCACGACCGGATGGCCTTCCCGGAGGCCGTCGAAGAGCTGGCAGGCCGGCTCGGGCTCGAGGTGCCGCGCGAAGCGGGATCGCAATCCGCGCACGCGCGCCGCAACTTCGACTCGCTCTACGAGCTCATGGCGCACGTCGCCGGATTCTACTCAGAGGCGCTCACCCGGGATGAGCGCGCGCAGCGTTATCTCGCCGGCCGCGGGCTCGATCCCGGGATCATTCAGCGGTTCGGGATCGGCTATGCGCCGGATGCCTGGAACGAGGTGCTGCGCCGCTTCGGCCGCGACGGCTCCGCGCGCGGCGCGCTCGCCGAGCTCGGCCTGATCGTCGAGCGCGACGGCGCGCGCAGTCAGGATGCGGAGCGCCACTACGACCGCTTCCGCGACCGGGTGATGTTCCCGATCCGCAATGCCCGCGGGCGCACGATCGCCTTCGGGGGCCGCATCCTCGACAAGGGGGAGCCGAAATACCTCAATTCCCCCGAGACCGCCCTCTTCCACAAGGGCCGCGAGCTGTATGGCCTCTACGAGGTCAGGCGCACGCGCTCCAACCTGAAGCGGCTGTTGGTCGTCGAAGGTTATATGGACGTCGTGCGGCTGCATCAGTCTGGTGTCGATTATGCGGTCGCCACGCTCGGCACGGCGACTACGCCCGATCACCTGAAGCAGATTTTCCGGCTGGTGAGCGAGGTGGTGTTCGCGTTCGATGGCGACAGGGCCGGGCGCGCCGCGGCGTGGCGCGCGCTGCAGAACGCGCTGCCGCAGGTGCACGAAGGACGCGAGATCCGTTTCCTCTTCCTGCCGGAGGGGCACGATCCCGATACACTGGTCGGCGAGGAAGGGCGGGAAGCGTTCGAGAAGCGGCTCGATTGCGCCACGCTGTCCCTGTCCGAGTATCTCGTGCGCGAGCTGTCGGCTCACGCGGACCTCTCGGGCCCCGGCGGCCGCGCGCGCTTCGGCGCAGAGGCGAAGCCGTTGCTCGAAAAGGTGCCCGAGGGTGTGTACCGTCGGCTTCTGTTGGAAAAGATCGCGAAGATCGTGGGCATGACGCCGGAGGGTCTGCAGCGGGAGTGGGATGCCGCCGATACGCGCGCAGCCTCCGGACCGTCCGCCTCGCCCGCGGGCCGCTTCCCGGACCCACCGCAGCACACGCCGGCGCAGAGATCACCGGCCTACGCTCGAAGCAGCGCCGGCCGTGGGAGCCTCGTGCGGCAGGCGATCGCGTGCCTGCTCGCCTTTCCGCCGATCGCACAGGAAGTCACTCGCGAGGAGCGCGACGGGTTGGGCTCTTGCCAAGAGCCCGGCGCCAAACTGCTGTGCGAGCTCCTGGACAACCTGCGCGCCCAGCCCGCGCAAGTCCCCGGTCAGGTCATTGAGCGCTGGCGGGATCGGCCAGAGGCCGAGGCGCTGCAGAAGCTGCTGCAGAGCGAGCAGATCCTGGGGGAGGCGAGCGCCGCTACGGCCGAGCTCAGAGGCACCTTGCGCAAGCTCGCCGAGCGGGCCCTGCAGAGGCGCCTGGAGGCGCTCGAGATCAAGAGCATCAGCAGTCCCCTGGATCCAGAAGAACTTCAGGAATTCCAGTCACTTATGTCGAAACTGGTCGCCCGTGACGGGCGCGGCGCATGAAAGAGGATTTGGCGTTTGGACGCCCGTCTAATAGAATTGCGCGCTTTATTTGGCGCCCCTTGAGTTGGCCCGCTGCCGCCAGCAGATAGGGGATCGACATCTACCGCCAAACCTCCCGGTACTCATGAAAGCCAAGCAGAAATCCTCTGAGACCCGTCTACGCGAGGGCGAAGACGCCTCTCAGACCCGTTCACGCAAGGTGCGTATGCCCCAGGAAACCTCCAGGAAAGCCTCTGCCGGTAAGAAGCGTCCGGCCACGCATGCGGCCAAGCCCGCGAAGGCGGCCAGCGCCGAGAAGGCCGCGCCGCCCGCCGCTGCGCGCGATAAGTCTCACGGGAAATCTGTTTCGGCACCGAAGAAATCGGCTGCTGTGGCGCCTGGGGAGTCGGCCGCCCGGCACGCCGGGCCCAAAGAGGGACACAAGGAGGGCCCGTCTCATACTGCTGCGGCAGAGAAGCGCCCCCTCGGTCTGGAGCGCCGCGCGCCCGTCATGCCGGAGGATCGTCAATCGCAGCTGAAGCTGCTCATTGCCCGCGGCAAGGAGCAGGGCTATCTCACCTATGCGCAGGTGAACGACCATCTGCCTTCCGAGATCGTCGATCCGGAGCAGATCGAGGACATCGTCAACACCATCAACGACATGGGAATCCCGGTGTACGAGAAGGCACCGGATACCGAGTCGTTGCTCGCCAGCGAGCCCTCCGCCCCGGCCGACGAGGAGGCGATCGAGGAAGCCGCCGCGGCGCTCGCGGCCCTGGATGCGGAGCTCGGCCGCACCACCGATCCGGTGCGCATGTACATGCGGGAGATGGGCACCGTGGAGCTGCTCACCCGCGAGGGCGAGATCCGCATCGCCCGGCGCATCGAGGAAGGCCTCGAGGCCGTACGACGCGCCCTGTCGATGTACCCGCCGACCCACGACTTTCTCCTGAAGGCTTACGAGCCGGTCAAAGCCGGCCAGGCGCGTCTGGTCGATGTGATCGTAGGGTTCGTCGATCCCAACGCACCCGATGTCATCGCGCAGCCGCAGAACCCGACGAAGATGGACCTCGCCGCCGAAGAGGAGAAGTCGGAGGAGGAGGAAGAGGGAGAAGGCGAGAACGGCGTCGAGGGCGAGGAAGAGACGGTAGACACGGGCCCGGATCCGCAGGAAGCCGCCGCGCGCTTCGCGAGCATCGCGAAGTCCTACGTGCACGTGCTCGCGGGGATCGAGAAGCACGGCGCGCGCGACCCGAAGACTCTGAAGACCCGCAAGAAGCTCGCCGACGAGTTCATGGAGCTGAAGCTCTCGCCGCGCATGTTCGATGCGCTGATCCTCAATCTGCGCACTCATGTCGCGGAGGTCCGCCAGCTCGAGAAGGAGATCATGATCATCGCCGTGCGCGATGCGGGCATGCCGCGCAAGGACTTCATCGCCACCTTTCCGAAGAACGAGACCAGCCCGCGCTGGCTCGCCAAGCACGTCAAGGCGGGCAAGAAGTACTCCGGCCCGCTCGCGAAGTTCAAGGACGAGATCGAGCGGCGGCAGAAGAAGCTCGAGCAGCTCGAGGCCGACTTTCACCTC
>DASVWT010000044.1:0-18287 GCA_036393055.1 Steroidobacteraceae bacterium
CGATCCGCTTCGACAGTAATGCGTAGCGGGCATTGAACGGCCAATCCAGCGGTCCCGTGCGCGGGGCGATCCCCGTCCGCCCTGCCATCCATTGGGCGATCAGTGTCCACCCCGGGCCGTATTCCACCCGCGCACCGGCGCTGTTGAAAGTCGTGTGCCACGCGAGTACGTGAGAGACGGTATCCGCCGCCGCCGGGTCGGCTCTGTTGTCGTAGTGAATCGCGGTGATCAGAATGCGCCCCGGAACGTGCAGCTTCAGGCCGGCGTAGTACCCGGCGCGGTGGTCCAGCTCGCGGAACGGCTCCGCGTACGTGCCCGCCTCGCTTTCGAGCTTGCCGGCCCGGTCGAACACCGGCGTCTGACGATCGTCGAGTATGAACCCGCCCTCGGCCAGCGCCGCTCCGGCGAGATCATTCCAACCGAAGACGCCGGCAATGGCGTTGATATCGAACGGCAGCCCGCGGCGGGTCCCGAGCCAGTCGACCTCCGCCTCCAGGCCAATCGTACGCAGCTCCTCCGCAATCCAACTATTCATGGCCGAGTAGGAGAGTGTGTAGGGCGAGGACCAGCCGGCCGTACGATTCTCCAGCGATATCGGTGCATAGAAGGCGCCTGCCTTGACCCGCAGCCGCAGATCATTGTGCGGGTAGGGACGAAACTGCAGGTACGCTTCCGTCAGGCCAAGGGGATGCTCGTAGGCATTGCCCCATGCGGAAGCATCCAGGTGCAGCCTCCACACCTCGCCAAGAGGCGCATCGAGCGCAAATCGCAGGCGCCCGAGCCGCAAGCCGGACTGGTGCCCGCTGAACCGGACCGCGCCGTAGCCGCCATCGAGCACCGAAACCGGCGCATCGGACGTGACTGCGCGAATGTCGAGATCCAGCTCCCATGCCGCACCGCGCGCCGCCGAGGCCGCCAGCAGGACCACGGCGCCGCAGGTGAGCCGGAAGGCAGCCGCGCGCATCAATAGCTCTCCCATGAAGGCGACCCGCCTTCCATCGGCGCGGGGCGCAGCGGCTTCGTCAGTTGCAGCGTCAAGGCGACGCGATCGCTGGCTTCGATGGAGACTTCGCGAACGAGCGAGTGAGTCTGCTCGCGCATCCGCGGATGCCACACGGTGATCTCGTAGCGGCCGGCCGGCACCTCGGCTGCCCAGCTCCCCTGCGTATCGGTGGTCCCGTAGAACGGCGCATCCGTAACGTCGATGTATCCCATCATCCAGTCGTGGATATTGCAGCCGAGGATGACCACGCCAAGGCGGTCGAAAAGCACCGGTGGGTACGGCTTGCCGCGATATAGCGGCAGCTGAAAGCGCTTGGCGGGTGAGAAGGAATAGATCTGGTGGCTCACCGAGTCGCTGTTCGGGAACGACACCGTCGAGCCTACCGGAATGACCAGCACCTCCGGAACGAACATACGATGCATCTGGTCCATGACGGCATGGACGGGCGCGGCGGGGCCCAAACTCCTGTCCGTGGATTTGACGGTGATGACCGCGTCCGCCAGCGACTGACCATCGGGGAGCTTCACGGCGACCATGAGCGATGCGGCGGAAGCGCACGCGGCATGCAGGAAGGCGCACAGCAGCATCATGCACCCCAGGGCGGCGAGGCGGCCTCTACGGGTCGTGAGACTCGGTCGTGCGGATTGTCTCATTCTGTCGACTGGTTGCTCGCGCCTCCCTCCTGCGGCGCCTAGGATCGGCCGATTGGAGCCGATCTCATGGGCAGTTTCCGCAAACGGCTTCTCGTGCTGATCATCGGTCTGGTGGTTCTGACCCAGACTGTGACGCTATCCGCAGTGCTGGCGAGTACCTCGCGCGATGTGGAGGCGCGCGGCGCCGAGCAGTTGCGTGCGGCCGGATCGTTCGTCGATCAGCTCATCCGCTTTCGGGCCGGGCAGCTCGCCAATGGGGTGGCGGTGCTGGCGCAGGATTTCGGCTTTCGGGAGGCGGTTGCCAGTGGCGACGGACCCACGATGCTCTCGGCGGCCGGCAACAACGCAAGGCGCATAGGCGCCGATCTCGTGCTCCTGCTTGACACGCACGGGCGCGTGCTCGCGTCGAATGCGCCGCCAGATGCGCGTGGAGGAGCCCCGATCGGCGACCTGCTGCTCGGAGAATCGGGCGCGCTCCGAAACCAGCCTCGGTTCATGGTGCTGGGCCGGCGTACCTACCAGTTCTTTCTTGCCCCGATTCGCACACCGGAGATCATTGCCTGGGTTGCCATGGGCTTCGCGGTGGACGACGCACTGGCACGCAAGATCCGCGATCTGGCCGGAGTGCAGGTCACGCTTGGGATCAGGCGAACCGGCGGATTCTTGAGTGTCGCCTCGAGTCTGCCGGAGGCGCAATATCGCGGGCTGCCCGCGGATGCAGGCGCGGCCAATGGCGGCGCGCGGGTCGTGCGCCTGGGCGACTCGACCTATCTCACGTTCGTTCAGCCGATAAAGTCGCGCGGCCAGACCGTGGAAGCCATCCTGCAGAAGCCGATGGGCGCTGTCCTTGCGCCCTATCGGGAGCTGCGCAACTCCCTGCTGCTCATCGACAGCGTAGCCATTGTGCTTGCGGCGGTGATCGGCGTATTCCTCGGACGCGGCGCAGCGCGCCCGCTCGGGGAACTGGTGCGCGCCGCACAGCGGATCCAGCACGGGCGCTACGACACGGCGGTTACGATTCGAGGTGGAGAGGAATTCCGCAGCCTGGCGGCCACGTTCAATACGATGCAGCGCACCATCGCCGATCGTGAGGCGGACATTACGCGGTATGCGTTTTACGATTCGCTGACGGGACTGCCCAACCGCGCACTGGTCGAGCGCCGGCTGGAAGGGCTGCTGGCGGGTCCCGAGCGCCCAACAACGCTCGCCCTGATTCTGATCCTCGTGCGCAGCGTGCGTGAGATCGGCGCGACCTTCGGACAAGGCGTCGGTGACGAGGTTGTCCGGGAAGCCGCACGGCGCCTGAGCCGCAATGTTGCCGCGGAGCACGTGCTTGCGCGAGTCGGGGAGGACTGCTTCCTGGCGGTCGCACCGGGGTTTTCCGCCGAGCGTGCCAGGGTGTATGTCGATCAGCTCGGGAGCGCCCTCAGAGGCGGATTCCACCTTTCCGGCATGACGCTGGAGCTGGACCTGAGTGCCGGTATCTGCACATTTCCGGACCACGGTGTCGCCGCGGGAGAGTTACTGCAGCGGGTGCGGATCGCCCTCGAAGACGCGGACGATACTCGCCTGCGGATCGCCAGCTATCAGCCCGGGCGCGACGAGCAGCATCGGCGGCGGCTCACGCTGATCACCGGGTTGCGGACTGCCATCGAGCGCAATGAGCTGGCACTCAAATACCAGCCCAAAGTGGAAATGACCGGCCGCACCGTCAAGGGCCTGGAGGCGCTGGTTCGCTGGCACCATGCGACCCTGGGGCCCGTATCGCCCGGGGAATTCGTCCCGCTCGCCGAGAGCGCGGGAGCGTCGCGGGTATTGACCAACTGGGTGCTTGGTGCGGCGATCCGTCAGCTCGGCGAGTGGCACCGGTCCGGGCTTTCCCTCCAGATTGCCGTGAATCTCTCGGCGCCCGACATCCTGGATCCGGATCTCGGGGATGGCATCCTGGCGCTATTGGCTGCGGAGCACCTCGAGCCGAGCGCTCTGTTGCTCGAGATCACTGAAAGCGCGGTGATGCGGGATCCCGATCTGGCAGCCCGCCACATGCAGCCGCTGCGGGCGGCGGGCGTGCAATTCGCGATCGATGACTTCGGCACGGGCCATTCCTCGCTCTCGCAGCTGAGCCGGCTGCCGGTGGACGAGCTGAAGATCGACCGCTCGTTCATCTCGCAAGCATCGAAGGGAGGCAGCGCGGCGGCGATCGTTGCCTCCACGATCGAGCTCGCCCACGGCATGAGTCTGAAAGTGGTCGCCGAAGGAGTAGAGGGACCGGAGGCGTGGAATCTACTGAAGCGGCTGGGATGCGATTGCGCCCAGGGTTACCTCATCAGCCCGCCCATCGAGGTAGCGGCGGTGCCGTCATTCGTGAGCCGGGCCAATCAACTGCTGCCGGCCTCGGCCTCGACGGTGATGCAGATCCGTGCCCTCAGCCAGCTTTCCGATCTCGGCAAGGGCTGATGGACTGCCGCATCGGCAGCCACATCCTGCAATTTCCGCCCTATATAATTGCGATGGGCCCCCCAATTGAGGGCGGCTGGCGAGCCGGGAGCCCCGCAATGGCCGATTTCGAGCATAGCCACGTATTCCTCGCACCGGATCACGAGCGCAGCGAGCGCATGACCTGGGCGGTGATCTGGCTTTGCGGCCTGATGATGGCGGCAGAGATCGTCGGCGGTGTGCTTTTCGGATCGATCGCCCTCATCGCCGACGGTTTGCACATGAGCACGCATGCCGGGGCTTTGCTGCTGGCTGCGCTCGCCTATGGTTATTCGCGGCGTCATGCGCACGATCCCCGGTTCACGTTCGGTACCGGGAAGCTCGGCGACCTGGCGGGATTCACCAGCGCCATCGTGCTCGCAATGATCGCGATCCTCATCGGCTACGAAGCCGTTGCTCGCATCCTGCATCCGGTGTCCATCCATTTCGCCGTGGCAATTCCGATCGCGTGTGTCGGGCTTGCGGTCAATCTGGCGAGCGCATGGCTGTTGAGCGCGGGCGGCCACGATCACGGCCATGACCACAGCCACGAACGCAATCACGGTCACGACCATGGGCATGAGCACGGGCATGAGCATGAGCATGGCGAGCACGGGCATTCCCACGCAGAGTCGCACCATGCCCATCGCGACAACAACATGCAGGCCGCGATCATTCACGTCGCCGCCGATGCCGCAGTGTCGGTGCTGGTGATCATCGGATTGGTTCTTGCCCGCGTGTTCGGCTGGCTATGGATGGACCCCCTTGCCGGCATCATTGGCGCCGTCGTGATCGCCAGTTGGGCCTATGGCCTGATCCGGGACACTGCTGCGATCCTGCTCGACATGAATCCCGATACGAAGCTCGCCGACACGCTTCGTTCCACCGTCGAAGGAGAGGGCGATCGATTGACGGACCTGCATCTGTGGCGGGTCGGACCGGGACATCTGGCCGCCATCATCGGCATAGCCTCGCGGCGCCACGACACCGATCACTATCGGCGCGAGATCTCCCGCTACAAGATCCTGTCGCATGTCACCATCGAGGTGAGCCCGGAACTCTCCCCGGGCATGCCGGCCTCGCCGAGAGGTGCATAGCGCTGCTCGAACGTGAGCGCGCAAGGCTGGGGATGCGGGGTGGGCATGATCTGTGCGGGGTCATGGATCGGAAAGACGCCATCCGCTCCTGGCTGGACCTTGCCGGGTTGGCCGAGCGGCTGGCGGGCCACGGATGGGTGTTTCGCGGCGAGCCGTCCAACAGCAATCCGCTGCGCCCCGGAGCGGGGCGTTTGGGAAGCGACGCCCGGGCCAGACCCCGACCTGGAGTGGATGGCGATCGCGCAGCATCATGGCATGCAGACCCGGCTCCATCCGTTCTCGACTCCTACGGGATCAACTCCGCATCCATCTATCCGGACCTCGATGGACTCGCAAAGCACATCTACTGGCGGTATCGCTGGGGAATGAGCCAGACGAAACTGCAATCAGCGGGCCGAAGCGCCGCGGTACGCCGGGGTAAAAGACCTCCAGGCAAGCGCAGGAAGAACGCCGCCCGTACACGGTGATCGTTCAGAGCAGGCCGATCCTGCGCTTCGCGCCTGTCGAAATTGAATCGGCGATCACCGCAGGAAAATCACGCGGTAGAGCAGCAATGGCAGCATCGATGCTCGTCTTCCCCGTATCGCCGATTTCCTGGATGATGTCGCTCACGAGTTGCGCGGGCAAGCCACACTGGTCGCCCGTCTCCACGAAATGGCGACCTGCGATCGTATGCACGACGTAATGCCGACTCTTTCCGATCGCCATTGCCATCTTCATCTTGTCGAAGCGCAGCTGTCTGGCGTCGACGCCCGGCTGCGCTGACAGCACGTCGTAAATCGGGGTCAGACGGAATCGGCCGCCGGGGGCCAACCGGAGGCTGAAATTCTTGGCGTGGCCATCCGCGGCCCCGAGCAGCCAAAATATGACCTGTGCTTTGAAGAAAATCCGCTGATCCTCATCGGGTACATCGCTTCCCTTGAGGAGCTCGACTACATCGCAAATGCCGGGACCGCCGTCCGCCTGATATTTGCGAAATGGCGGCACTGACAACGCCTGACAGCAATCCTCCTGTGGGATCCGAAGAAGCCGTCCATCCTTCGTCCATACGCGGTCAAAGCGGGCTATCACGAGTGCTCGTCTGCCGGCAAAGTCCTTTATTTCGGAATTGGCGGCGGGAAGTCCGAAAGCGCGAACCAACTGCAGGCAAAGATGCTCATTTTCCACACTGGTCGACAGGTCGACTCCGTTGGGAAGGCGACCTATCTGCGGCTTCAGGATATGTGTCGTCGCGGTGGTGCCGTGCGGCACATACCACTTCCCGTCCCGGTAGAGCAGCGCGGTCTTCTCCTGTGCGCCGGCGATCGAGATCCGAAATTCGCGATCATTCTCGTCGATGCCGAGTGGATTGAGCGTCAGATCACCGATTCGGGCGGCAATCTCCCGGTCGTTGACCGCGCGCGCGTCCACCTCGCCGGGCTGCCCCGGCTCCGTCCCCTCCGGCAGGAACTGCAGCGCGCCTACGCAGTCGCGGCCTATTGCGGCCAGCAGGCTGTATGCATCGAAGCCATCCGCGTGCGTTCGCTGCGCAAGTTGCCGCCGCATTTGGTCATTGTCGGGAAGAAGGTTTTCGAACACGGCAACGACCGGATCGCCGGAATATCTATCCTCGCGAAGAGGCATGGATAGTGAAACCGGGATGGCTTCGCTCCACGCGAGCCATGTCGGGTCATATACAAATTCCACGGCGCCGCCGGAATCGCGGCGCAGGCGCCCGACGAGGCGTCCGTTCAAATGTACTTTGAGAGGAGGGCGCGCGGCCGTGCGGGCCATCAGAACAGCTCGCCGATCTCGTCCGCGGTGGCCCTCGTGCGGGGCCTGACCACGAGCTCGAGATCCAATGCCATCAAGGCGTCGACTAATATGCCGATCTGAGTGCCCCGTTCGCCGCTTTCCAGTTTGGAAACGGTCGCCTGACGAGCGTGCATCAACTGGCCTAGCGCTCGCTGGGTCAGGCCTTTTCCTCTTCTGTAGCGGCGAAGCGTCGCGGCAAGTTGTTTGGGAGTTCGGACGATGTCGGGCGGCATGATTGGAATATACGCAATAGCGTATTATCTGTCGATGTACGCGATCGCGTATACAAAAAGCCAATACGCGAATGCGTATAAATCGCTGCCCCGGTGGACTCACCTGCCGCGGCCGCTTTGATCCATCGTCAGCTCAGAGGCTTTTTCGCGGTCAGATACAGCATTCGGTCCGTGGTAACCGCCTTCGGATCCTCGATCGCCGGCCGCAGCGTCCGCTCGAACAGCTGCCGTTCCTCTGCGGTGAACTGCTCGGACATGATGACGCTCAAGGGGGGCGCCAACGGGTGAGGGGAGCTGTTGATGAACACGTCCCACGAGCGGATGATCGAGGGAAGCGTGTCGATGTGCAGCTCGAGGTGAACCTCCGTGAAGCCGGCGGCCTGCGCGAAGCGGACCATGTCGCGCTCCGAATAGTGGGCGATCGGACTCTGGAGGATCTTTTCCTCCGTGTCCGGAAATTGAGCGGCCTTCCAGCGATGCATCAGTACCGTCATCGGGCTTACCCGCTGCGGCGGATCCGACTCGATCGCCGACCTCAGGGCCGAGGCCGCGAGAGCATCGTCCTGATATACCGGCTCCGCCAGGGAAATGCGCCCGCCGGGCCTCAGGATCCGATGAAATTCCCGCAGCACGGCGGTCTTCTCGAGCACATACGCGAGCACGGAGCGCGTGACGACCACATCGACAGACGAGTCCGGTATGCCTTCGAGGCGATCGGCGGGACATCGCACGAAGGTGCACTGACTGTTTACCCCGCGCGCGGCGGATTGCGCTTCCGCATGGCGCAGCATCGGCTCCGAGATGTCGGTGAGCCACACTCGCAGCGACGCGCCGACACGCTCGATGGCGCGGAATGCGGTGAGCCCCTCGCCCGCGCCGACATCCGCCAACGTCTCGCCGGCTGCGAGCCGCGCGCCCTCGAGCACGCGCTCGATGTAACGGTCGACGAGTGCACGCACCGCCACCCGGAACTGCGCATCGCCTGCGTACCGCCCCTGCAACAGCCACTGCGACCACAGGTCCGGGGCCGGAATCTTCGTCTCGTCAGCCATATTCATCGCGGCGATGATATCCGACTGCCAGTGTGCCTGACTCTTCATCCTGGCGTAGCCGTCGTAGACCGGCAGCAGCTCGAGCGCCCAGATCCAAGGGTGCTCGTGGTAGTGGCGCGCACTCCCGGACCGGGTTGATGTCTGCGGCGCCGACTACGTGTGCCCGGGATGGCCCGGCTCAGGGGCCAGGCGGCTGAGGCTGAGGACTGCCGCGGCGATCGCGAAGCCTGCGGCGATGTAGAGGGCCATCCCGGCGCCCCGCTGCGCATAGCTGCGGAAGAGAATGGCGACGCCCGCCGCGCCGACGGTCTGTCCCAGGAGCCGTGCGGTACCCAGCATCCCCCCGGCCGCACCGCTGCGCGGCCGGGGAGCGGAAGCCAGCATGGCGCGGTTGTTGGGCGACTGGAAGAGCCCGAAGCCGACACCGCAGACGGCCATGCGCCAGATGAAATCCCACGCCGTCGCCGGATGGGGAATCGTTGCGAGCAGCAGCAACCCCGCCGACAGGATGAGCAGGCCCGCTCCACCCAGGATGCCTGGGTGGCGCCGGTCGGCGAGCCGGCCTGCAACCGGGGCGGTCAGTGCCACGGCCACCGGCCAGGGTGTCATCAGCAGGCCCGTCTCCACCGGGCTGCGGCCCAGTTGCTGGATCCCGAACGGCAGGGCGACCATTGCGGCCATCTGCGCGATGAACGAGCAGACCGAGGTGGCGATCGACAGCCGGAAGAGGCGGATGCGCAGCAGATCGAGAGGTACGAGCGGAGTCGGGCTGCCGAGCTCGTGGCGCACCAGTGCAAATGCAAACGCACACCCAACGGCGATCTGCGTCACGGCGAGGAAGGCCGCCCCCTCGTGCGCGAACGTTTGCAGGCCGGTGACGAGCAGGACCAGTGCGACCGCGTTGAGTGCAGTGCCTGCATAGCTCGGACGACGCGGGGCGCGTTCCGTCGCAGGCAAAGCGCAGATCGCGATCGTGATGGCAACAACACCAATCGGAACATTGATTGCGAACAGCCAGCGCCACTGCGCCACGGCCAATACCGCCGAGGCGATGGTGGGTCCGATCGCTGCCGAAGTCGCAATGACGAATGCGTTGATTCCGATCGCCCGCCCAAGCATCTGCTGCGGGTAGGTAAATCGTACGAGAGCGGCATTCACGCTCATGATGCCGGCGGCACCGAGTCCCTGAACGACGCGTGCCGCGCACAGCACGCCCAGAGAGGGGGCGAAGGCACAGGCGAGCGATGCCAGGGTGAAGACCGCCAGCCCAGCCTGGGAGACGCGCCGGTATCCGATCGCCTCTCCCACGGAGGCGAGCGGCAGCAGGGCGATCAGGATGGCGAGCTGGTAGGCGTTGATCACCCACACCGATGCGGCGCCCGTGACCCGAAAGCCGCGGGCGATGGAAGGCAGGGCGATATTCGCGATGGTGCTGTCGAGCACCGACATGGAGATGGCCAGCAGGATCGCCGCGATCGCCCAGTAGCGCCGCGGAATGGGCAGGCCATCTGTCTGCCCGGACATCGCGGTCGCGGCTCAGCTCACTGCCATGGCGCTCATGGCGGCGCACGATGCGGCCAAGGGCGCGGCACTGTCAAGCGCGGGCCAGGCTCACGGGTTGATATCGGGCTCGACCAGTCTCGCCAGGTTGCGCAGCGACTGCTGCCAGCCGAGATAGCAGGCTTCGACCGGAATGACCTCCGGCAGGCCTTCCTGCACGATGGTGAGCTCCGTGCCGACGGAGACCTTCTTCAGCGTGACGGTCACGCGGATCTCGCCGGGCAGGTTGGGATCATCGAACCTGTCTGTGTAGCGCAGGCGCTCGTTGGGGGCGAGCTCGAGATACTGGCCGCCGAACGAGTGGCCCTGGCCGGTGGTGAAGTTCCGGAAGGACATCCTGTGGGAGCCGCCGACTTTCGGCTCCAGTTGATGCACGACACAGGTGAAGCCGTTCGGCGGGATCCACTGGGCGATCGCGTCCGCCTCGAGGAATGCGCGATAGATCTTCTCCGGCGTCGTGGCCAGGACTCGATGGAGTCTCACGGTATTCGGCATAATCGGATTCCTCACGGTGGGATGGGTGGCTCTCGGAGAGGCCGTATCGCGGGAAGTGGTCGAACGGCTGCCGGCCGTTTCGACGCCGAGGCGCCTCAGACGGCCGCGCGCTCGGCCGGGTCGGTCACGAAGTAGACGGCCTTGGGCTCATCGTATACGGGAGGCGGGTCTGACCAGTCCGCTTCGCGGCCGGAGACCGTGACCTCGGAGCTCTCGCAGCCCGGCCATACCAGGAAACTGGCCCTCCCTTTGAGCGCCAGCCATTCGCCCCCCGGAAGGTCGATGAGCGTGGGCGAGAATCCCATCCGAACCTCCTCGGCCCGGGAGCTCGCAATCCTGACCGCAAGCGGCAGCGCGTGAGGGCTCGGGCGGACCGTGGCGATCTCGCTGCCGAGCCGGTACTCGCGCCATTGCTCGAAGGGCGCGTGCCGCTGCATGGTTACGACCGCCAGGTCGATCTGCTCGCCGTCGGCAGTCGACACGGAGCACGGTGTCTCCTGACAGTGCCGGAAGATACCGTACGGGTAAGGCGGAGTCTGCCCGATGGCGAGAAGCTGATCCATATGTCCCTGTTGCAGAATGATCGGGCGCCCATTCCATTTCTCGAGGAGCGCCAAGCGCTGCCTCGGCACGATATTCATGACCGCCGGCTCACCATAGAGATACCACGGCTGGCCGCATGAGACACATTCGTACAGCTTTCCACAGCGCATTTCACGCGGGCGCACGAACACCGACACGTCCCGCCGCATCTGCGGGTAAGGGCTCGACCGCGCCTGCTCCCAATCGAAGCTGTAGATCCCGCCGGCGCCGCAGCTCTGGCAGAGAACACTCACGGCCGCGCGACGATCATCTTGCCGTAGGGCGTCAGCGACAGGTGGGCGAGCTTCAGGTGCTGCAGGGCAAAGGGTATCCCGATGATGGTGATGGCCAGCAGCAGCGCGAAGAACAGGTGCGCCAACGCCAGCCAGATACCGCCGAGGAGAATCCAGACGACATTGCCGATGAGGACGATCAGCCTGCGGCCCTCGCCGGCCTCCGGGCGGTCGACCACCTCCCGGCCGAACGGCCAGAAGGAAAAGGTGCCGATGCGAAAGGCCGCTATCGCGAACGGAATGCCGATGATGGTGATGGCGGCCAGGAGGCCCGCCACCCACCAGCCGATCCCGGTCGCGAGTCCACCGAAGATCAACCAGATGATATTGCCCAACAGCCGCATGAACGCTCTCCCCGGCGCCGTCCGCGCTTCACCGTCCCGTGCAGGCGAACTATACCCGCGATCCGCCGGCAGTCCCGATGCGGCCTACACTTTGAGCCCGATCGGCAGAACCGTCCTGCCGTAGTCGCCGTTGATGACCTCGGCCGCGGAGAGGTACGCCGCCAGCGCCGCGCAGATCAGGCCGAGATAGCCGCCGGCCACGTGCAGCGCGGCTGAGCCGCGCAGCTCCCCTGCTGCGAGCAGGAAGAAGGTGATCCACAGTGTCAGAAAGACGAGCTGCAGCACGGTGGTGTGGCGGAAGGAGGCGATCCACATGTAAAACGTGAACACCCCCCACACGAGCAGGTACCAGCCGACGAAGGCGGGCGGGGCGCCGCCGCCGAACTCGTGCGCGTACGCCACGAACGACAGCCAGAACGAGCCGTAACCGACGAATGCGACCGTCGCAAACGTGTTGCCGCGGATGAAAGAGAGGATCCCGGCGAGCACCTGTGCGCCGCCGCCGAACGCGAGCGCCATGGAGAGGACGATGGGCAGGCTGCTGCCACCGAACAGGCCCGCATTCACCATGCTCAGGAGCCACGTCGTGCTGGCGAAGCCGATCAGGCCGAGCGGTGCGGGATTGGCGAGTTTGGTGTCCACGATGTCCCCCGATGAGCGCGTTGATGTTATGGTATCGGTACCATCGTAGTCCGGCGCCCCATCGGCGTCAATCTGGACTCTCCCAACGGGCGGCAGTAGTCTCCTTGCCGCCATGAAATACCTTCCCCTGGTCTGGGCCGGCATCTGGCGCAAGCGGGGACGCACCGTCCTGATCTTCCTTCAGGTGGCCGTGGCGTTCACTTTGTTTGGCGTGCTGCAGGGTCTGAAGACGGGCGTCGATCACGCGATTGCCGCGGCCCGCGCGGACCTGCTGATCGTCCACAGCCGGCTCAGCTGGGCCGAGCCGCTGCCTCTCGAAATCCTCGGGCAGATCGGCTCCGTGCCCGGGGTGAAGGAAGTGATCCCGGTGGATCTCGCCCTGGGAACCTATCGGAACGCCAATCAGCAGGTGGGCATCGTCGCCGTCAGGCCGGACAAGGGCTGGCTGTCGGCTTTCACGTATACGATCTCACCGGCATACGTGACGGCTCCCCCGATTGGACGTCTCGACATGGTGGGCACCTTCGATGCGCACTTCGCCAACTCGCCCAACGAGACGCGCAGCGAGTCCATCCGCGAGCTGGCCCAGGCCAACCTGCAGTCATCGGCAATCTGGAGTTTCTCATCCGCGCGGTGGCGCTCGCCATGGGGTTCGTCGGCGGCGTCCCTCGCGCGCTGCGCGGGTGCCCGTGACTACGGCGCTGCGTGCCACCTGAGCGTACGGTCGCGGCGGACCCTCACCAGTTGAGTTCCGCCATCTCCGAGGCGTAGGCATCGATCCCGTCCCAAAGATTCTTCAGGCGCAGATTCTCGTTTGGCGCGTGCTGGCTGTCATCGTGGTTCACGATGGGGAAGATGATCACCGGCACTTGCAGGATTCGATGGAAGAGATACAAAGGAACGCTGCCCCCCATCATAGGCACCAGCGCGAGGCGCCCGCCCGCGACGTCCCGCGCCGCAGCAGTCACCGCTCGAGCCGCGGGGCTGTCGAAATCCGTGCTAAACCCCGGATAGCCGCTGCTCCAAGTCACCTTGATGACCCTGGGATGAGTGAGCCGGATGTCGAGATCGGGCGCGGCGGACACGAGCGTCCAGCCCTGGGCTTTCAGAAATCGCTCGACTTCGGCGCGTACGCTCTGCGGCGTCTGATCCGGAACGAGGCGAAAATCGATCGAGACATCCGCCTGCGTCGGGATGGCGTTTCTCGCGGCCGCGCCGACCGCTCCAGAGCTGATTCCCCGGATGTTCAGAGCCGGAAGCATGACGCTCGCGGCGAGCCCTTCGTCGCCCTCCGTGCGGCCGATACCAAATTCCTGCCGCAGCGCATGCTCTACCGGCGGAAGCCTCTCAATGGCAACCCGTTCCGCAGGCGTCAAGGTCTGCACATTGCGATAGAAGCCGGGAATGAGAATGCGGCCGTTATCGTCGCGCATGGACGCGATCAGCTGCGCCGCCATGACTGCGGGGTTTGGAACCCAGTTGCCGTAATGGCCGTCGTGCAGCGGGTGTAACGGACCATAGATCGTCAGGTCGAGCCCTATCGCGCCCCTCGCGCCAAAATAGAGCGTCGGTGCGCCCGATTGATGCACCGGCCCGTCGCCGATCAACAGAAGGTCGCTCCGCAGTTGCGCCGCGTGATCTTGCAGGATGGTGGCAAGATGAGGTGAGCCGGCCTCTTCCTCCCCTTCCCACAGAACATCGAGGTTGACCGAGGGCGCCCGGTGCAATGCCCGCAGGGCATCGAAGGCGGCCAGGAACGCAATGATGGATGCTTTGTCGTCCGCTACCGCCCGGCCGAACAGCCGCCATTCGGGGTCGAAGGGGCCTTTTGCATGTTGCCAATCGACCTGCCTGGCGCGCGGTGACAGCGGGCCGTCGCGCATCATCGGCGCGAACGGATCCGAAGCCCATTGCGACGGAGTGACAGGTTGCCCGTCGTAATGCGCGTAGAACACGACTGTTCGCTTCGCTCCGTGCACACGGTAGACGCCGAACACCACCGGTGGTGAGCCCTTTGCGGTGAATTGCGCCGTTTGGAAGCCGCGTCTGCGCAATTCGCCTTCGAGCCTGTCCGCCGTGGCCACCAGCGCCTGCGGGCGAGCGGCCACGCTCGGCAGGCGCGTCAGCGCGTCGAGCTGGCCGAGGATGTCGGCTTCGTGCGCCGCACGGTAGGCATCGACCTGTTGCCTCAGATCGGAGGCATGCGCCGGCGCAAGAGATACCGCGCTGGTGAGCGCCACGAGGATTGCTGCCAGAATATTTTTCATGATTGGAGCGGGCCCTGTCACGCGGCGTTGCGTCGCCAGACGAGGGTGCGGTTGTTGGCCGGCATGGCCCGATCCTCCACGAGAGCGAAGCCGATCGAGCGTGCCAGCTCGTCGACCGCGGCGAAGTCGCGGATTCCGCTCTGTGGCGAGTAGTGTTGCTTGATCCATGCGTCAAAGGCAGCGTTGCTCGGACTGGTGAAGCGGCCGCCGTAGTTGAAGGGTCCATACACGGCGAGCACCGCATCAGCCGTGAGGACCTTTGGCAATGCCGCGAATAACGCGCGTACCTCCGGCCAGCTCATGATGTGCAGGGTATTGGCGGTAAAGACGGCGTCGAAGCGGGCGTCAGGCCAGGTTCCTCTCGCATCGAGCTCAATCGGCGGCGGCAGATTGGGCAGACTCGACTCCTCGATCCACAGCTGGATTCCCGGCAGGCTGGGTGCCCGGTCGGAGGTCTGCCAGGTGAGCTGCGGCAGGGCGGCGGCGAAGTGCACCGCATGTTGCCCGGTGCCGCTGCCGATCTCGAGGACATGGCGGCGATCGGCGAAGTGGTCCCGCAGCACCTCGAGAATGGGGGCGCGGTTTCGCTCACAGGCTTCGGAAAAGGGCTTCACGTACCCCGGCCATCTTAGCCAGTGCGAGGGACGGATATGCGAGACTTCACGTCATGAGCGCCCATGCCAGTCGATTCCAAAGCACTGTCCCGTTCTACAGCCGCTACCGATTGTCATACCCTGCGCGGCTCATCGAGCGCGTGATCGAGCTCACCGGGCTGAGGTCCGGTGATCCGGTGCTGGATCTCGGTGCGGGTCCGGGGCTCCTCGCCATCCCATTCGCAGCGGCGGGCATGCGTGTGACGGCGGCGGATCCGGAGCCGGTCATGCTGCAGGCCGCGGACGAGGCGGCTCGCGCAGCGGGCGTAACGCTGACCTTGCGGCGCGGCGGATCCGGTGACCTCGAGCCCGGGATGGGGCCTTATCGGCTGGTCACCATGGGCCGGTCGTTTCACTGGATGGATCGTGCCGCGACCCTCGAGGCGCTCGACCGCATCATCGCTCCCGGCGGAGCGGTCGTGCTCTTCCACGACGAGCACCCCAAGACCGCCGAGAACCACTGGCTCGATGCGATGCACACCGTTTCCCGGCGTTACGGCCGCGATGACGAGCCGGTCATTGCCGAGCGCAAGTCCGCCGGCTATCGCTCCCACGAGTCCTTGCTGCTGGCCTCGCGCTTCAACGTGCTCGAAGCGATCAGTGTCGTCATCCGCAAGCCGATCACGGTGGACGAGATCATCGGCCGGGCGCTCTCGATGTCCACCTGCTCGCCGGAGAAGCTGGGCGAGCGGATGGGCGCCTTCGAGGCCGAGCTGCGAGGCGCGCTCGCCGGCAGCGCGGACCTCACCGAGATCGCGAGCCTGGTGGCGCTGATCGCGCGGCGGCCCTGACCCGCGGGGCTGCCGCGGGCCGGCCAACAGCGGTAACGGCTCAGCGGGCGAGGCGGCTGCGCTCCGACTCTAGCGCCTCCCAGCGCTCGAACTTGGCGAGCAGCAACGCCTCGATCTCCTCGAGCCGCTTGCGATCGGCGCGGATCTGCGTCGCGCCCTGCTGATGATAGTCATGCGCGCCCATGCGGGCGGTGAGCGCCGCCTGTTCCGCTTCCAGCGCCTCGATCTCGCCGGGAAGTGAAGCCAGCTCGCGTTGCTCCTTGTAGCCGAGCCGTGTGCGCGGCTTGGGCTGCGCCGGGGGCGTGGAGGTTGCGGCTGCCCGCGCCGGCTTGCCCGAGCTGTCGGCGGGAGGGGCGGCGTTTCGCTGTTGCAGCCAGTCGCTGTAGCCGCCCACATACTCGCGCCACGATCCGCCGCCCTCGGTGGCGAGTGTCTGGGTCACGATGTTGTCGAGGAACCGGCGGTCGTGGCTCACGAGGAGCAGCGTGCCGGCATAGTCCTGCAGGCGCTGCTCGAGCAGCTCGAGCGACTCGATGTCGAGATCGTTGGTCGGCTCGTCGAGCACCAGCAGGTTGGCGGGCTGGGCGAAGAGCCGCGCGAGCAGCAGGCGGTTGCGCTCCCCGCCGGAGAGCATCCTGACCGGGGAGCGCGCGCGCTGCGCCGGAAACAGGAAGTCGCCGAGATAGCTCGTGACGTGCTTGCGCTCACCGCCGACCTCGACCCAGTCGGAGCCCGGACTGATCATGTCGGCGAGAGTCGCCTCGGGATCCAGCTGCTCGCGCAGCTGGTCGAAGTACGCGATCTGCAGATTCGTCCCGAGCCGCACGCTGCCCTCATCCGGCGGCAGCTCGCCGAGGATCAGGCGGATGAGTGTGGTCTTGCCCGCGCCGTTCGGACCGATGAGCCCGATGCGGTCGCCGCGCAGGATCCGCATCGAGAGCTGCGCGACCAGAGCGCGTCCGCCAACCCTCTTGCCGACATCCGTGAGCTCCGCGACGAGCTGGCCGGAGCGCGAGCCCGCATCCAGGCTCATCCGCATCGTGCCCAAGCGCTCGCGCCGCGCCGCGCGCTGCAGACGCAGCCCCTCCAACCGCCGCACGCGTCCTTCGTTGCGGGTGCGGCGGGCCTCGACTCCCTTGCGGATCCAGACTTCCTCCTGCGCCCAGAACTTGTCGAACTTGCGATTCGCCACCTCCTCGGCGGCGAGCTCCTGCCCGCGTGCCACCTCGTACGCCGCGAAATTCCCCGGGTAGGAGCGAAGCACGCCGCGATCGAGCTCCACGATGCGCGTCGTGATGCGATCGAGAAAGGCGCGATCGTGAGTGACCACCACAGCGGCCGGCGTCCTCAGGAGCAGCTCCTCCAGCCGCTCGATCGCGCCGATGTCGAGGTGGTTCGTCGGCTCATCGAGGAGGAGGAGGTCCGGCTGTGCCGCGAGGGCAAGGGCCAGGGCTGCACGCTTGCGCTCTCCGCCCGAGCCGGTGGCCGGAGCCATTTGCGGGTCGAGCTCGAACCGCTGCAGGAACTCGGTCAGGCGGGTCTCGAAGCTCCAGCGCTCGTGCTCCTCGCCTGTCAGCGCGTCGCTTGCGGAGCCCTGGAGGCCGGCTTTTGCGCGCTCGAGCAGGCTCTCCCGCAGCGTGCCCGCCGCGGGGAGCTCAGGCTCCTGCTCCACCAGCGCGATTTGCAGTCCGTCGCGCACCTGGCGCTCGCCTTCGTCCAGTGAGCCACGGCCGGCAATGATCCGCAGCAGCGTCGACTTGCCCGTGCCGTTGCGGCCGATGAGGCCTAGGCGCTCCCCAGGCAACAGGGAGAGCCGCGCCCCGTCGAGCAACGGCCGGTCGCCGAGCGCAAGATGGGCGTCACGGAGCGCTATTAACGACACTGAGCGGTATCGACGACACGAAACGCCACGGGACGGGAATGCTCGACAGCGCCGCCGGATCAGCGGAGCTGGCTGTCCTTGCTGCCGCGGCGGTTATAGCCACTGAATTGAGCGGTATCGCGGTCGGCGGCATCCTGACAGGCGATGCAGAGGCGCACGCCCGGGATGGCTCTGCGCCGCGCCTCGGGGATCAGCGCGCCGCAGTCGGCACAGTGGGTGAGGCCCGGGCCCTGCGGCAGCCGACTCTTCGCGCGCAGGACACCGTCCGTCACCGTTGCATCGATCTGATCTTGTACTGCGCCGTCGCCGGCCCAACCCGTTGCCATGAGACTAGTTTACGCCCGCAGCCGCCGCACGCCTACCCGGTGCTGGCGCAAGGTCAGGATAGAGGCCAAGCAAGGCCCGGGTCACACCGTTGGTCCAGCCGAAGCCGTCCTGCAGAGGGTACTCGCCGCCGCCGCCGGGAAGATT
>DASVWT010000045.1:0-10812 GCA_036393055.1 Steroidobacteraceae bacterium
TCGTGCAGCACGGTCGTCCCGGAGCGCCAGAGGCCCACGATGAACAGCGGATCGGCCGGCGGCGCGGCAGGGGTGGTCATCCGCTCGAGCTCCGTGCGCCAGTTGAGCTCGAACCAGTGCGCATGCCACCTCAGCCGCAGCGCGTAGCCGAGCGGCGCCCGGGCTGGCGCGCCGCCCTGGCGGATCCACTGCGCCAGCGCACGTGCGCCCAGCAATGGCTGAAAAGTGGATCCCGGCCGAGCGGTCATCCTACGATAACTGCCTGGGCCACCCCTCCGTTCCTCATTCATAGGACGCCCGGTCCGGGCGCCCTGCCCAGCCCAGGATTTCGAAGAAGACCGCTGTCGCCTGAGGACCGGCGCACCGTCGCGAAGCGCGGCAGCGGCGGCGGCTACAGGAAGGCCGCCGTCAGCCCCGCGAAAACGTTGAAGCCCGGCGCCGGCTCGAAGTAGCGCCCATTGCCGTCGTCCACGATGATCGAGCCCGCATAGCGCCGGTCGAGAACGTTGTTCAGGCGCAGGAAGACGCTGAGCCGCGTCGACCCCAGCTCCGCCGCGTACCCGCCGCTGACGTTGAATACCGGATACGCCGCCGCGAACTCCGTGTTGGCATCATTCACCGCGATCGCGCTGATGTACTGGCCGGTGAGGCTCGCCCGCCACCCGAGCGGCTGTCCCCACTCGATCCTCGCGTACGCATCGTTGTGCGGCACCCCCGGCAGGCGGTTGCCCGATGAAATGAGCTGCTTCGCAACGGCGCACGGAGCGCCGGTGCACGTCAGATAGGGATCGATGTAGATCGCATCGACATAGGTATAGGCGAGCTGGGTGCGCCAGCTGCCCGCGAACCGGTAATCGAGCGAGGCCTCCGCGCCGCTGCGTCGGGTCCGCCCCGCATTCTGATAGGTGGAGCGGCCGCCGACGTTCGTCGCCACGACGATCTCATTGCGCGTCAGCGTATCGAACGCCGCGATCTCGCCGGTGAGGTCGCGGCCGATGCGCAGCTTCGCGCCGATCTCGCTGTTGTCGCTGCGTGCCGGGCGCAGGTCGAAATTCAGGCCCGGTGCGCCGTTGGGCCGGTAGGCCAGCTCCGAGGCGATGGGTGTTTGAAAGCCCTGGCCGTACGAGGCATAAAGATGCAGCCAGGGCCGGGCGGCGAACAGCAGTCCGACTACCGGGGAGCTCGCCGTATAAGTGGTGCCGCCGCTGTCATTGCCATTGGTGGGCGTGATGAAGTGATCCTCCGACAGGAAGCGCACCTCGCTGTGGCGGATGCCGGCCGTGAGCGTCCAGTGTGGCACCAGCTCCCAGCTCGCCTGGGTGTACTCATCGATGTTGCGGGCGATGTCGTTCTCGTTCCGCCGCAATGCCCCCTGCACGCCGAGCGTGCTTCCCACGAAGTTGTCGTAGCCCCGGCGCAGCTCGTTCTGCGTGTCGTAGCTCACCCCGACCACCCACGACAGCGGCCGGCCCAGGAGCGGGCCCTTCCAGGTCCAGCGCGCATCGCTGCCGCCGAACTGGCGGTCCAGATCGATCACCCCGCCCGAGCTGGTCGGTGCCTTCTGCGCACCCACCGGAACGGAGAGGAACTGCAGCACCGAGCGATGCCCGAAATAGCCCAGCAACCGGATCGATTGCCGGTCCGTCAGCCCTAAGTCGAGGATCAGACCTCCCTCCTGCTGCTGCAGGCTCTTGCGGGTGTTGAATTGCAGCGTCGCCGCATCGGTCTGGTCCGGATCGGCGGCGAATTGCGCCGCGGTGAGGCCCTGCGGATCGTTCGCATCCGGCCGCGAGAGAATGTTCGCGACGAAGGTCAGCTTGCCGCGGGGGCCGAGCCGGTAATCGACCTTGCCGTTGAAAGATTCGCTGCGCGCGCTCTGGTGCGGCCGGTAGCCCTCGAAGAAGAAGTGCGTGAAGTCCACGTTGTAGGCGAGCGGCCCGATGGCGTCACTGGCGTCGACCCCGGCGCGGAACGTGCCGAAACTGCCGTAGCCGATGTCGCTGCGCACTTCGCCGGGCGCCTTCCCGTCGGCGGTGAATATCTGGATCACGCCTCCCGAGGAGTTGCCATAGAGCGCGGAGAATGGCCCGCGCAGCACCTCGATGCGTTGCGCGGAGTCGAGATTGAACTGCGAGACCTGCCCCTGGCCGTCCGGTCCCGTCTGCGGTATGCCGTCCTGGTAGATCCGCACGCCGCGGACGCCGAACGCCGAGTTCGCGCCGATGCCGCGTATGGAGACCTGCTGATCCTGAGCGTAGTTGTTGCGATTGCGCGCCAGGAGACCCGGGACGAAGCCGATGTCGTCGGACAGGTTCACCCCGAGAGCGTCCTGGCGAAGCTCCGCCGCCGGCACATCGCTGATCGATGCCGGCACGTCGAAAGCCGGCACCGCAATCCGCGTCGCGGTGATCACGATGTCCGCGAGCGGCGGCGTCTCAGCGGCGCGCGCCCCGCCGCTCCAGAGCGCGGCGGTACCGCAGAGCAGGGCGACCGCCGCCGCGACGGAGCCCTGTCCCGGCATGCCCTGTCCCGCTCGGGTCGGCAGAAGATGGCGTTGTTGTTGTTTCATTGCAAAGGCGCTCTGTCGGAGGAGACAGACATTATTGCGCGGCGCAGCCGCCGGTTCCATTCGCCGGCGCGCCGCGGGTGAGGGATGTGCCGGCCTCGCCACAACCTCCGCCCGCCGGCGGCTTCTGAAGACTCGTCTGGCGATTTTCGCCATGAGCGGCTGGCGATTTTCTGTAGCGGCTGTTGCGTGACTCTCTCGCGCCGAGCCGCGCGTCTCAGTCCGCGATCTGCGCCGCGACCTCCACCGGAAAGCGCACCGAGCGGGCGATGAAGCAGAGGTGATGCGCCTCCTCGTGCAGCGCCAGCGCCTTCCCCTGATCCCCGCCCTTGGCGATGGTCACCCGCGGCTTGAGCACCACGCGCACGAACGCCCCCGCGCCGCCGTCCTCCTCCTGCATGGTGCCGTCCGCCTCGTCGCGGTACTCGAGCACGATGATCCCGTTGATCGAGCACAGGTGCAGATACCACAGCATGTGACAGCTCGACAGGCTGGCGACCAGCAACTCCTCCGGGTTGTACCGCGCCCGATCCCCGCGGAACGAGGGATCGCTCGAGGCCGGGATTGGCGGCTTGCCCGCCGCCACGATGTCGTGGTCCCGCCGGTACCCGCGATACGACTGCGTCCCGTTACCGTCATTGCCGGTCCACGTGATGCTGACGGCGTACTGGTGTTGTTTGCCCACGATACCTCCCCGATTTTCGCGGCAGCTCAGGTGTCGATTGTAGCAGTGGCGGGCGGTCCGCCGGCGGCATGCCCATGGCCACCTTGAGCCGAGTAGATCCGCCGCACCGTCTCCATGTCGTCCGCGTCTTCCGGGCGCTTGTCCTCGCGATAGCGCTTCACCCGCGCCAGCCGCAACGCCAAACCGCCGGGATAGCGGCCGCTCGCCTGCAGATCGCTGAAGGCGATCTCCACGACCAGCTCCGGCCGCACGTACACCGTCCATTGATCGCGGCGCAGCTCGCGCGCCAGCAGCTCCCCCGTCTGCCAGGCGAGCATCTCATCCGTCAGTCCCTTGAATGTCTTGCCCAGCATCACGTACCGGCCGCTCGCCCGATCGAGCGCGCCGAGGTGCAGGTTGGACAGCTTCCCCGTGCGGCGCCCATGACCCCACTCGGCCGCCAGAACGATGAGGTCCAGCGTGTGGGCCCGCTTGAGCTTCAGCCAGCTCGCGCCCCGGTTGCCCGCCTCATACGGTGAGTCGAGCGACTTCGCCATCAGTCCCTCGTGGCCCGCCGCGAGCGCCGCCTCGTAGAAGGCCCGCGCCTCGGATGCCGAAGCGGTGACGATCCGCGGCACGCGCAAGGACTCAGGAACCACCGCGGCGAGCGCCTCCGACCGCTCCCTCAGCGGCCGTTGCGCGAGGCTCCGGTCATCGACCCGCAGGCAATCGAAGAAGTACGCGCGCACGGGCAGCTCCGTCAGCAGCTTCTCGACCTCGAGCCGACGCCCGAAGCGGCGCATCGTGATCTGGAACGGGTGCGGCCGGTGCGAGCCGTCGTACGCGATCGCCTCTCCATCCAACAGCAGGGTCTGCGCGCTCAGGCCGCGTACCGCCGCCGCGATCTCGGGCAGCGCATCAGTGACCTCATTCAGAGTGCGCGTGTACAGGCGCACCTGCTCGCCCTCTTTGTGCGCCTGCACCCGTGCGCCATCCAGCTTCCATTCCAGCGCGACCTCTCCGCCTCCCAGCTCATCCAGCGCCTCATCCACATCACTCGCCGTCTGCGCCAGCATCGGCGCCACCGGCGAGAAGACACGGAGTTGAAACCGTCCGAGTCCCGCGGCGCCTTCCGTCAGGGCAATGAGAGCGATTTCACCCAGGCTCCCGCAGTACATGGCCGCTCGCCGGACCTCCGCAGCCGGAACAGCCGATGCGGCGGCGATTGCTTCGACCATCACTCCCGTGAGCGCTCCCTGCCGCAACTCGCCAGCGAGCAGCCGCAGCAGAAAGGTGCGCTCCTCGTTGGCCGCTCGTGAGAAGAGATCGCTCAGCGCTGCACTGCGACGTCTTGCGGAACCGCCGCCGCGGATGGCTGCCAGCTCCGCCACCCGGCGGTTCGTCTCCTCGATGGACAACCGTGCGTGCCCGGCTGAAGAGTCCGCGGCTGCCTGCGCTGCCGTCTCGGCCCGCGCTGCGGCCGCCGCCTGCAGTGCCGCGTATCCCACACCGATCCGCCCCTGCGGCAGCTCCCCCGCGAGATAGCTCACGCCGATCGCGATCTCCTCGCGGGACAGCTTCCGAAGAAGCCCGGCGATTTCTGCCACTTTCGCCAGGCGGGAAGACGTGCCGCTCACCCTGCAGGAAGCAGCGACCAGCTCAGCGAGCAGAGTCATGCCGGTGGCGCCCGGCGCCGCGCCGGCTCAGGCCTGAAACGTTCCGACCGTCTCCGCCTCGGCGATGACGTGCGGGTGAGCCGCATCCAGCACATCCTTGACGTTAGCCCGCTCCGACAGACTCAGCTCCGGGACATCGAGCGCGAGCAGCCGGAAGTGGTAATGATGCGTTCCATGCCCATGCGGCGGCTGCGGGCCGTCGTAAGCGCGGTTGCCGAAATCATTCGTCGCCATCCCGATCGAGCCGCCCGTCGCGGCTGAGCCGCTGTCCTCGCCCAGGCCCTGGTACGCTGGCGGCACGTTGTAGACCGCCCAGTGCCTGAAAGTCCCCCTGGGCGCGTCCGGGTCCTCGACGACCAGGGCGAAGCTGCGCGTGTTGCGCGGCGCATCGTGCCATTCGAGAGGCGGCGAGATATTGCCGCCGTCCTTGCTGTAACGCTCCGGGATCCGCTGGCCGTCGGAAAAGGCCGGGCTCGCGACACTGAGTGCCATGTTGAGTCTCCTGATGGTGGGCCATCGCACACATGCAAACGGCGGACCCGAGCTGCCCCTTTCGGGCGATTCCCCGGCGCCGGTGCCCTGATAGTGTTCCTGACGAGTAACGCAGACCGTCCGGCCACCGCTTGGCAAGAGGAGATCGACCCATGAAAATCGAGCAGACACCCATCACCGGACGGGAGTCGAAAGAGCTGCTCAGTCCCCGCATGGCGGCGCTCTCACAGTTTTATCAGGCACTCAACAGCCGCGATCTCGATCTGATGGCGCGCAATTGGCTGCAAACCGATGAAGCCGTCATGGACAACCCGGTGGGCGGCATCAAGCGCGGCTGGGCGGAGATCCGTGCGGTCTACACGCAAGTGTTCAGCCGCCCCGAGCCATTCTGGTTCGAGTTCCACGACTACAGCTATCACGAGACGGACACGCTGTTCTTCGTGGTGGGCCGGGAGCGCGGCGAGTATCGATCAGGACAAACTGTGCTCACCATGGCCATCCGAACCAGCAGAATCTTCCGGCTCACCGACGGCGATTGGAGGCAGGTCCACCACCACGGCTCCATCGATGATCCCGACCTGCTCGCCCGATACCAGCAAGCGGTCAGAGGATAGAATCGTGATATGGCTCCCATCATGATCCAGGACCGGTTCGAGATCCGGCCCATCCGCCGCACCGACCACGAGCAGTGGCGCCCGCTCTGGGACGGATACAACGCCTTCTACGGCCGCAGCGGTCCGACCGCGCTTGCGGAGGAGATCACACGGACGACGTGGGAGCGTTTTTTCGACCCCTCGGATCCGGTGCACGCGATCGTCGCCTCGGAGCAGGACCAGCTCGTGGGCCTGGTGCACTACCTCTATCACCGCAGCACCACACGGCTGCGTGACGTCTGCTATCTCCAGGACCTCTTCACGGCCTCAAAGCTGCGGGGTCGCGGGATTGGCCGTCGTTTGATCCATGCAGTCTACGATGCTGCTCGCGCCGCCGGCTGCAGCCGCGTGTACTGGCAGACGCAGATGACCAACCAGCCCGGCCGCGCGCTCTACGACAAAGTCGCGGAGCACCGCGGCTTCATTGTTTACGATCACGATCTGAAGTAGGGCTGGCGCCCCGCCCGTCAAGGCTTCAGTCCGTAGACATCCAGTTCCCCTGAGACGCTCGTCGAGCCGTACACCCCGCCAGTGTTGTTTCCCCTCGTGCCGACGTACACCTTCCCGTTGGCGACCGTCGGAACGGCGAATTTGACGGCGTTGCCGGCCGCATTGCCGCTCGAGGACGCGCTGTTCCAGAGCTCGTGGGCGATGTTGCTCGCATCGTAGGCGTACAGTACTGCCGGTCCGCAGCCTGGGGACTCCGCCGTGCAGAATTGACTGGTGTCGAGCAGCCAGACGATGCCATTCGTGGTCCCATCCGCAGAGATTGACGGCGTTGCACCCGGGAACTCGAATCCTGCGGATGGCGTGGTCGACGTGGCGGAAAGGCTCAGCTTGGCGGTGGCGGGACTCAACGAATACGCCTGGAGGGGTCCGCCCACGCCGGCCAGATAGTATGTATCGTTCAGGATTGCGCCGGTTGCAAAAATCACCCCATGCGTGCCGATGTCGACTTCCTTGTCCGCGCTGAGCTCCTGCCAGGCCATGCCGTCCCCGAAACCGCCCAGTGAGTCACGGTTGAAGACATAGAGATTGCCATCCTTGCCGCCCCCGATCGCCAGGTGCGTGATCGGGCTGCCCGCGGGCAGATCGGCAAGAACCGTGGCGCCGCCGGAGCCAAAGTCATTGTTGTACAGCGCGTCGTTGTGTTGGTCCGAAGGGGTGAAATACCCGAGGACCTGCAGGCCCGGCGCCTTCAATTGCAGCAGCGAATCGCCGTAATCGTCGTTCGGCGCGGTAGCGCTGTTCGCATCGAAGCCGCCGTTGCTCGTGAGCACGTACATGCGCTGCTGGCCGTCCACCGCAGGGGCCCCTCCGCTCATCCAGATGCCGCCCTCGCCGGTATTCGGAGCGGTGTTGAACACGGCGGTCTGGGTGAATGCGGCCCCGTTATACGTGTAGCCGATCAGCCAGCCATAAAAGGGCTCTGCATCCTCGTGCGAGCCCCACGCGATGTAAACCGTCCCATCCACCAGAGCGAGGCCGGCGCGCTGATTCTCCATGCGCGGATCGAAAGCGATGCTCGTGCCGCCGTACGCGGTGCCGGGGACCGTGGCTGCGATGGCCACTGGCGATCCGGGCTTCTCTGCGCCAGTGGTGACGTCGATGGCATGCAGCCGCTGATAGAACTCCGTGCCCGCGGCGTTCATCGACGCGGAGAGCACGTAAAGCGTATTGGTCGCCGGGTCGATCACGGGCGTACCTGTCACGCCGGTTTCCGGAGTGATGTCCCCATAGCCCTTGCCGGTCGCGTAGCCGCTGGGACCTGTCGGGACGGAGGTCTCGTCCCCGGTCCCGCCGTGGCTCACGTCGATCAGACTGATCTGCCAGAGTTTCTCACAGGGGCTCGCGTCCGCATCGAACGCGTAAAGGCTGTCATGCGCCGTGGCGACGTAAACCACATTGTGCTGGCCGTCATTGATCGGGAGATTCGCCACCCACAGCGGCTGAGCGTAAATTGCCCCATCAACCTTGCAGGAGAACAGCTTGCCAAAGCTGGAGGCGGTCACATCTCCTGGCTTGAGGGTGTATTCCTGGTCATTGACGCCATCGCGTGCCAGATCATTGTGATAGGTGTACACCCCCGGCAGGCCCGTCACGCCGATCTGGATCGAGGTACTCTGCGTCGGATCCACCGTGCTGCTTGCCGTGATGGTGTAGGTCCCCGCGGTCGGCGGCGCGGTCAGCGTGACCGTGCGGCCGCTCGAGCTGGTGGTTGAGCTGAACGCTCCCCCGGACGGAGTCACGCTCCACGTGACGCCGGTCGAGTCGCTGGTAGTCGCAGTGAGGTCGAGCTGCTGGCCGACGGTCAGCCCAGCCCGGCGCGGCGAGATCGCGATCGAGATCTTGCCCGCATTGACGGTGAGGGAAAGAGTTGCCGACGCGGTCTGCGCGCTCGAGCTGGAGTCCGCTACCTGGAATGTCAGCGAGACGTCATTCGCCGGCGCGGCGGGCGTCCCCGCGATCGCACCGCTCGCCGCATTGAGGGATAGTCCCGATGGCAGCGACCCGCCGATCAGCGACCATTTGTAAGGCGAGGTCCCGCCGCTCGCCGCCAGCGTCGCCGCGTACGCATTTCCAACGGTGCCCGCGGGGAGGCTCCCGGTCGTGATGGCCACCGGGTTCGCCGCCGGCGGAGGATTCGAGGGCGGCGGGCTCGAGCTCGAGGGCGGCGAGGAAGAGTTTCCCGAGGGCGGAGTCGAGCTCGCAGGCGGCGAGGACGAGTTGCCCGCCGGCGGGGCGGAGGCGCTCTGGCCCGGGTCGGCCGAGCTGCCGCCGCAGCCTGCCAGCGCAAACGAGATTATCGCGAGCGGCAACAGCCGTGTTGTTGTAGTTCTGGCATTGTTCATCGCTCTTACCCCGCTCCGCCACCGCACCGTTGCGGTAGGCGATCAGGGCAAGCATAAGCTGTACCCGAAAACCGACAGTCCCGTCAGACTGGAATCAGACCAGCACCCGCTCGATGCCGCCGCTGTTGGCCCGCGCCACGTACTCGGCCATCCAGTTCTCACCCAGTACATGCCGGGCGATCTCTACCACGATGTAGTCGGCATCGACGTCGGCATCGTCGTTGTAGCGCTTCAAGCCCTGGAGGCAGGAGGGGCACGACGTCAGGATCTTGACCTGTGCAGCACCGCCCTCGCGCAGCTTCCGCGCGCCCGCGCGGACTTCCTCCTCCTTGCGGAAGCGCACCTGGGTCGATACATCCGGGCGGGTGATGGCGAAGGTGCCCGATTCCCCGCAGCAGCGGTCGTTCTTCTCGATGCGGCCGTTGTGCGAGTCGTTCATCAGGGAATTCACGACCTTCAGCGGATCGTAGCTCTTCATCGGCGAGTGGCAGGGGTCGTGGTACATGTACCGCGCGCCGGTCACGCCCTCCAGGCGCACCCCTTTCTCCATCAGGTACTCGTGGATGTCGATGATGCGCGAGCCGGGGAAGATCTCCTCGAACTTGTAGCTCTGCAACTGGTCGTAGCACGTCCCGCAGCTCACCACCACGGTGCGGATGTCCAGGTAATTCAGCGTGTTGGCGACGCGGTGGAAGAGCACGCGATTGTCCGTGGTGATCTTGTCCGCACGATCGGACTGGCCCGTCCCGCGCTGCGGATAGCCGCAGCACAGATACCCCGGCGGCAGCACGGTCTGCACGCCGACGTGCCACAGCATCGCCTGGGTGGCGATCCCCACCTGGGAGAACAGCCGCTCCGAGCCGCAGCCCGGGAAATAAAACACCGCCTCGGTCTCGCTGCTGGTCGCTTTCGGGTCGCGAATGATCGGCACGAAGTCCGGGTTCTCGATGTCAAGCAGCGCCCGCGCCGTTTTCTTCGGCAGGCCGCCCGGCATCCGCTTGTTGACGAAGTGCACCACCTGCTCGTGCATCGGCGGCTTGCCCGTCGTGGCGGGCGGCCGGCGAGTCTGCGCCCGCGCCACGCGTTTCAGCACTCCGTGAGCCGCCCGCTGTGCCTTGTAGCCCCAATCGATCATCAGCCTGCGCATCAGGCGAATGGTCTCGGGATTCGTCGCGTTGAGGAAGAGCATGGACACGGCGGTACCGGGATTGAACCGCTTCCTGCCCATGCGGCGCAGCAGGTCGCGCATCGCCATCGATACGTCGCCGAAGTCGATGTCGACGGGACAGGGGCTCTTGCACTTGTGGCAGACGGTGCAGTGATCGCCGACATCGGCGAACTCGTCCCAGTGCCGGATGCTGACGCCCCGCCGGGTCTGCTCCTCGTAAAGGAACGCCTCGATGAGGAGCGAGGTGGCCAGGATCTTGTTGCGCGGGCTGTAGAGCAGATTGGCCCGCGGCACGTGCGTCGCGCACACCGGCTTGCACTTGCCGCAGCGCAGGCAATCCTTGATGGAGTCGGAGATCGTGCCGATGGCCGACTGCTGCATGATCAGCGACTCGTGCCCCAGCAGGTTGAAGCTCGGCGTGTACGCGTTGGAGAGATCCCCGCCGGGCAGCAGCTTGCCCAGGTTGAACCGGCCCTCCGGATCGATGGCCTGCTTGTATTCGCGGAACTCGGCGACCTCGGCCTCATCGAGGAACTCCAGCTTGGTGATCCCGATCCCATGCTCGCCGGAGATCACCCCGTCCAGCCGCCGCGCGATCCCCATGATGCGCGTGACTGCAGCGGTGGCCGTCCGCAGCATCTCGTAATCGTCGGAGTTGACCGGGATGTTGGTATGCACGTTGCCGTCGCCGGCATGCATGTGCAGAGCCACGAAGACCCGCCCGCGCAGGACGCGCCGGTG
>DASVWT010000046.1:0-2031 GCA_036393055.1 Steroidobacteraceae bacterium
TCTCTCCATCGCCATCAATCTCTCGCCGATCCTCCTCGAGCGCGGCGAGCTGGTGCAGGAGATCTCCGATCTGCAGCAGCAGCACGGGCTGCGCGCGGAGCAGATTGTGCTCGAGGTGACCGAGAGCTCGCTGCTGCGCGACCTGGCGATCGCGCTCGGGGTGTTGACACGGCTGCGGCTGCGGGGCTTTCGGCTCTCGCTCGATGACTACGGCACGGGCTTCTCCTCGATGCAGCAGCTCGCGCGTATTCCCTTCACCGAGCTCAAGATCGATCGGACCTTCGTCCATGGCGCCCACGAGCGCGACAGCCTGCAGGTCATCCTGCGCTCCGCGCTGGAGATGGCGAGCCAGCTCGGCATCGAGACCGTGGCCGAGGGCGTCGAAAGCCTGCAGGACTGGCGGCTGCTGCGCCAGTACGGCTGCAAGCTCGCGCAGGGATGGCTGCTCGCCAAGGCGATGCCCGGCACGGATCTCGAAGGCTGGCTGCCGACCCTGCAGCGCCGCAGGCCCGAGCTGCAGGACTAGCTCGAGCGGCGGGGCGTGCCCCTGTGCCCGCTGACGCTCTAGCATGACCTTGCGCGCGGGCGGTTGACTGCGCGGAACCTCACCCCCGTACGGGTTGTTCTTCTGGCAACGTCCACCCGAGTACGGGGCGTCGCCGCCCCCTGGAAGGTTCCTGCAATGGCCAAGACGGTCAGCGACTACTTCGTAGAGCGGCTGCATGCGTGGGGTGTCCGCGTGATGTTCGGATACCCCGGAGACGGCATCAACGGTGTGTTCGGCGCGCTGAATCGCGCCGACGGCAAGATCCGCTTCATTCAAGTGCGTCACGAGGAAATGGCCGCATTCATGGCCTCGGCATTCGCCAAGTTCACAGGTGAGCTCGGCGTCTGTATCGCGACGTCCGGACCAGGCGCCGCGCACCTCGTGACAGGTCTCTACGATGCCCGCCTCGATCACATGCCGGTACTGGCCATCACCGGCCAACAGGCCCGCACCGCGATGGGTGGCCATTACCAACAGGAGGTCGATCTCGCGAGCCTCTTCAAGGACGTGGCCGGCGCCTTCGTGCAGCAGGCCTCCTCCCCGGCCCAGGTCCGCCATCTCGTCGACCGCGCGATCCGCACGGCGCTCGGCGAGCGGCGCGTGACCGCCATCATCCTGCCCAACGATCTGCAGGAGATGAGCTACGAGGAGCCGCCGCGGGCGCATGGCACCCTGCACTCCGGTATCGGCTTCACGCGGCCGAAGACGGTGCCGTACGAGGCGGAGCTCAGGCGTGCCGCCGAGGTCCTCAACAGCGGCAAGAAGGTCGCCATGCTGGTCGGGGCCGGAGCCCTGGAAGCCACCGACGAAGTCATCGCCGTGGCCGACTGCCTCACCGCCGGCGCCGCCAAGGCGCTGCTCGGCAAGGCGGTGCTGCCGGACGATCTGCCCTGGGTCACCGGCTCGATCGGACTCCTCGGCACGGAGCCCAGCTACAAGCTGATGATGGAATGCGACACCCTGCTCATGGTCGGCTCCGGCTTCCCCTACTCCGAGTTTCTGCCGAAGGAAGGCCAGGCGCGCGGCGTGCAGATCGACATTGCACCCGACATGCTCTCGCTGCGTTACCCGATGGAGGTCAATCTCGTTGGGGACGCCGCCGAGACGCTGCGCGCGCTGCTGCCGATGCTCGAGCCGAAGCAGAATGCCGCGTGGCGGGAGCAGATCGCCAGCAATGTGCAGAAGTGGTGGAAGACGCTGGAAGAGCGGGCGATGCAGCCCGCCAATCCCGTCAACCCGCAGCGCATCACCTGGGAGCTGTCCTCGCGCCTGCCCGACCACGCCATCCTGACGAGCGACTCCGGATCATGCGCCAACTGGTGGGCACGCGACATCAGGATCAGGCGCGGCATGATGGCGTCTCTCTCCGGCGGACTCGCCTCCATGGGCGCCGCGGTACCCTATGCGATCGCTGCGAAGTTCGCGCATCCCGACCGGCCGGTGATCGCGCTCGTGGGCGATGGCGCCATGCAGATGAACAACAT
>DASVWT010000047.1:0-3018 GCA_036393055.1 Steroidobacteraceae bacterium
TGTCATCGCCTACGGCGAGGCGATCAAAGTCGTGCAGCGGCAGAAGCACGCTCTGGGCGACATCGTGCGCATGAGCGACGAGAGCGCCGTGCTCGCCACTTATTTCCGCAATAACGTGCTGCACCTCTTCGCCATACCGTCCCTCCTGGCGTGTGTATTCTCCAGCAACGCGGAAGTGCGGCACGATCACATCCAGCGCCTCGCCTGGCGCATCTACCCTTATATTGCAGCGGAGCTGTTCCTCGCGTGGAGCGAGGACGAGCTCATCGGCGTCGTCGATCGGATGCTCGACTGCATGCATCAGCATGGCCTGATCCAGTGCGACGCCACGCGCACCGCCTGGCGCCGGCCGCCGCCCTCATCGGGCGAGGCCATGCAGCTCTCCGTGCTGGCGCAGGCCACCATTCAGACGATCGAGCGCTATTACCTGGTCATCTCGCAGCTGGTCGCCGCCGGCAGCGGCGAGATCTCCCAGTCAGTGCTCGAGCAGCGGTGCCAGCTCAACGCCCAGCGCATAGCGATGCTCTACGGTCTCAACTCCCCCGAGTTCTTCGACCGCACCTTGTTCGAGAACTTCATCGACCTGCTGCGTCGCCGCGGCGTGATCCGCTCGGGCGCCGCCGGCAAGCTGGAATTCGACGACGTCCTGATGCGCGTCGCGGCCGATGCGCAATTCGTATTGAGCGAGCAGATCCGCCACAGCATCCTGCAGGTCACGCACGCTTGAGTCGATTACGCGGCTACTCGTCCCACCGGACTTTCCCTCGCAATCGCTTGGTTCCCTGGCGCTGCGTTTTTCCCTCCAGCCGCCGCTCGCGCGAGGCGCGGGTGGGCCGCGTTGCCTTGCGGGGCCTGGGCGCGACCTGTGCTCGCCGCACGAGGTCCGCCAGCCGCTCCAGGGCCTCGCGCCGGTTGCCCTCCTGCGTGCGCTGATTGCGCGCCACGATGATCAGCGCGCCATCCTCGCTCACGCGGCGGCCTGCCAGCGCGCGCAGGCGCTCCTTCACTGCCGGCTCCAGAGAATCCGTGCCCGCGAGATCGAACCTGAGCTGCGCCGCCGTCGCGACCTTGTTGACGTTCTGTCCGCCGGGACCCGAGGCGCGCACGAACGACCACGTGAAGTCGCGGTCCGGAAGCCAGAGGTTGCGAGTGATCTCGACAGGCATCGTACGAAAGCAAATCACTAAGCGGCCCAGGGCCGTTCCCTGGGCCGCGAGTTCGAAAAGGCCAGGCGGCTGGCCAATAAACCTACGCGTTGAGGTCGGGGATGCGCTCGCTCTCGAGGCGAGTGATCTGGTCTTTCAGCATCAGCTTGCGTTTCTTCAGCCGCTTCAGCTGCAGCTCATTCACGCGTACATCGAGCGACAGGCGCGTGATCACCTCGTCGAGATCGCGATGCTCGATGCGCAGCTGGCGAAGCTTTTCCACGTTGCGGAACAGCTCGCGGTCGACGTTGTCTTCGATTTCCGCCATGGGTTTCCCGGGGGATTCGAGGGCCAAAGCCCAGGGCGAGGCAGTTTCCTGGCCCCCTTCCCGCTTCCATAGCCGGGTCTCGGACTCCGGCGTGCCGCTATCATACGCCTGGAAGGCTCAGGGGACCTGAAAACGCTTCGCCCGCCCCCGATCAGGAGCCGCCGCCCCCGTGAGGCTTGCCGCCGCGCTTGCCGCCTCTAGGGCGACCGGAACGGCCCGGCGGGCGACCGCCATGTCCTGAGCCCCCTCCGGAATGGCCGCCGCCGTGCCCCGGTGAGCGTCCGCCGGAATGACCCGAGTGATGCGGCCGCCGCTCCCCGCCGCGCATGCGCCGCCGCGGGGCGAACTCACCCTCGGCGAGCCCCACGGCCAACATTTCCGGTGCGATCTGCGACGAGGGAATCTTGTGGCCGATGTAGCCCTCGATGTCGGGCAGCGACACGGCGAACTCCTCGCAGGCGAAGCTGATGGCGTCCCCCTCGGCGCCGGCCCGCGCCGTGCGCCCGATGCGATGGACGTAGTCGGCGGCATCCTGCGGCAGGTCGAAGTTGAAGACGTGGCTGACATCCGGGATGTGCAGACCGCGCGAGGCCACGTCGGTGGCGATCAGCACCGCCAGATCGCCATTGTGGAAATCACGCAGAAAGCGCAGCCGCTTGGCCTGCGGCACATCGCCCGAAAGCGCCTGCGCGTGGAAGCCGTTGGCCTTGAGGACGCTCTCCAGCCGTTCCGCCATCCGTTTGGTGTTGACGAAGATCATGGTCCGCCGCGCCTCGTTCTGGCGCAGCAGGCCGACGAGCAGCGGAACTTTCTCCTCCATCGCGGGGTAATACATGATCTGGCGTACGCGATCGACCGTCATCTTGTCCGGCTCGATGCGCACCAGCTCCGGGTTGTTCATGTGCTCGTAGGCGAGCTCCAGCACCCGGTGCGAGAGCGTTGCGGAGAACAGCATGGACTGCCGGCGCTCGGGGGGCGGCAGGCGGCGCAGGATGTAGCGGATATCGGCGATGAAGCCGAGGTCGAACATGCGGTCGGCCTCGTCGAGGACCAGCACCTGCGCATGCTTCATGTCGAAGACGTGCTGCTTGTAGTAGTCGATCAGGCGGCCTGGCGTGCCGATCAGCACGTCGATGCCTTCCGCGAGCTGCCGCCGCTGCTTCTCGTAATCGATGCCGCCATAGACGACGGCCTGCACGAGGCCCGTGTTCCGCCCCAATGTTTCCGCGTCGTGATGGATTTGCACCGCGAGCTCGCGGGTAGGCGCCACGATGAGCGCGCGGATCGATGTCCGGCCGCGGCTCGCGGGCGCAGGGTGCGTGAGCAGGGTGTGATACAGGGCGACCAGGAACGCGGCGGTCTTGCCCGTGCCGGTTTGCGCCTGTCCGGCGACATCCCGGCCGGAGAGCGCTATCGGCAGCGTCTGCGCCTGGATCGGGGTGCAGTGAGTGAAGCCGGCGTCGTGAATGCCCTGCAGGACGGGCGGGGCGAGGCCGAGGGTTTCGAACGTAGGAGAGTGTGGATCAGTCATCAATAAAGGCTTAT
>DASVWT010000048.1:0-8011 GCA_036393055.1 Steroidobacteraceae bacterium
GACCGAGTCGGGAAATGTCTGGATGCGGACATTCTGTGCGTTGACCGCATCGTTGTAGATCTCCCGGCGGTCGGCGATCGCGGTCTCGAGAGCGCTGATGCGCGCGGCGAGATTGCGGAACAGGGAATCCGCCTTGAGGTCGGGATAACGCTCGGCGACGGCATAGAGGTTGACGAGGCCGCTGCGCAAGGCGCCCTCCGCCGCATTCACCGATGTTACATTCCCCGACTGGCGGGCCGTATCGACCTGTGACCTTGCCTGCGTCACGCGCTCGAGCGTCTCGCGCTCGTGCTGCATGTAGCGCTTGCAGACCTCGATGAGCTTCGGCAGCTCATCGTGCCGCTGCACCAGCAGCACATCGATGTTGGACCAGGCGAGCTTGACCTCGTTGCGTGCGCGAACGAGGCCGTTGTAGATCGTGATGCTGTACCCGATCAGGAGGACCACGAGCAGGACGAAGATGATCAAGCCGGTCATACCCACCCCGAATCCCGCGCCAGGCGCGGCCGTAACTCTGCGCAGTCTCCCAGAGCCCCCGCCAGAGCCGCCATCGCCAGCCTCACGAACTGTGCGGGCGGTAGCACTTCCCCCGGGCCGGATGTGATCTGGCAGGCACTTTGCCGCGCGGCAAAACGGCCCCGGCCAACCGGAAGACTCCTTGAGGTTGTGCTAGCATCGCGCGAGACGCAGGAAAGGGGATCTATGCGAATTTCTGGCCTCGCGCTTCTGGGAATACTCTGTGGCCTGTCGGGTGCGGCATTCGCCGCCGACACCGCAGCGGATAACACGAACGCCCTGCACCCGGCCTGGCTCGATACGCACGTGAGCCCCGCGCAGAGCTTCTACGGGTACGCCAACGGCGGCTGGCAGAAGAGCCACCCGATCCCGGGCGCCTACTCCTCCTGGGGCACCTTCAACATCCTCCAGGTCCGCAACCAGAAGATCATCCGCCAGCTCATCCAGGATGCCGCCAAGGGGCACGCGCCGCTCGGCAGCACCGAGCAGAAGGTGGGCGATTTCTACGCCAGCGGGATGGACGAGAAGCTGATCGAGCGGGTCGGCGTCAGCCCGCTCTCGCCGGAGCTCGACGCCATCGCCGGGATCCGCAATCTCGCGGACCTGCAGCGGGAGGTGGCGCATCTGCAGATGATCGGCGTCGATGCGATGTTCGGCTTCGGGGAGATGCAGGATTTCAAGGACTCCAGCCGCGTCATCGGGGTGGCCGGCCAGGGCGGCATCGGGCTTCCGGACCGGGACTACTACCTGAAGCAGGATCCCAAGTTCAAGCAGATACGCACCGAATACGTGGCGCACCTCGCGCGCACCTTCCAGCTTCTCGGCGACGGCAAGGATCAGGCGGCGCACGAGGCGGCGACCGTGATGTCCATCGAGACCGGGCTCGCCGAGGCATCGATGTCACGCGTGCAGCAGCGCGATCCGCACGCCATCTACCACGTCATGAGCCTGGTGCAGCTCGATCGCAGCACGCCGAACTTCTCCTGGAGCGAGTATTTCCGCGAGATCGGCTATCCGCAGATCACCAGCATCAACCTCGCAATGCCGCAGTTCTTCGGCGCCCTCGGCAAGGACCTGCGCAGCGTCGCGCTCGATGACTGGAAGGTCTACCTGCGCTGGCGCCTCATCGACGCCTTCGCGCCGTATCTGTCCAAGCCCTTCGTCGATGAGAACTTCAGGATGCAGTCGGTGATCACCGGTGCGCAGAAGCTGCTGCCTCGCTGGCAGCGGGTCGTCAACGCGGAGGACGATGCGCTCGGCTTCGCCGTCGGCAGGCTGTATGTCGAGAAAGAGTTCCCGCCCTCCTCCAAGGCGCAGGTGCTCGATATCCTGCACGGCATCCGCGGGGCGCTGAAGAGTGATCTTGCGACCCTGCCCTGGATGTCGCCCGCCACCCGCAAGGCGGCGCTCGTGAAGCTCGGCATGATGGGCGAGCGCATCGGCTATCCCGACAAGTGGCGCGACTACTCGACCCTGCGCATCGATCGCGGGCCGTACGTGCTCAACGTGATGCGCGCCAACGAGTTCGAGCAGAAACGGGAGTTGAACAAGATCGGCAAACCGGTGGACCGCAACGAGTGGTACATGACTCCGCAGGAAGTCAATGCCTACTACGACCCCTCCATGAACAACATCAACTTCCCGGCCGGCATCCTGCAGCCGCCCTTCTTCGATCCGAAGGCGCCGATGGCGGTCAATTACGGCGCCATCGGCTGGGTCATGGGCCATGAGATGACCCACGGATTCGACGATCAGGGCGCGCAGTTCGACGGTCACGGGAATCTCAAGAACTGGTGGACGCCGGAGGATGCCAAGCGCTTCCACGCCGCGACCTCCTGCATCTCCAATCAGTTCTCGGGCTATACGGTGGACGGTGACCTGCACGTGCAGGGCAAGCTCGTCACCGGCGAGGAGACCGCCGACCTCGGCGGACTCATGCTCGCCTGGCGGGCCTTCCATGCCTCCGGCGCCTACAAGAGCGCGAAGTCCATCGACGGCTACACGCCCGACCAGCAGTTCTTCCTGGGCGCTGCGCACGTCTGGGCGAACAACACCCGGCCGGCGGAAGCGCGCCGCCGCGTCACCATCGACCCGCACGCGCCGCCGCTTTACCGGGTGAACGGCACGCTCGCCAACCTGCCACAGTTCCAGGAGGCGTTCGACATCCCTGCCGGCAGCCCGATGGTCAACGCACACCGGTGCGTGATCTGGTGAGGTGAGCCCTCAGCCGTTCACGACGGCGATACAGAAGCCGTCGTAGCCCTTGATGCCGACGGTCTGGATGGCTGTTGCGGAGACGCGCGGTTCCGCCGCGATGTTGTTGTACAGCTGACGGACGCCGCGGACGGAAGGATCGCGAGTCTTCGAATCGATGACGTCACCTTCGCGTATGACGTTATCGAACACCATCATGCTCCCCGGCCGCGACAGCTTCAGGCAGCCACGGAAGTAGTCCGGGTAGCCTCCCTTGTCGGCATCGATGAAGAACAAATCGAACGGCCCCGTGAGCGACGGCATCAGCTCCAGCCCGGGCCCCACCCGGACTTCGGCGACGGCCGCCAATCCGGCGCGGGCCAGGTTGGCGCGCGCGACCTGCGCGTGCTCGGGGCTGTATTCAAGGCTAATGAGGCGGCCGCCGGGCGGCAGGGCACGCGCCAGCCAGATGGCGCTGTACCCGCCCAGAGTGCCGATCTCGAGAATGCGCTGCGCACCCATCGCCCTCGCCAGGAGATTGAGCAGCTTGCCCTGAGGCGCGCTCACGGCGATCTCGGGCAGCCCGGCCGCACGGCTGGCCTCCTGGGCGGCGGAAAGCGCCTCATCCGGCAGTACGATCAGATCATCGAGATAATCGTCGACGGCGCTCCAGGTCTTCTGAGTCATTGCATCGCCTCTATGAGAGGCCGGAGTCTACGCGATCGATCCGGCGGCTGCCGGATGCGGCTCATCGGGCGCGCAGAGCGTGCGCCGCTCGCCCTTCCGTCACGCGAGCACCAGCGCCCGCCACGCGATCGAAGACGGCGAGCACCTCGCGCGCGCACTTCTCCCAACTGAAGTCCTTGGCGCGCTCGAGGCCGCGCGCGACCATCGTGGCCCGCAGCGCGGGGTCGCCGAGTGTCTTGCGCAGCCCCGCGGCAATCGCCCCGACGTCGTAGGGATCGACCAGGTAGCCGGCCCCATCGACCACCTCCGGCGGCGCGCAGGTGTTCGCGGTCAGGATCGCGCAGCCGCAGGCCATGGCCTCCACCAGCGGGATCCCGAATCCCTCGTACAGCGACGGAAACGCGAACAACTCCGCCAGACGGTAAATGGCGGGAAGGTCGGTATGCGGCACCCAGCCGAGGAATCGGATGCGCTGCTCGAGTCCGAGCGCTGCGACTTCCGACAGCTCCTCGCGGCTGCTCCAGCGCTGCTCGCCGGCGATCACCAGCTGATGGGGAAACTCGCCCGCGACCTCGGCGAAGGCGCGCAGCAGCCGCTTCACGTTCTTGCGCGACTCGATCTGTCCGGCCCAGAGCACGAACTTCCCGGGCAACCCATAGCGCTCCCGAACCGAGGCGAGCTGCGCCTGATCCTCGATGAGGTAGAACTGCCGCGGATCGATCGCGTTGTACACCGGAAATATCTTGCCGGGATCCGCATGCACGTAGCGGACAGCGTCCTCCTTCACCTTGTTGGCCACCGTGATGAAGGCATCTGCCCTGCGGCAGTACCACGGCACGACGGTCCGGCAGTACACACGGTCATACCACTTGAAATGCCCTGGAATGGCAAACCACTCCGAGCCGTGCAGCACGAAGATCTTCTTCGCCGGGTGCAGGAGCGGCACGGTGAACTTGGGATTGAAAATGACGTCCAGTTGGCGATTGCGCGTCGCCCAGGGAACCGCCAGCTGGTCCCAGAGGACGGTTCCTGGGACCCGGCTCACCAGCTCCTCGACGTTTGGATAGGCGGCATAGGTACCGAGGAGCTTCGGATTCTGATAGACGAGCACGTAGCGATGCTGGGCACCCAGAGTGAACAAAAACGGCAGCAGCGTTTTCGTGTAGTGCTTCACCCCGCCCTCGTGCTGCTCGTAGTGCCGCAGCATGATGCCGATACGCATATCTCGAGCTCCCCGCGGCAGAATCAGAGGCTGAGCGGCAGTGAAGCAAGCCTCGTTCCCACCGACGACTACTATTCCCCTGTCGGCTCCCAATTGCCGCGCTGCGGCTGCAGCCTGCAGAAGGGCGCTCCCATAAGTTCCTGAAGCAAAGTACTATGCCCGTCGGATCTCGCCTCCATCAGCCAGGGACTACATGAGCGTTGCCGCCAGTCGGCTACTGATTCGCCCAATCGACTCTCAGAGGGATCACGTTCGTGGCGGAGGCGTTGAAAGCCGCCGGCGGACCGTTCTGATCTACGGTGATTTCCTCTGTCCGTACTGCCGCCGGCTTCGTCAGGTGCTCGAGCGGCTGCGTCGCACGCTCGGCGAGGAGCTCGTCTACGCATTCCGGCACTTCCCGAGCGAGCGCGCCCATCCGGGCGCCGTGCTCATGGCGCTCGGCTCGGAGGCCGGCGGCCGCCAAGGGCGATTCTGGGACGTGCACGATGCGCTTTACGAGCATGCGCTGCCCATCGACGAAGGCGTGTTGCTGCAGATCGCCGAATCCCTCGGCCTGGACATGGAGCGCTTTCGGGCGGACCTCGCTGATCCTGTTCTCAGGCAGCGGGTGGAGGAGGACCTTGCGGACGGTCACCGCAACGGGGTGACCGGGACACCGACCATCTTCATCGACGGCGTGCGCTACGACGGGGCATGGGATTTCTACTCCATGCTCGAAGCGCTTCAGCCTCCGGTCGGTGCTCAGCTGAAGAGCACCGCGCGCGCGTTCGCGAACCTGCCGGCGTCAGCCGGAATTGCCCTGCTGCTGGCCGCGGCCGCGGCCGTGGCCTGCGCCAACGGACCCCTGGCAGGCATCTACCACCGCTTCGTGAGCACGCCCGTCGACATCGGCCCGGCAACGGGGATGCTCTCGCTGAGCGTCGCCGAGTGGTGCTCGGAGGGCCTGCTCGCGATCTTCTACCTGATCCTCGGGCTCGAGATCCGTCGCGAGATGACGGGAGGCGCGCTCGCAAGCTGGAAATCCGCATCGACACCCGTAGTGGCTGCGATTGGCGGCATCGTCGTACCCGCAGCGCTGTATGCGGCGCTCAATGGAGGTCCCAGCGCGCCTGGCTGGTCCGTGCCGGCCGACACCGGGATTGCCTTCACCCTGGGCGTTCTTGCGCTCTTCGGCACCAGAGCCTCTGCCGAGCTGAAAGTGTTCATTGCGACCTACGCGGTCGCTGACGATATCTTCTCCATTCTGATTCTCGCGGTCTTCTATCCGCATACGGTTCATCTCGCGTGGCTACTCGGATGCGGTGCGGCCGTCGCGGCTCTCGCGGTCTTGAATCGATGGCGTGTCTACACCGTGTGGCCTTACCTCCTGGCAACGGTCGGCTTGTGGCTCTCACTGCACCTGACCGGTGTGAGCGGCGCACTCAGCGGCATCGCGCTCGCCGCATTCCTGCCCCGGCGGCCCGCACCCATGGCAGGTCCGCTGCTCGCGCAGGCTGCAACGGCGCTGGCGGCACTGGAGCACACGGAGAATGAGCTCATCCGTATGGGAGATTCACGCGGGCGGCTCGAGCAGGAGCCCGTCTGGGATTGGGCGAGCCGGAATCTCTCCGCGACGGCCGAGCGGCTCCTGTCTCCCGCGGAACGGGCACAACGCGCCGTGGAGCCCTGGTCGACTTACTTCGTGCTCCCCGTGTTCGCATTCACGGCCGCCGGCATCTCACTCGTAGCCGACTTCAGCACACCGAACGCCGCCGCGGTGTTTGGCGGAGTGGCGCTGGGATTCGCATTCGCCAAGCCGGCCGGCATCATCCTTGCGAGTTGGGCCGCCGCGAAGGCGCGCTTGGGCGCGCTGCCGGCCGACACGACGCCGCTCGCCTTCGTAGGGGCGAGCTTTCTTTGCGGCATCGGCGATCCCTTCTCACTGCTCATGGCCGACCAGGCATTTGGGAGCCACTCCTATGCGTCGATCGCGAAGATCGCCGTGCTGGCGGGGTCGGCGCTGGCGGCCGCCCTCGGCGCGACCCTGCTTTCCTTCAGTCCGGCACTGCGCACCGAGGCCGGGGCCGTCGGGATCGCGTGAGCTACTGTTCCTTGGATTCCTTCGCCTTCAGGCTGTCCTGGTTGGCCTCGATGAAGGCCTTGATCTCCTCGGCCATCGACAGCAGCCGCAGCCACTGCTCCTTGTAGAGCGTGACCGGGAAGCGCCCCATTCCATAGACCGAGAGCGCCCCCTTCTCGCTGACCTTCATCGCAAGCTTGCCCCGCCCCGCCTGCTTCAGGCGCTCGTTCTCGGCTCGAAGTCTCGCCAGCTCTGCTTGCACGTCTTCATTCATTCAGGATCTCCGCGGGGCACCGGGGCACGGATTGTACCGTCGTCAGCCGGCTGAACGAAACTCGACCGCCCAGCATCGGTCTCCCGAGCTGCCCTGCTTCAATTCGGCTATTGCCCTTCTACCCTGTGACGATGAACAACAATAGGCGTCACGGTGTTTTGCAACGGATCGAGTGTCATCTAACACGTACGTCAGGTACAGACGCTAAATGCGTTCCCGCATGGTGTTTTGATCCGATTTCGCTCAAACTTCGCATCATTACTTGCCAGGAGGCCCGTCTCGGAAAAAATTCCCGACTTCTCCGAAATCATGGCGCATCTGGCCGACGCCATCGCCCTGATTCGCGTGAGCCAGCGCTCGTTGGATCACCTGGAGGTAGCCGCCGAAGAGCAATGCCTGTTGCGGATGGGGCTTGCGGCAATGGATGCGGCCTATACCGAGATCGACATGGCAACCATCAGGCTCACTAAGCGCCCGCCACCTGGAGCGTAAAGCCGGCCGGCAGGGCTCCTTCAGGCAGGTACTTACAGTGTTTTACTGGGCTTTTTGCAACGCTGTTGATTTTCTCGGTACGTCGCGGGACAGGTCGAATCAGGCTAGGGTCGGAATCGAAGGATTCACCTAAGCTTTTGAAACGGAAGGCGGATTAGCCGCCCTCGTCCCCGGATACCCCGACGGCATACCCCTGCCGATCGCGCCTCAGGCTGTTCAAGGCGGCGCCCGCCCGTGCGTCAACACGAGCGAGCGCCTACCACAACCAGCCTGTATGAGAGGCCGATCATGGGTACTTCCGCTCGCCGTGCCAATTCTACTCGGAGAATGCGTTCCCGCCGGGTCCGGGTGTCCTCTGTTGTCCGGCGCCGTCGCGCCGCGCCAAAGATGCCGGACCTTGCCCAAATCATGGCTCACCTGGCCGATGCGATTGCCTTCATTCGCGTCAGCCAGCGGTCGCTGGATCACCTGGAGGTCGCCTTCGAGGAAGAGTCCCTACTGCGAAAGGGCCTGGCTGCTCTGGACGCCGTCTATACCGAGATCGACTTGGCATCCATCGCGTTCTCCC
>DASVWT010000049.1:0-15110 GCA_036393055.1 Steroidobacteraceae bacterium
GAAACGCTGGAGCCTGCGCCCCGGCCCAATCTCGAGGCCCGCGTGTCAATCCACGCGTTGGATCGTTCCTGGCAACCGCTGCAAAAGTTGCGGCTGCCATCACCCGCGCCCGCGTCGACCTCCGGATTTCTGCTTCGTTTATCCTCTCGCCACCGTTTGGCGTGTACGCATCACCCGCTGCTCTCTCGGCCGAAATCATATCGATTCCAGCTTGACTTTGTCGTTGTAATTGGGCAACAGCGGCGCGTCCGCGAGCGGCAGCCGCACGGCGAAGCGCGCGCCTGCGCCATCCGGCAGATCGGCCGCCGCGACCCCGCCGCGGTGGTATTCGGCGATGAGGCGCACGATGTAGAGGCCGAGGCCGAAGTGCGGCCGGCTGTCGCTGCCGCTGCGCGATTGCCAGAGCGACTCGAACAGCCGCCCGCGGGCCTCGGGCGCGAGCGGCGGCCCGGGATTGTCGACTTCGAGCACGGCGGCCGCCGACTCCCGCCGCAGGCGCACACTGATGGTGGCGCCGGCCGGACTGAAATCGACCGCATTGTCGATGAGCTTGTCGAGAAGCTGCACGATCAGGTCCGGCGCGCCCTCGATCTCGACCGCTTCGGGCGGCAGCTCGGCGGCGAAGCGCCGTTCCGGAAATGCGACCCGGTACGCGCTGACCGCGGAGGCGATCACCGGCGTCAGGTCGAAGCGGAAGCGCTCGGCGCTGCCGATGGCTTCCTCCACGCGCGTCGCGGCCCCCATGGCCACCAGGATTGCATTCAGCCGCTCGCTGCCCTCGCGCGCCCGCTCCAGATACTGCCTGGCGGCCGGCGAAACTTCCTCCGACTCCAGGTTCTCGAGCGATGAGCGCACGATGGTGAGCGGCGTGCGGATCTCGTGCGCCAGCTTGCCGGCGAGCGAGCGCAGATAGCTCGTGTACTCCTTCAGGCGTCCGAGCAGACGGGAGAAGCTGCGCGCCACATCGCCCAGCTCATCCGGCGCCGAGGTTTCCGGGAACTGGGTCACGAGACCCTCCCGGGTCAGGGCGGACTCGCTCGCCCGCCGCAGCCGCGACAGCCGCACCGCCAGATGGGCGGCGAACACGAACGTGACAATAACCGCGATCGCGCTCGTGACCAGTGTCAGGTCCAGCATGCGCGTCAGGGCGCGATCCCGCAGCCCCTCCCAGCGATCGGCTGCTTGCGTGACCTGCAGCTCGCCGATGAGGGTGTGGTGGCCCGCATCATAGATCGGAGCGGCGGATGCGATGAACTGTGGCTCGCCGCGCCGGTCGACGAAGCGCCGGTACACCTGAGTCAGGATACCGGGCTCCGGCGCCAGCACCCCGGGCACCGCCAGCTCGTCCGACTGCGCCAGCACCGAGCCTCCGGGCGTCGTCACCGCCAGCCGCATTCCCGGCTGCATGAACTGGGCGAGATACGGCGTCAGCGAAGGCGAGGCGACCGTCAGCCTGCCCAACGTGTGGAGGTCGGCGCTACGCAGGGTCCCATAGCTCAGCGGATCGGCGCCGCGCCGGTCGCGATCGTCGAGCAGCACTCCGAACTGCCCGCCCATCATGGAAAGCGGCATCGCGAGCTCGACGTCATAGCCGCCGGGCTCGGGCTGCAGCGCACCCACGATGCGTGGGTCCTCCACGGCGGTCTCCTCGCCGTACTCCCCCGCCTCGATGCGCCGCGCAATGATGGGCCCGGCCCCGGTGAGCGCCAGGAACACCTGCCGTTGGGCGCCCTGCGGATCCTCGTACCCGATCCACACGCGATCGCCCAGTGCGGAGGAATCGAGCGGGCTGGCTCCGGGCGCATCGAAGATCAGGTGCGGGTCATGCACCTCGAGCAGCACATACAGCATCCGATCGTAGACGCCCGTCAGGATGCCGAAGCGGTGAGGCGCGGTGCCGTAGTGCCGCCACGCCTTCGGGGCTCGGGGCCAGTCGTCCGGATAGCCGTCGATGTACGGTGGCGCAGTCAGGACGAGCGGTGTGAGATCGTAAGGGCCCATGTTGGCGGGACCGGACTCGCCGGGGGTGCGGTAGAGCAGGTCGATGCGGCCCTGCAGCGAGGCGGCGATCGTCTCCGAGACCGCCTGCAGCGCGTGCTGCTCGCTTTGCCGCAGCGCCGCTTCCATCTCGCGCGCATATCGGATGCCGTCCCACGGCAGGACCAGGGTCGCCAGGCCGAGCAGCAACAGCTTCAGTCGCAGCGACATCGGCGGCTCACTCGACCCAGCGGTATCCCATCCCGTAGACGGTCTGCAACGCGTCGAACGCCGGATCGAGCGCCTGGAACTTGCGCCGGATGCGCTTCACGTGCGAGGTGATGGTGTTGTCGTCGAGAACGACACTGGCCGCGTCCATCAGCTGCTGGCGGTTCTTCACGTGGCCCGGGTGACGCGCCAGTGCATGCACGATCCAGAACTCCGTGAGCGAGAGGAGGACCACCTTCCCATCCCACTCCGCGCGCATGCGCTCGACATCGAGCGCGAGCGGTCCGCGGCGCAGCTTCTGCTCCTCTCCCCCGGGCGGCTTGCGCAAGGCATCGACCCGGCGAAAGAGCGCGTTCACTCGCGCGATGAGGTGCGCGAGGCTGAGGTCCTTGGTGAGGAAATCGTCGGCCCCGAGGCGCAGGCCCGATACGGCATCGAGCTCCGAGTCGCGCGCGGTGAGAAAGATGATCGGCAGCTCCACCGACAGCGCCCGCAGCTGGCGGCAGAGCTCGAAGCCGCCTTCCGGCTCGTCCTCGAGCGAGATGTCGATCACGGCGAGGTCCGGCAAGCGCGCGGCGAAGGCCGCCATGGCCTGTGCGCGGTTGCCGTAGGTGCGCACGACATAGCCCTCACGGGTGAAGGCCGCAGCATAATTGTCGCGGATGGCCGGCTCGTCCTCGACGATGGCGATGAGGCGCTTCATTGCCGGGATTATAGGGTCTGGTATCTTGCGCCCCCTTATGAAAATACCCGAGATCCTGATCATCGAGACCATCCACCAGCCCGGAAGCCTCGCCAAGGTGCTGCAGGTGATCGCCGAGGCCGGCCTCACCATCGAGCACCTGATCGCCGTGCGCCGCGACCAGGGCCGCACGCTCTGGGAGATCACGCTGGAGATGGACGAGGAGGCGGACCGCAGTCTCTACGAGCGCATCGATGCCCTGCCGACCGCGCGCTTCATGGGCAAGTCCGACCGCGTGTTCAACCGGCACCGCGGCGGCAAGATCAAGACCGTCGCCAGCATCCCAATCAACACCCTGCAGGTCCTGCGCGACGTCTACACGCCGGGGGTCGCGCGGGTGTGTCTGGCGATCCAGAAGGATCCGAAGGCGGCGCGGGAGTTCACCAGCGTGGATAGCACCGTGGCCGTGGTGACCAACGGCACGGCGGTGCTCGGTCTCGGCAACATCGGGCCGCTGGCGGGCCTGCCCGTCATGGAAGGCAAGGCTGCGCTCTTTGCCGATCTCGTCGGACTGTCAGCGGTGCCGATCCTGCTCGAGGAGCGTGAGCCCGAGCGGGTGGCTGACATCGTCGCGCGTATCCAGCTTTCCTTCGGCGCCATCCAGCTCGAGGACTTCGCGGCTCCCGATTGCTTCGAGATCGAGCGGTTGCTGCGCGAGCGGTTGGCCAAGCCCGTACTGCACGATGATCAACACGGCACGGCGGTCGTGGCGCTCGCTGCGCTCACCAACGCCGCGCGCCGAGCGGGCAAGGCATGGGAGGACAGTGTGATCGGCCAGGTCGGACTGGGTGCGGCCGGCCTCGGCATCGTGCGGCTGCTGCGCGCCGGCGGCGCGAAGCGCGTGCTCGGGGCGGATCGCAATCCCGAGGCGGTGGCGCGCCTCGCCGCGCTGGGCGGGGAGGGCGCATCGCTGGAATCCATCATGCAGCGAGCCGACATCGTCATCGCGACCACCGGCGTGAAGGGTCTGATCAAGCCGGAGTGGGTGCGCCCCGGTCAGGTGATCCTGGCTCTCTCCAATCCCGACCCGGAGATCGAGCCGCTGAAGGCGCGGGAGCGCGGCGCGGCATTTGCGGCCGACGGCAAGGGAATCAACAACGTGCTCGCCTTCCCTGGCCTCTTCAAGGGCGCGCTGGCCGCCCGCGCGGCTTGCTTCACGGACGCGATGCTGATGGCAGCCGCCCGTACGATTGCCGAGCAGGCGGGGGCCGACGCTCTGGTGCCCAGCCCGCTCGACAAATCCATGCACGAGCGGGTTGCGCTGGCGGTACAACAGGCAGCGCAGGCGGCGGCTTAGTGGGCCCCTCGGGCGAGGTGGCTCAAGCCGCCACAGCCTCACTTCCCATGAAGCCTTTGAGCTTGCCGAGAGCGCTCGACTCGATCTGACGGATCCGCTCCGCGGACACGTTGTACCTGTCGGCCAGCTCGTGCAGTGTCGCCTTGTCCTCGGTCATCCAGCGGCTCTGGACGATGTCGCGGCTGCGGTCGTCCAGCTGCTCCAGCGCATCGCGCAGCCGGGCGGAGGAGTCATCCTCCCACTCCGCGCTCTCCACCCGCTCCGCCGGATCCGCGTTGGGCGCGGGCAGATAAGCTGCGGGGCTGTAGACCTCCTCCTCGTCCGATTCCGGTGTCGGATCGAACGACATGTCGCGCGCTGCCAGGCGCTTCTCCATCTCCGTCACTTCGGTCGTCGTGACGCCGAGGTCCCGGGCGACGGCCGCCGTCTCCTCCGCGGAGAGCCAGGTCAGGTTCTTCTTCAGCTTGCGCAGGTTGAAGAAGAGCTTGCGCTGCGCCTTGGTGGTGGCGATCTTGACCAGCCGCCAGTTGCGCAGCACGTACTCGTGGATCTCCGCCCGGATCCAGTGCACCGCGAAGGACACCAGGCGCACGTTGAGCGCCGGGTCGAACCGCTTGACGGCCTTCATCAGGCCCACGTTACCTTCCTGGATCAGGTCCCCCACCGGCAGCCCGTAGCCGCTGTATCCCCGCGCGATGTGCACGACGAAGCGCAGATGCGAGAGCACGAGCTTGCGGGCGGCGTCGAGGTCGTCGTGGAAGCGGAAGCGCTCCGCCAAGTCGCGCTCCTCCTCCCGGGTCAGCACCGGGATGCGGCTCACGCGGTCGAGGTACGCATCCAGGCTCCCGACGGGACCGGCGAGCGCGAGATCACCAGGGCGGGCGATCAATGCGGTATTTACGGTCATGCAGTCTCCACATGTCGTTGGCAGGCATTTTAGCACTCGGATCATTTGAGTGCTAAGGGTGCCGAAAGTTCCCTGGCAGCTCCTGGGCCCTTAACCATTTCCCCTTCTGGCACAGTAGCTTGCACCGTCCCGGCCGTTCCGGGAATCCCTCTAAGGAGGGGGCCCTCAGCCCATCTGGAGGACCACCTTGCCCTGGGAGTGCCGGTGCTCGAGCTGAGCCTGGGCCTCGGCAGCCTGCTTCAGCTCGAACACTGCGGACACGTGCGGGTGCACGCGGCCCTCATCGATCAGCCGGCCGATCTCGATCAGCTCGGCACGATCGGGATGGGCCACGAAATTCTCCGCATGCGCGCGGCGCTCTCTGGCCTTCGCTTCGGAAGGCCGCGCCAGCGAGGAGATCATCGTTCCGCCGTCCTTCAGGACCGTCCAGGAGCGCTCCTGAGTGTCCCCGGCGATCAGGTCGAGCACCAGGTCGACATCGCGCACCTCGTCCTCGAAGCTCTCGCGTGTGTAGTCGATCACCTGGTCGGCGCCGAGACGCCTCACGAACTCGATGTCCTGCGTCGCGACAGTGGTGGCCACCGTCGCGCCCTTCGCCTTGGCGAACTGCACTGCCAGGTGCCCGACGCCGCCTGCGCCGCCATGGATCAGAACGCGCTGGCCCGCCTGAAGATGACCGTGGTCGAACAGGCCCTGCCAGGCGGTCAGTCCGGCGAGCGGCACCGCGGCCGCGGCGCGATAATCCAGCTCCCCCGGCTTCGGCGCCACTAGATCGGCACGGACGGTCACGTACTCCGCATAGCCGCCCGGCCCGCCGTCGAGCATGGCATAGACCGTCTCGCCCTCCTGGAGGTCGCGCACGGCCTGTCCGCAGCGCTCGATCTCGCCCGCTACGTCCCGGCCGAGGACCTTGGGCAGCTGATCCTGCTTGACCACGGGATATTTGCCGGAGCGGATCTTGTAATCCACCGGGTTGACGCTCGCGGCGCGTACCTTGATCAGGACCTCGTCGTCCTTGGGGATGGGCTTCTCGACTTCGGCGAATTCCAGCACCTCCGGTCCGCCGAAGGAGCGGATGCGCACAGCTTTCATGGTGGTCACGGCGACCTCCGGGCAGATCTTCCAGGGGCAAGATCAATCCCTCCGCCGGGCGCGGGTTCCCCGGTCACTTCCGCGCGAAGATCTCTCGTCCAGCCCCTGTGCCGCCGGCGCGAGCGGACTCGTCAGATTCGCGTCAGCCGATTCGCCTAAGGTACGCTAGCCGGCACAGTCGCCGGTGGAGTCGGTAGTTCCCATGAGCGCACAGCCTACGCAAACCCTCGAGCAGGCCACCGCCGCGATCGGCACGCCCGCGCGGTACGACGGCCTCAGCATCCTCCTGCATTGGATCACCGCGGCACTGGTGGTCGCATTGTGGGTGCTCGGCCAGACGATCGACTGGTTTCCCAAGGGCGCCCCGAAGATCGACGCGCGCTCCACTCACTTTCTCCTCGGCGTCACGCTCGGTGTCGTCCTGCTGGGCCGCATCGCATGGCGCGCCGGCGCCGGCCGCAGTCTGCCGCTGGCCGACAAAGGTTGGCTCGGCGTCACGGCGAAGATCGTGCACTACGGTCTTTACCTCCTGGTCGCGGCGACCGTGGTGCTCGGTATCTTCAATGCCTGGCAGCGCGGCGATGTGGTCTTCAACGTCTTCACCATCCCGAAGATGATCCCGGGCGACCTCGCCCTCAAGCACACGCTGGAGGAGCTGCACGGAGACTTCGCGGACGTGGTGCTGATCGTGGCGGGGTTGCACGCAGCGGCAGCCCTGGTGCATCACTACCTCTTGCGCGATTCGGTGCTGCGCCGGATGCTGCCGTAACCGGGCGCCATGCCTGAGCTGCCGGAGGTCGAGACGACGCGGCGCGGACTCGAGCCGCACGTCACGGGCCGGCGGATCGTGATGCTGGCGCTGCGGGAGCCGCGGCTGCGCTGGCGGGTAGCGGATGACTTGCCGGCGAAGCTCGCGGGTCAGCGCATCACGGGCACGGGGCGGCGCGCCAAGTATCTGCTGATTGCGCTGGAATCCGGCACGCTGCTCGTGCACCTGGGGATGTCGGGGACGCTGCGGGTCCTGCCTGCCGATACGCCGCGGATCGCCCATGATCATTACGATCTGCTGCTCGACTCGGGCAACACTCTGCGGTTCAACGATCCGCGGCGGTTCGGCAGTCTCCACTATACGAGCGGGGATCCGCAACAACATGCGCTGCTTGCGCGGCTTGCGCCGGAGCCGTTCGACCCGGCCTTCGACGCGGACTACCTGTGGCGGATAACCCGGCGAAGGCAGGCTTCGATCAAACAGGTGCTGATGAACAGCCGGCTGGTGGTCGGGGTGGGGAATATCTATGCGAGCGAGACGCTCTTTCGGGCGCGGATCAGGCCGCGGCGGCGGGCGCAGAGCCTGACGCGGGAGGAGGTGAAGCGGCTGGTGAAGGCGGTGCGGGCGGTGCTGTCGATGGCGATCAGGGTGGGGGGAACCACGCTGCGGGACTATGTGGGGGCGAACGGGGAGCCGGGATATTTCCGGCAGAAGCTCTATGTGTACGAGCGGGCGGGGGAGCCTTGCAGAGTGTGCGGGACTCTCGTGCGGCAACTGACCCAACAGGGTAGATCCACTTATTACTGCCCGGGCTGTCAGAAGTGAATGTTCGGCGCTCTATTTCACTTTGCGGTGTTTCTTCAATTCCGCTTCGACGATGGGATGGACGAATTCCCTCACGTCGCCGCCCAGGACCGCGATCTCGCGCACCAGCGATGAGGAGATGAACGTGAACTGCTCCTGCGGGGTCAGGAAGACCGTCTCGATGTCGCGGTCGAGGTGGCGGTTCATGTTGGCCAGCTGGAATTCGAACTCGAAGTCGGAGATGGCGCGCAGGCCGCGGATGATGACCGTGGCGCGGTGCTTTCGCGCGAACTCGATCGTCAGCTCGGAATAGCCGAGCACTTCCACGTTTGGCACGTCGTTGAGGACGCGTCGCGCGAGGTCGATGCGCGCGTCGAGAGGGAACATGGGGGCCTTGTTGGGATTGGAGGCTATGGCCACGATGACGCGATCGAACACGCCTGCCGCGCGGCGTACCAGGTCGTGGTGGCCGTTGGTGATCGGGTCGAAGGTGCCCGGATAGATGGCGTTGCGGCTCATTCGATGCTGTCCCCCCTCACGTCTCGCGAGTAGAGATGATACCCGACCTCGCCGGCCCGCTTTGACTTGAGGGGCCCCCAGCGCGAGGGAACGGGCGGCGCGGAGGTTGCGGTAGGCGAGGGCGTTGCGGCGTCCGCGGGATATTCGACGTAGATCAGCGCGTCAGCGGTCAGCCAGCCGCCGTGCTCCAGGCGCACCGCGGTTTCGGCGAGCAGCGTCGAGGCGAAAGGGGGATCCAGGAAGACGATGTCGAACGGCGCAGCGGGCGTACGCTCGAGAAACCTACGGGCATCGGCCTGCTCCACGTCCGCTGCCTGGGCGCCCCATTCCTGGAGCCGTGCTGCGATCTCGTGCGCCGCTGCTGCATCGCGCTCGACGAAGGTCACGTGCGCGGCGCCCCGGGACAGCGCTTCCAGGCCGAGCGCGCCGCTGCCGGCGAACAGATCGAGGCAGCGCGCGCCCGGCACGCGGGGTGCGAGCCAGTTGAAGAGCGTCTCGCGGACGCGGTCGGGAGTGGGGCGGATCTCCGGCGACGGCGGAAAGCGCAGGCGCCGCCCGCGCCAGCTTCCGCCGATGATCCGCAGCGTGCGGGCGGAGGCGCCGCGGCGGGCTGATGCACTCGCGTGGGCGGGGTGCCGCCTCATGACTCGGTCTCGATACGCGTCGATGAGAATCTCACTACGATACACTACGGCGGATACACGCATGTTCGGACGCAAACCCAAAGACGGCACCGCCGAGGCCGAGGAGCGCCAGGGCTTCTTCAAGCGGCTGCGCAGCCGGCTCAATCGCGGCAACTCGTGGCTCACCTATGATCTGGCCAATCTCTTCAAGGGCCGGCAGATCGACGCGCAGGTCCTGGAGGAGCTGGAGACGCGCCTGCTCACGGCCGATGTCGGTGTCGAGGCGACTGACGACATTCTCGCGGAGCTGCGCAAGCGGGTGGCGCGCAAGGAGCTCGGCGACGTCGAGGCGCTGGTGAATGCGCTTCGCGATGCCATCGTGGAGATCCTCGAGCCCTGCGCCAGGCCGCTCGTGATCGACGAGGAAAAAAAGCCTTTCGTGATCCTGGTGGTCGGCGTCAACGGCTCCGGCAAGACCACCACCATCGGCAAGCTCGCGCGGCGGCTCCGTGATGAGGGGCGCAGTGTGGCGCTGGCCGCCGGCGATACCTTCCGGGCGGCCGCGATCGAGCAGCTGCAGGTCTGGGCGGAGCGCTCCGATGCGGCATTCCTCGCGCAGCGCGCAGGCGCCGATCCGGGCGCCGTGGTCTTCGATGCGCTGCAGTCGGCGCGCTCGCGGGGCACGGAGGTGCTGTTGGCGGACACCGCGGGCCGGCTCCACAGCCAGTCGCACCTGATGGAGGAGCTGAAAAAGGTCAAGCGCGTGGTGCAGCGCGTCGAGCCCTCCGCGCCCCACGAGGTGCTGCTGGTCCTCGATGCCAACCAGGGTCAGAATGCGCTATCGCAGGCCATCCAGTTCCACGAGGCGATCGGCGTGACCGGTATTGCGCTCACCAAGCTCGACGGCACCGCCAAGGGCGGCATCGTGATCGCCATTGCTCGCCGTCTGGGGTTGCCCATCCGCTTCATCGGCATCGGCGAGCAGCCGCAGGATTTCGGGGAGTTCGACGCCCGCGACTTTGCCACCGCCCTGGTGGAAGGCCCGCGAGAGCCCGCGACGCAATGATCGTCTTCGAGCACGTCAGCAAGCGCTACCCCAATGGACGGGAGGCGCTCACGAATGTCAGCTTCAGCATCGAAAGCGGCGAGATGGTCTTTCTCACCGGCCGCTCGGGTGCCGGCAAGAGCACAGTGCTCAAGCTAGTCGCTCTGCTCGAGCGGCCGACGCGCGGCACGGTGACGGTGAACGGCAAGAGCACCGGCAAGATGAAGGCGCGCCACATTCCGGCCTTCCGCCGCCAGATCGGGGTCGTCTTCCAGGATCACAAACTGCTCGCCGACCGGCCGGTGTTCGACAATGTCGCGTTGCCTCTCGTCGTCGCGGGCGCGCCGCTCAAGGAGGTCGACAAGCGGGTGCGTGCCGCGCTCGACCAGGTCGGGCTCCTGGGCAAGGAGCGCATGCTCCCCGCGGAGCTCTCCGTCGGCGAGCAGCAGCGGGTCGGGATCGCGCGCGCCGTGGTCAGCAAGCCGCCGCTCATCATCGCCGATGAGCCCACCGGTAACCTCGATCCGGACCTTTCGCTCGAGGTGATGCGCCTGTTGCGGCGCTTCAGCGACGTAGGGGTGACGGTGCTGGTTGCGACGCACGATCAACACATCGTGCGCGATATGGCCAAGCGGGAGATCGTGCTCTCGAGCGGCGAGATCCAGGGTGATGGGGCCGACGCGCTTCCCCACCTGGTGGCCAGCAAATGAGGCTCGAGGTCTACGGGACGCGCCATGCCCAGGCGCTGCTCGGCTCGCTGGGGCGCCTGAAGCGTAATCCGCTCGCCACCGTGCTCACCTTGCTGGTCATCGGTCTCGCGCTCGCGCTGCCGGCGGCGCTCGGCCTCTTCATCACCAACGCACAGTCGGCGACCGGCGGCTTCGGCCACGCGGTGGACATGTCCGTGTATCTGAAGCCCGGGGTGCCGCTCGCCAAGGCGCAGCAGCTTGCGGCTGCGGCACGGCAGCGGCCTGGCGTCGCGCAGGTGACCGTGATTCCGGCGGATCAGGGATTGGCGGATTTCCGCAAGTACTCGGGCTTCGGCGCGGCGCTCGATGCGCTCAAAGCCAACCCGCTGCCCAATGTGCTGCACGTGGTGCCGGGGAACGGGGCCACCGGCGCCGCGGGACTGGAGTCGCTGCGCCGCTATTTCGGTGCCTGGCCGGAGGTCGATGTCGTGCAGCTGGATACGGAGTGGGTGCTGCGCTTCAATGCCATTCTCGCCGTGCTGCGGTTGCTCGCGCTCATCGCCGCGGTGCTGCTCGGCGCCGGCGTGCTCGCGGTCGTCGGCAACACCATCCGCCTGGAAATCCTCAACCGCCGCGCGGAGATCGAGGTGACCAAGCTGGTCGGCGGCTCCAACGCGTTCGTCCGCCGGCCGTTTCTCTACACCGGGCTGCTCTATGGGATCGGAGGGGCGGTGCTCGCCTGGGCGATTCTGGAGGCCGCGGTGCTGGTGCTGGATCAGCCCGTCGCAACGCTTGCACAGCTCTATGGCAGCCGCTACGCCCTGAGCGGTCCCTCGGGACCGGTGCTCGCTGCTCTGTTCGGCGGCGGGGTGGCGCTCGGCTGGCTGGGGGCGTGGATTTCAGCCCAGCGGCACCTGCGCAGCATCGAGCCGCGCGCCTGATTACTTGATCTTGGTCTCTTTGTAGGCGACGTGCTTGCGCGCCACGGGATCGAACTTGCGCACCTCGAGCTTATCGGGGTGCAGGCGCTTGTTCTTCGTCGTCACGTAGAAATGGCCGGTGCCGGCTGAGGAGAGCAGCTTGATCTTCTCGCGCATGGGGGCTCCTTCAGACCTTCAGGCCCTGGGCACGAAGCTCGGCAACGACCTTGTCGATGCCCTTCTTCTCGATCGTGCGCATGCCGTTGGTGGACACGCGCAGCGAGACCCAGCGCTTCTCGGTCTCCAGCCAGAACCGCTGGGTGTGCAGGTTCGGCAGGAAGCGGCGGCGCTTCTTGTTGTTCGCGTGGGAGACGCGGTTTCCGACGGCCGGGCCCTTGCCGGTAATCTCGCAGACGCGCGACATATGAATCGACCTTGAAATTCAGCTACTTGGATGCGGGAAGGCTGCGGCCATCCCGCGGGAGCCGAGCTTTATACCAGCCAGCCGGCCTAGAGACAAGCTCTGCGACCGCGCGGCCTCACTATAGCAAGCCGTGCTCGGCGAACGAATAGCAGCGGCTGTCCCCGACGATGATGTGATCGACCAGCCGTACGTCCATCAGGGTCAGCAGATCCTTGAGACGGCGGGTGATGAAGTCGTCTGCCGGGCTGGGATCGAGGGAGCCGGACGGATGGTTGTGCGCCACGATCAGGGCCGTGGCGTTGTGCAACAGAGCCTGGCGCAGCACCTCGCGGGGGTGTACCTGCGCGCTGTCCACCGTGCCGCGAAAGAGCTCCTCGAAGGCAATCGGACGGTGGCGGTTGTCCAGGTAAATGCAGCAGAAGACCTCGTAAGGCCGGTCGCGCAGCTGGGCGTGCAGGTAGCGGTAGGTCGCCTGTGGGGTGGCGAGCGGCGAGGCGGCGCGCATCTGCTCGTGCAGGTGCCGCTTGGCGAGCTCCACGGCTGCCTGCACCGCGGCATACCGGGCCTCGCCGACGCCTTTGCGGCGCCAGCCGGCGAGGCGCGCATTGAGCAGCGCGCGCAGGCCGCCGAAATCCTTCAGGAGCGATCGGGCCATGCTGACCGCCGAGCAGCCGGGGATGCCGGACCCGAGCAGAAGGGCCAGCAGCTCCGCATCGGACAGGACGTGCGCTCCCCGGTTGAGCAGCTTCTCGCGGGGACGCTCCGCCTCCGGCCACTCCCGGATGGTGAGCGCGCCGCCGCTCACGGTGCCGCCCTCGTCGATCTTGCTCGCTGCTGTGCGTTCCATTCCGATACCTGCCTCATCCGACGATCTGGCGCCATCATGGGCGCCGCAGCCGGCCAGGCCGAGAGGGTCAATCGCCCCTCTTTGCGCAGAAACACCACAGGTGCTCCGCCCATCGCGGCGCCTACCCGCGCGGCTTGCAGCGAATAGGCCGGTCGGCATGGACGGCCAGTGGCATGGCGTCCGATAATCCGTCCATGCAAGGCAAACGCATCCTGCTCGGCGTGACCGGCGGCATCGCCGCCTACAAAGCCGCGGATCTGGTGCGGCGGCTGCGCGAGCGCGGCGCCGAGGTGCAGGTCGTCATGACGGCCGCGGCCCGGGAGTTCGTCGGGCCGGTCACCTTCCAGGCGCTCTCCGGGCGGCCCGTCCGGGCGGAGCTGTGGGACCAGGCGGCCGAGGCGGCCATGGGACACATCGAGCTCGCGCGCTGGGCGGACTTGGTGCTGGTCGCGCCCGCCAGCGCCGATTTCCTCGCCCGCCTGGCCGGCGGGCAGGCGAATGATCTGCTCGCGACACTGTGCCTGGCGACACAGGCGCCGATCGCCGTGGCGCCCGCCATGAACCGCATCATGTGGGCCAATCCCGCGACGTCGGCGAATGTTGCCACCCTCCGCCAGCGCGGCGTGCAGATGCTCGGCCCCGCGGAGGGCGGGCAGGCCTGCGGCGAGGTCGGAGAGGGGCGGATGATGGAGCCCCTGGAGATCGCCGATCGCATCGACCTGCTGCTGCCGCGCAGCGGCCCGCTGCAAGGACGGCGCGTGCTCATCACCGCCGGTCCCACGCGCGAGCGGATCGACCCGGTGCGCTTCATCAGCAACCGCAGCTCCGGCAAGATGGGCTTCGCCGTTGCGCAGGCGGCGCGCGAGGCGGGGGCGGACGTCGTGCTCGTCGCCGGACCCGTGAGTATTCCGACACCTTCCGGGGTGCGTCGGGTGGACGTGGAGAGCGCGGACGGCATGCTCGCCGCCGTGCTGCGGGAAGTGCCCCAGGCCGACATCTTCGTCTCGACTGCGGCGGTCGCCGACTACCGGCCCGCGAGCCCGCAGGACCAGAAGATCAAGAAGACCGCCAACACGCTCGACCTCAACATGGAGCGCACGCCCGATGTGTTGGCGACCGTGGCCGCACGTCCCGGCCGGCCCTTCGTGGTGGGCTTCGCCGCGGAGACGCAATCGGTCGAGCAGAATGCGCGCGCGAAGCTCCTGAAGAAGAATCTCGACATGATCGCCGCCAACGAGGTAGGCGACAACAAGGTCTTCGAGTGCGAGGACAATCACCTCATCGTGCTGTGGCGCAACGCCCGGCGCGACCTCGGCCAGGGCTCGAAGCTATCCCTCGCGCGCGAGCTGGTCCGCCTGATCGCGGAGTCCTACGCGGCATCCCTCGCTGGGACGAGCCAACGCGACTCGGCGCAGGCATGAGCGGCACGCCCGGGGCCGCGCGGCGACCCCTCAAGATCAGGATCCTCGACCGGCGCATCGGCACGGAGTTTCCGCTGCCGGCCTACGCCACCTCGGGCTCGGCGGGGTTGGACCTGCGCGCCTGCCTCGATGCGCCGCTCTTGCTCGAGCCCGGCAAGGCGGAGCTCATTCCAACCGGGATGGCCATCCACCTGGAGGATCCCGGCCTTGCGGCGGTGATCCTGCCGAGATCCGGCCTCGGCCACAAGCACGGCGTGGTGTTGGGTAATCTCGTGGGCCTGATCGATTCCGACTACCAGGGGCAGCTGATGGTCTCGTGCTGGAATCGCTCGCGCGAGCCGTTCACCATCCGCCCCGGCGAGCGCATGGCGCAGCTCGTGGTGGTGCCAGTGGTCCAGGTCGCGCTCGAAGTCGTCGAATCGTTCGAGGACAGCGCCCGCGGTGCGGGCGGCTTCGGCCACTCCGGCAGTCACTGAAGCGTTCACGCGGAGACACAGACAATGACTGACAGCTTCGATGTAGTCGGGATCGTCGGCAGCCTGCGGCGGCAGTCTTTCTCCCGCCGCCTCGCGCTGGCGCTCGCTTCAGTTGCGCCGGATACGTTGAAGGTCGACCTGGTACCGATCGGCGGCTTGCCGCTCTACAACCAGGACGAAGATGTCGACGCGCCGCCTGCGCCCTGGCGGGAATTCCGCGAGCGGGTGAGGAGGGCGGACGCCGTCCTCTTCGTCACTCCGGAATACAACCGCTCCATTCCTGGCGCGCTGAAGAATGCGATCGATGTGGGATCCCGTCCCTACGGCAAG
>DASVWT010000050.1:0-3735 GCA_036393055.1 Steroidobacteraceae bacterium
ACTCCTATGAGGTAGTGGCAATGCTGCGGCAGCCGCAGTAACGTCGTCAGTCGGTCCCTGGTGACAGATCGGTTACGGGGACCCGTACTGCCGGCTCAGCAGGTACGGCTTCAGCGCCTCGGCGGCGACGCTCACGGAATCGACTCCGCTCAGGTCGGCCAGCCGGGTCATCTCCAGGCCCGCATAACCGCAGGGATTGATGCGGTGGAACGGCTTGAGGTCGAGACCGACGTTGAGGGCGATGCCGTGATAGCTCGCGCCGCGCCGCACGCGGATGCCGACGCTTGCCAGCTTTCGTCCAGAGACATACACGCCGGGTGCGTTGCGGCGGCATTCGGCCTCGATACCGAGCTCGGCGGCATAGTCGATGACGCTGCGCTCGAGGGCAGTGACGATGTCGCGAACGCCGAGGCCGGCGCGCCGCAGGTCCACCAGAGGGTAGACGACGAGCTGGCCAGGCCCGTGGTACGTGACCTGGCCGCCGCGGTCGATCTGCACTACCGGGATATCGCCTGGAGCGAGCACGTGATCGCGGCTGGCGTTCATGCCCAGCGTGAACACCGGCGGATGCTCCAGGAGCCAGATCTCGTCGGGTGTCTCCGGACCGCGCTCGTCGGTGAGCCGCTGCATCGCGCGCCAGGTCGGCTCGTAGTCGACGAGGCCGAGGTCGCGCACGACATGTGGCGGAATGGGACGAGAGGTCACGCGAGCCGGCTATTATCGAGCCCGGCGTTGTTGCGGTTCAGCGCCTGCTCTGCGCGATAGCTCGAGCGCACCAGCGGTCCCGACACGCACTCCAGAAAGCCTCTCGCGAGCGCGCTTTGGCGGTAGCGATCGAACTCCGCTGGCGTGACGTACCGCTCGACCGCCAGATGATTGGCCGTCGGGCGCAGGTACTGGCCCAGAGTGACGATGTCGACGTCAGCCGCGCGCAGATCCGACAGGGTCTCCTCGATCTCCTCATCCGTCTCGCCCAGCCCCAGCATCAGGCTGCTCTTGGTCAACACGGATGGCTTGTGTTGCTTCGCATACGCGAGCACACGCAGCGTCTGCTCATAGCCCGCGCGTGGATCTCTGACGGGGTGAGTCAGACGGCGTACCGTCTCGATATTCTGCGCGAAGACATCGAGCCCGGAGTCGACGACTATCTCGACGTCCTCGAGCACGCCCTGGAAGTCTGGCGCCAGCGCCTCCACCGCGGTGTTGGGATTGCGGCGCTTGATCGCCCGGATGCAGGCGGCGTAGTGGCCCGCGCCACCGTCGGTCAGATCATCGCGATCGACCGAGGTCAGCACGACGTACTTCAGTTTCATCAGCTCGACGCTGTGGGCCGCGTTCTCCGGCTCCTGCGGATCGAGCCAGCCATGCGGATTGCCCGTATCGACGGAGCAGAAACGGCAGGCGCGGGTGCAGACGGCACCCATCAGCATGATCGTGGCGGTACCGGCGTTCCAGCACTCGCCGATGTTCGGGCACTTGGCCTCCTCGCAGACGGTAGCGAGGCGGTGCTCCTTGACTATGCCTTTGACGGCGTTAAAGCCCACGCCAGAAGGAGCTTTCGCACGAAGCCAAGAGGGCTTTCCGGCACGCACCGCGGATCCAGCCGCCCAGCCCCCGGCCGAGGAGGACGCCTTGATGCCGTCCCGGATCGCAGTAAATCCTTGCTGCGTAAGATATTTCTCGCCACTGCGCGGACTCTCTCGCTGCGCAGGCGTGCCGTCGGCGACTACCGGAATGTCTTTGAGGCTGGGCATAGGTCCATTTTACGCCATGGGCTCCCGGCGGCCGATCAGATGCCTCGAGCGGCCCGCTCTCTCGCATCCAGCCAGGCCAGCCGCTCCGGCGAGCCGATGTCCAGCCACTCCCCGCAGTAGACCTGCCCGCGCAGCCGCCGCGCCGCAATCGCACGCTTGAGCAGCGGCAGGAGCGGAAACTTTCCCGGGCCACAGCCTGCGAAGATCTCCGGGCGGTAAATTCCAATCCCCGTGTAAGTGAAGCGGTCGGCCTCGCGCTCCACCACGAAGTCACCGTCCAGGCCGAAGTCACCCCGCGCATGATGCGCCGGATTGGGCGCGAGCAGCAGCCGCGCGTCCGCCTCTTCCTGCAAAGTCAGAAAGTCGCGGAAATCGACGTCCGTCCAGACATCGGCATTGACCACCAGAAAAGGCCCGGGACCGAGAAGCGGCAGCGCGCGATGAATGCCGCCGCCGGTCTCGAGAGGCAGGGGTCCCTCCTCGCTATACGCAATGCGCACGCCATATGCCGCGCCATCGCCCAGTGCCGCGCGGATTTTTTCCCCCAGCCAGGAGAGATTGATCACTACGTCGCGGACATCAGCCCGGGCAAGTGCCTCGAGGTGATAGGCGATCAGCGGCTTGCCCGCGATCTCGACGAGCGGCTTGGGCAGGGTGTCCGTGATCGGCCGCAGCCGCTCGCCACGCCCGGCCGCAAGGACCATGGCGATACGCGGCCTGGCGGTGCTCGCTTCCGGCGACTGAGTGCGAGGCGCCGCGGCTTCTACCGAGTCGGTCACGCCTGCCGCGCCGCCTGCCGGGCGACGCGCTCGTTGGCGCGCGGCAACTCGGGAACGACCCGACGCTCCAGGAACTCGGACAGCGCCGCGAGCTCCGGATAGAGGCGGCAGGTCTCGCGCACATAATCGAGCGTCAGCGGCAGGTCACGCAGGTACCCCGGCTTGCCGTCGCGATACCAGAGTCGCGCGAAGATCCCGAGCACCTTGATGTGCCGCTGCGCGCCGATGAGATCGAACCAGCGCACGAACTGCGCCGGACTGCCGCCGACCCGCCCGCCGCGCGACTGCAGCAGGGAGCGGTAGCCGCTCACCCACTCGAGCACCCGCTCCCGCGGCCACGAGATGTAACAATCCTTCAGCAGCGACACGAGGTCGTAGCCGATCGGCCCGCGCAGCGCGTCCTGGAAATCGAGCACGCCGGGATTGCGCTCCGCTAGGACCATCAGGTTGCGCGAGTGATAGTCCCGGTGCACGAACACTTCCGGCTGCGACAGCGCCTCGCCGATGAGGAACTCGAAAGCCGCGACGATCATCTCGCGCTCGGCCGCCGCCAGCTCCAGTGCGAGATGCCTGTCGAGGAACCATTCCGGCATGAGCGCGAGCTCGCGCGCGAGCGGCGCCCTGTCGTAAGGAGGCAGCGCCGCCGCCGCCGCGGTACCCCGCAACTGAATCTCCGCGAGCGCCTGCAGCGCATCGCCATACAGCCGCTGCGGGTCGTCGCCGGCCCCGAGCCGCGCCAGATAATGTGTGCTCCCCAAGTCCTCGAGCAGCACGAATCCACGTGGGACATCGGCCTCGTACACGTGGGGAACATGGATTCCGAGCGGCTCGAGCAGCGCAGTCACGTTCAGATACGGCCGCACGTCCTCCGTCTCCGGCGGGGCGTCCATCGCGACGAGAGTGCTGTCCTCGCACACCACGCGAAAGTACCGCCGGAAGCTGGCATCGCTCGAAGCCGGCTCGATCCGTTGCGGGCGCAGTCCCAGATCGCGCGCCAGCCAACCCTGCAGGAGCGCGAGTCGCGCATCGTTCTCAGCCATTCGCCGATTATAATGCCGCCACTCATGCCGCGTTGGAGCCCATTCTGGACCGCCTTGCTGTCATTCGGCGGCCTCACCCCGCTCGTGCGCGCGGGTCAGCCGCCGCCTCCTTCGCCTGCGACGGCCACTACGACGCCGATCACCGCTCCGGCCGGGCAGGCC
>DASVWT010000051.1:0-9770 GCA_036393055.1 Steroidobacteraceae bacterium
ACGCACACCATCGTGCAGCAGGTCGAGAGCATGCAGCAGATGGTGAACGCCTTCAGCGAGTACGCCCGCGCGCCGGAGATGCGGGTCAGCCGCTTCAGCCTCAACCAGCTGGTGACCGAGGTCGCCGAGCTCTACCGCTCGCAGGACCCGCGCGCGGCCATTCATCTGAGCCTGGACGAGCGGCTGGAGGGCATCGAGGCCGACCGCGGCCGCGTGCGCCAGATCCTCAACAACCTGGTCACCAACGCGCTCGAGGCGCTCGAGGGCGCGCCGCAGCCGCGCCTGGATATCGCGACCCGCCTCGAGGCGGCCGCGGCCGGCCAGCGCGATGACCCGTACGAGGACAAATACGCCGCGGTGGCCGTGTGTGACAATGGCCCCGGGTTCCAGCGGGAGCTGCTGGGCCGGGTCTTCGACCCGTACGTCACCAGCAAGCCCAAGGGCACGGGGCTCGGCCTCGCGATCGTGAAGAAGATCGTCGAGGAGCATGGCGGCCGGATCGATGCCGACAACCGCCCGGAAGGCGGCGCCCGGGTCACAGTGCTGTTGCCCGTCGTCGACAGCACCCGCACGGCGGGCGGCGCACGCGACCGAAGAGAGCAATTGCGGAGAGAAAGGGCATGACCCAATGAGCGCTCCACACATTCTGGTGGTCGATGACGAGGCGGACATCCGCGGCCTGTTGAAGGAGATCCTCTCCGAGGAGGGCTACGAGGTCGAAGTGGCCGCCAATGCGGCGCAGGCACGCGCCTCGCGTGCACGGCAGACGCCCGATCTCGTGCTGCTCGACATCTGGATGCCGGATGTAGACGGCATTACACTGCTGCGCGAATGGTCCGCTTCGGTGGCCGATGGCTGCCCCGTCGTCATGATGTCGGGGCATGGAACGGTCGAGACGGCGGTCGAGGCGACCCGCCTCGGCGCATTCGACTTCGTCGAGAAGCCGCTGTCGCTCGCGAAGCTGCTGCGTACGGTGGAGAGGGCGCTCGATGCCGGCAGGCGCCGCCGGCAATCGGGCAAGCTGCTCGTACCCGCGTTGATGATGCCGGCGGGCAAGAGCAAGCTGATGCAGCAGCTGCGCAACGAGCTGCAACAGATCGCCGGACACTCCTCCTCCGTGCTGCTCGTCGGCGAGCCGGGCTGCGGACGCGAGGCGTTCGCCAGGTATCTGCACGAGCGGGGGCCGCGTGCGGGCGCGCCTTTCGTGACACTCATCGCCAGCAGCCTGCGCGAGGCGGAAGCGGAGAGCCGGCTCTTCGGCCGGATGGAGGGCGGGAGCCGCCAGCCGGGGCTCATGGAGCAGGCGGCCGGCGGCACGCTTTTCATCCAGGAGATTGAGGATCTGCCCGCCGGCGCGCAGCGCCTGCTGGTCGGCGCGCTGGAATCCGGGCGGTTCGCGCCGCTCGGCGGCGGCGAGGCGGTCGAGTTGCGCGCGCGGGTGGTTTCCTCCGCGCAGCCGGGCGTGGAGGGCAGGGCCGGGACACAGGGGCTGCGCCGCGACCTGCTCGCACATCTGAACACCCTGATCGTCAGGGTGCCCCCGCTGCGCGATTACTCCGAGGACGTTCCGGAGCTGTTGCGCCAACAGGTCGACCGGATCGTCGATACCGAAGGACTGCCCTTCCGCCGCTTCAGTGTCGCGGCGCAGAACCGGCTGCGCAACTATCCCTGGCCCGACAACGTGCGGGAGCTGAAGAATCTGGTGCACCGTCTGTTGATTCAGGGTGGAGGCGAGGAGATCGGCCTCGATGAGATCGAGCGCGAGCTCGCCGTGCAGGCTCCGGCCGGCGAGCCGCTCGTCAAGCAGGACCTGCTCGCGCTGCCGCTGCGCGAGGCACGGGAGCAGTTCGAGCGCGCGTATCTGCAGCAGCAGCTCCTGCTCTGCAACGGCAAGGTCGGCCAGCTCGCCAAGCGCGTCGGCATGGAGCGCACGCACCTCTACCGTAAGCTCAGGTCGCTCGGCCTCGATTTTCGCGCCATCGGGGAGGATTAGGGTCGGATCGCGCGGCAGGCGCGCTAGTTGTATTCTGTCGCAGACAACGTTGTCGGAGATTGACAACTGACAGCCGCCGGAGAAGGCAAGAGGAAGGGGGAGCCCGCGCGAGCGCGGAATGGATCCGCGCGTTTGGCGGCAGGGGAGGCCGTTGTTGCGCGCAAGGGGCTGCGAGTGCTGATCGTGGAGGACGTCGCCGCCGAGGCGGAGCTTGCGGTCCGCCATCTCGGCTCCGGGGGGATCTCCTGCGTGCCGCGCACCGTGGCCGACGAGCGCCAGTTCCGCGCGGCCCTCACGCTGTTCCGCCCCCACGTCATTCTTTCCGATTTCACGCTGCCGGCCTTCGATGGGCTCGCGGCCCTGGATATCGCCCGCCAGGAGGCGCCGGACGTTCCGTTCATATTCCTCTCCGGCACCATCGGCGAGGAGCGCGCCATCGAGGCGCTGCGCCGCGGGGCGGTGGATTACGTGCTGAAGACCAACCCTGCCCGGCTCGTACCGGCCGTGCGCCGCGCGTTGCGCGAGGTGGAGGAGCGCGCGCGCCGCCGCGCCGCGGAGCGCCAGATCGGCCACCTCACGCGCCGCTTGAGGATGCAGAGCGCGATCAACAGCGCGGTCGTCCGCATCCGCGACCCGGACGAGCTGCTGCGCGAGGCGGGCCGGGTGGCCCATGAGGTGGGCGCCTACGATCGCGTCGTCGTTTTCCGGGTCTCGAGCGATCGTCAACACGTGACGTCCTGGCACTGGCTGGGACCCGGGCCGTCCTCGCCGCAGAATCCCGTCGTGCTTGCCATCGGCAACGGCGCGGAGCCCGATACCAGCCTGATCGGGCGCGCGCTGCGCACGGGCGAGATCCTGCTGTGCGCCGACCTGATGCGGACCGAGCCGCCGGTCCTGCTGCGCCAGGAGCTGTTGCAAGTGGGCCTCAGATCGATCGTGGCGCTGCCGCTGATCGTCGACGGGGTCCCGTTCGCGGCGTTGGCCCTGGCCTCGCGCGAGGCGCACGTCGTCAGCGACGAGGAATTGCGCCTGTTGCAGGACATCGTCGCCAACCTGTCGTTCGCTTTGCGCTATCGGCAACAGGAGGGCGTGGCGCAATATCTGGCCTCCTTCGATCCCCTCACCGGTCTCGCCAAGCGCGGGCTCTTCTGCCAGCGGATGGATCAGCGTCTGCGCAACCGGGTGGCGCTCGAGAACGCGCCGACGGTGGTCGCGTTCGACATCATGCACCTCAGCAAGGTGAACGACAGCTTCGGGCGCCATGCCGGCGATCTGCTGCTGCAGGCGGTGGCCAAGCGTCTGAAATACCACGTCCCGGATGATGATCGTCTGGGTTATCTCGGCGGCGGGACCTTTGCGTTGGTCCTGCCGTCCGGCGAAAGCTCCGCCGAGAGTGTCACCACGCTTCTGGAGAACACGGTTTTTCGCGAGCCGTTCCGCGTCGAGGGGCGGGTGCTGCGCACATCCTTCCGCTCGGGCATTGCACGCTCCCCATCCGACGGCCACGACGGCAACACCCTGACGCAGCGCGCGGAGGCGGCGCTCAAGCAGGCGAAGGAGGCCGGAGAGCAGTACCTGCATTACCAGATCGAGATGCACAGCGACATCGCGGAGCGGCTGGCGCTCGAGCACCGCCTGCGGGCGGCGCTCGATGAGCGGCAATTCGTGCTGCACTACCAGCCCCAGGTGAATATCGCGACGGGCCGCATCGAAGGGGTGGAAGCGCTGCTGCGCTGGCAGGATCCGGAGCGTGGACTGGTTTTCCCAGGTCAATTCCTGCCGGTCCTCGAATCTTCCGGCATGATCGTCGCGGTGGGAGAATGGGTGCTGCGCCAGGCGGCCGAGGACTGCCGGCGATGGCGGCACGATGGCCTCGGGTCCCTGCGGATCGCAATCAACGTGTCCGCGCAGCAGATCCGGAGGCGAGCCTTCGTCGCCAGTGTGCTGGAGGCCGCGGAGCCGTGCGAGTGCCATGGGCAGGCGCTCGACCTCGAGATCACCGAGACCGGATTGCTGCACGATGTCGAGGGGGCGAGCCGCAAGCTGCGTGAGCTGCGTGCGGCCGGGCTGCGCGTGGCGCTGGATGACTTCGGGACGGGCTATTCGTCCCTCGGCCTGCTGTCGAAGCTGCCGGTGGACGTGGTGAAGATCGACCGCTCGTTCATCACGGGGCTGCCGGATGACAAGGCGAGCCTCACTCTGGTGTCCAGCGTGATCGGTCTCGCCTCGGCGTTCGGGCTCAAGGTCGTGGCCGAGGGAGTGGAGACGCAGGGGCAGCTCGAGGCTCTGCGCGCCATGGGATGCGACCAGTCGCAGGGCTACCTGCACTCCCGGCCGATACCCGCCAGGCAGTTCGAGAAATTGCTGCGGGAACTGGCGGCGGGATCCTCGAGCCTACCGGGTTGATCGCATCAACGCCTGCCGCGTACCTTTCGGCCCGTGCGGCGCGCAGCTTTCGATTTCGGCGCACGCCTGGCCGCAGCGCGACCCGTCTTCGACTTCGCTGCGCTTCTGACCCGGGCGTTGCGCGCCGCGTCTTTTGTGATTGAGCCTTTGCGCCTGGCGCTGCGCGCGCCCGCGGCGGAGTTGCTCTTGGAGCGTCCGCGCGTGCTGCTCGCCGCGTTGGTTTTGGAACTTCCGGCCGCGGATCGACCCGGCCGGGCCCGGCCCTTCGCAGTGCCCGCCGGCGATCGCCCCGAGGTCCTGCGCTTGCCGGCTGCTGCGCGCCGCGCGCGGCTCGCGTTGCGGCTCTTCTGTGGTGGCGACGCCTTTCCGGGAGCGCGGTTGCTCGGCGCTTTTGTGCCTGCGGCGGCGGGCACATCCACGCCGCGCAGCTGATCGAGGATCCCGGGGTTCTCCAGGGTCGAGACATCCTGCGCGATCTCCTCGCCGCGCGCGATGCTCCGCAGCAGCCGGCGCATGATCTTGCCGGAGCGGGTCTTCGGCAGGTTGTCGGCGAAGCGGATCTCATCGGGCTTGGCGATGGCGCCCAGGTGCTCTGCCACCCAGGTGCGCAGCTCGCCGACGAGCGCGCCGACATCGCCCGTTGGCCGCTGCCCGCGGCACACCACATAAGCAAAGACGGACTCGCCTTTGATCTCGTGCGGCTTGCCGACGACCGCCGCCTCGGCGATTCTCGGGTGCGAGACCAGTGCGGACTCGATCTCCATCGTGCCGAGCCTGTGGCCGGCGACGTTCAGCACGTCGTCGATGCGGCCCATGATCCAGAAGTAGCCATCCTCGTCGCGATGGGCGCTGTCGCCCGCCACGTAGAAGCGCCTGTTGAATTTTTCCCAGTAGGCCGCCAGGTAGCGCGCATTGTTGCCCCAGATGGTGCGCAGCATGGCCGGCCAGGGCTTCTTGATGACCAGATAGCCGCCAGCGTCGGGTCGCGTGACCGACTCACCGCGCTCATCGACGATGTCCGCCTCTACGCCGGGCAGCGGCAGCGTGCACGAGCCCGGCTTGGTGGCGGTGACCGCGGGAAGCGGCGAGATGAGGATCACGCCGGTCTCCGTCTGCCACCAGGTATCGACGATGGGGCAGCGGCCGCGGCCAATGACGCGGTGATACCACATCCAGGCCTCGGGATTGATCGGCTCACCGACACTGCCGAGCAGGCGCAACCGCGAGAGGTCGTAGCGCGCCGGGATCTCATCGCCCAGCTTCATCAGCGCGCGGATTGCCGTGGGGGCGGTGTAGAAGACGCTGACGCCGTGATCCTGGCAGATCTTCCAGAAGCGTCCCGCATCCGGGGTCGTTGGCGCGCCTTCATACAACATGACGGTGGCTCCGGCGGCGAGCGGCCCGTAGGCCACGTAGCTGTGCCCGGTCACCCAGCCGACGTCGGCGGTGCACCAGAACACATCGTCCTCGCGCAGATCGAACACCCACTGGGTCGTCAGCTTCGCACCGAGCAGATAGCCGCCGCTCGAGTGTTGTATTCCCTTCGGCTTCCCGGTCGATCCGGAGGTGTAGAGCAGATAGAGCGGGTGCTCCGCCTCGACCCATTCCGGCTCGCACGCGGCCGCCTGCCCTTGCAGGGCTTCGTGCCACCAGAGGTCGCGCCCGCGACGCATCGGCACCGGCCGGCCGGTACGCTTCAGCACGATGACCCGCTCGATCGTGGCGCAGCCCTCGGCCAGTGCCTTGTCGGCTGCTGCCTTGAGCTCCACGGCATTGCCGCCGCGCCAGCCGCCATCGGCGGTGATCAGCACCTTGGCGCCGGTGTCCTCGATCCGGTCCTTCAATGCGGGCGCGGAGAAGCCGCCGAAGACCACCGAGTGGATCGCCCCGATCCGGTTGCAGGCGTGCATGGCGACGATGCTCTCGGGCACGAGCGGCATGTAGATCGCCACCCGATCGCCCTTGCCGACACCCTGGGCCTTCAGCGCATTCGCGAACCGGCAGACCTCCGCGTGCAGCTCGCGGTACGAGAGCCTGCGGGTATCACCGGGCTCGCCTTCGAAGATGATCGCCGGCTTCTCGCCGTGCTGCGCCAGATGCACATCGAGGCAATTGAAGGAGACGTTGAGGCGGCCATCGGTGAACCAGCGATAGTTCGGGGCGGCGGAGTCATCGAGGCTCACCGTGAAGGGGGTGTGCCAGGTGAGCTCCTCGCGGGCGAGCCGGGCCCAGAAGCCGTTGGCATCCTCGGCTGCCTCGCGGCGCAGGCGCTCGAGATCCGCTGGCTTGATGCGCGCCCGGCTGGCGAATTCCGCGGCCGGGGCGAACGTCCGCTCCTCCTGAAGGACGGATACGATGTTCTTGCTCGCCATAGGTGACTCTCTCCGATCGTCCGGTGCCCTCGCTCGGGCACGGGAAAGAGCTGCATCCTAGCCGAATCGCGCGCCGTTCTGGGAGTCCGCCCTGGCTCTTCTAGCCCGTGACCTCGCCCAGCAGACGGTCGATGCTCGCACGCGCCTGGCGTGCGTAGCCGCCGCCGAACAGGTTGGCGTGATTCAACACATGATAGAGATTGTAGAGCTCGGCGCGCACCTCGTGCCCTGCGGGCAGCGGCGCCGCCGTGAGATACGCGTCGTAGAAGGCGCGGCCGAAACCGCCGAAGAGCCGGGTCATCGCCAGGTCCGCCTCCCGATCGCCGTAGTACACCGCAGGGTCGAAGATGAAGGGCACCTGCTCACTGTCGGCCAGCCAGTTGCCGGCCCAGAGGTCACCGTGCAGGAGCGAGGCCCGCGGCCGATGGCCCTCGAGCAATGCATCGACCGCCTCGAGCAGCCGCGCTCCGGGATGCTCGAGGAGCTCCGCGAAGCCGTTCTGCACCGCCAGCGCGAGCTGGTGCCGCAGGCGCCGCTCGCGGAAGAACTCCACCCAGTCCGGCAGCCATCCGTTCGGCTGAGGCGTGCGGCCGATGAAGTTGTCGCTCTCGAAACCGAACCGCTCCGCGGTCACCGCGTGCTGCGCCGCAAGCTGCTCGCCCAGCCGCTGCTCCGCCGCGCGGCCCGCAGGCTGGGACTCGATCCACTGCAGGGCGAGGAATGCGCTCTGCCCGGCGACGCCGCGTGCCACCACCTGAGGCACGCGGACCGCCCGCGCGCCCGCGAGCACCTGCAGGCCCGCAGCTTCCGCTTGCAGGCTGGCCGCGCCGTCGCTGGCGGCGACTTTCACGAACAGCGGCGCGCCGCCGCATTGCCAGCGGTAACTGCGATGAATGCCGCCGCCCGCGACACCGCTCTGCGGCTCCGGCGCGCAGTCGCTGCCGATCTGCAGGGCGATCTCACGGGCGATGGCCTCGAAACCACCGTCCTCGCTCTCGTCTTCGTCCACATCCCCGCTCATGCGCCCTCTCCCGCTCGCCCCGGTCAGCCTGCCGCCGCTACGGCGGCGCCTGCCTCGACTCCAAGCTGCCCGGCCAGCCGCTCGCCCTGCCGGCGAAGCAGCGGTCCGAACCCGAGCCGATCATAGAACGAGTGCAGAGCCGCAAGATCGGGGACCCTGGGCCGCAGGTCCGAGGCGCACACGCCGAGTGGCATGTCGCACACGATGCGGGTGAGGCGCCGCGCCAGGAACACGGACTCCCGATGCGCCGCCAGGCGCTCGCCGAGCGCGCTGCCGCCGCGCAGCCCGAGCGAGGCGACCCGGCCGATGTTGCCGTAGAGATCATCGAGCGAGCCGAATTTGCGCATCAGCGTGGCCGCGATCTTCGGGCCGACGCCGGGCACCCCGGGAATGTTGTCGCAGGTATCGCCGGTGAGCGCGAGAAAATCCGCGAAGCCTTCGGGCACAACGCCGAAGTGGCGCGGAATGTCCCGGTAGCCGAGCTGGGTGCGCGCACCGAAGTCCCACAGCAGATCGCCGTCGCGCACCAGCTGCGCGAGATCCTTGTCGCGAGTGATGAATGCCGAGCGGATGCCTTGCGCGCGCATCAGGCAGGAGAGCGTCCCGATGATGTCGTCGGCCTCGAACTGCGGATCCACGAATGCCGATACGCCGAGATGGCGGCAGAGCTCGCGGCAATATTCGAACTGCCGCGGCAGGCCCGCAGGTGCCGGCTCACGGTTGGCCTTGTAAGCAGGGTAGATGCTGTTGCGGTAGGACGTCGCCAATCGCTGATCGAAGGCGACGGCGATGTAGCGCGGGCGGATGCGTTCCAGGAGATCGCCCAGAAAACGAGCGAAGCCGAAGACCGCGTGCACGGGATTGCCGTGATCATCGATCATGTCCGGCAATTTTGAGTGGTACGCGCGGAAGACGTACACCGACGCGTCGACCAGGAAAATCATTACGTGCGCGCCCGGCGCGCCATGCGGCGGCTCAAGAGAGCCAGCGCTGGATGCGATCGTGCAGCGGGCTCGAGCGCGGAAAGTGCGCCAGCAGATATTGCATCTGATCCGCGAGCACGCGCCGGCCCTTGAGGAAGATGTACTCCGCGTAGGTCGGCGTGAACGGCACCGCGATGAGCTGCATCTTCGCCTGCTCCGGCGTGCGCGAGGCCTTCTGGTTGTTGCAGCGCCGGCAAGCGGTCACCACATTCATCCATACGTCGATGCCGCCCTGGCTGAACGGCCTGATGTGGTCGCGCGAGAGCTCCCGTGACGGGAAGCGCAGGCCGCAGTACATGCAGAGATACGCGTCGCGGCGAAACAGCGTCTGGTTGTTGAGCGGCGGCACGTAATCGTGGCGCGTATTGCCCGGATTGCCAGTGTGCCCGATGGTGGCGACAATGGAATTGATCTCCAGCACCGTGCGCCGGCCGGTCCGCGCGTTCACGCCGCCGTAGAGCTGGAAGAGAGACGAGCCGCAGGTATAGGCCACCTGCTCCTGGTGGTAGAGGCGCGCGGCCTCCCGGTAGTCGATCCACTCGAGCGGCATGCCGGCGATGTCCGTCCGCAGCACGAGTTGGGAGAGCCCGCGCGCCGTCCCGGCCGGGACGATCCGCAGGTCGTCCGCACCGCCGCGGTCGGCCCGTTCGAGGTCTATGCCCATCATGACCGCTGTAAGATACGGCAATATTATGCGAATATTCAACATCCCACGCCCGGGACTCCCCTGAGAGGGCCGCAGATGCCAGTGACCATAGGCGCCCTCCGCGAGAGCGCGCCCCGCGAGACTCGTGTCAGTTTGGTACCCGAGGTGGCCGAGAAGCTCGCCCAGAGTGGGGCGCGGGTGCTTCTCGAGCGCGGCGCGGGGGTGAGCGCCCAGTTCCCGGATGCAGCCTACCGCGGGGTGGAATGGGCCGATTCGGCCGCCGCCGTGCTCGAGCAGTCGCAGGTGGTGCTGACGGTTCAGCCGCTTTCGCTGGAGCAGATCCGGGCGC
>DASVWT010000052.1:0-4056 GCA_036393055.1 Steroidobacteraceae bacterium
GTGACCCGGATCATGGAGTTCTGGCTGGCGCACGGCGTCGACGGTTTCCGGCTGGACGCCATTCCCTATCTCGTCGAGCGGGAGGGCACGAACAACGAGAATCTGCGCGAGACGCACGAGATCATCCGGCGCATCCGCAAGGTGATCTCCACCCGCCACCCCGAGGGCATGCTGCTCGCGGAGGCGAACCAGTGGCCGGAGGACGTGCGCGACTACTTCGGCGACGGGGATGAGTGCCACATGGCCTATCACTTCCCGCTCATGCCGCGCATGTACATGGCGATCGCGCAGGAGGACCGCCACCCGATAGTCGAGATCATGGATCAGACACCCGACATTCCCGAGACCTGCCAGTGGGCGGTCTTCCTGCGCAACCACGATGAGCTGACGCTCGAGATGGTGACCAGCCGCGAGCGCGACTACATGTACCAGGCGTACGCGGCCGACACGCGCGCGCGGATCAATCTCGGCATCCGCCGGCGCCTCGCGCCGCTCATGGAGAACGACCCCGAGCGCATCAAGCTCATGAACAGCCTGCTTCTGTCCATGCCCGGCTCGCCGATCATCTACTACGGCGATGAGATCGGCATGGGGGACAACTTCTATCTCGGCGACCGTAACGGCGTGCGCACGCCCATGCAGTGGAGCCCGGACCGCAATGCCGGCTTCTCGCGGGCGGACCCGCAGCAGCTCTACCTGCCGCCCATCATGGATCCGATCTACGGCTACGAGGCGGTCAACGTGGAGGCGCAGACCCGAGACCGCTCCTCGCTCCTCAACTGGATGCGGCGCATGCTCGCGGTGCGCAAGACCTCGCAGGCCTTCGGACGCGGCACTCTGCGCTTCATACGGCCCGGCAACCGCAAGGTACTGGTGTACCTGCGCCAGTATGCGGACGACGCGATCCTCTGCGTAGTGAATCTCTCGCGCTCGGCACAGCCGGTGGAGATCGATCTCTCCGAGCACAGGGGCGCGATCCCCATCGAGCTTCTCGGCCGCACTCCGTTTCCGCCTGTAGGGGAGCTGCCCTATCTGCTAACTCTGCCGGCCTACGGCTTCTACTGGTTCCGCCTCAGCCGTGAGGCGACCCCGCCCCCCTGGCACGACGAGCGCCTGCCGCGCGAGGATCTGCCGGTGCTGGTACTGGTGGAGGGCTGGAACAGCTTCTTCCCCGACAAGGTCGCCGACTGGCGCGCCGGGCTCGCGCGGCGCCTGCGCGCACAGCTCGAAGAGCGCATCGTGCCGCAGTTCATGGCGGCGCAGCGCTGGTTCGCCGGCAAAGGCGCCCCCATCACCAGCGCCCGGCTCCTCGATCATACGGAGCGCCAGGACCCGCTGCCTCGCTGGTTCGCCGGCATCTACTGCGTGGAGAGCCAGGGCGTCAGCGACCGGTACTTCGTACCGCTCGCCATCGCCTTCGAGGACACGGAGGAGGCCCGCTGGCGCAGGCTCCAGCCCGCCGCACTCGCACGCGTGCGCCAACAGGCAACCGTCGGCGTTCTCGCGGACGCGTGCGGCGACGACGCCTTCGCGCGCGCCGTGGTGGATGCGATGGGATCCTCGGCCGAGCTTCCCACGCAGGAGGGCCGAGTGCGGTTCACGCCCACGGCGGTGTACTCGGAGCTGCGAGGCGACTCCACCGCGGAGCTGCCGGTGAGCCCCACGGGGGCCCAAAGCAGCAACACGACACTCCGCGTGGGCGATGCGCTCTTCCTTAAGATCTACCGCAAGCTGCAGCCCGGCCTGAATCCCGAGCTCGAGATCGGCCGTTATCTCACCGAGGTCGCCCGCTTCCCCAACATAGTGCCGGTCGCGGGCGCCGCGGAGTACATCGATCGCGAGTCCGTCGGCTACACCATGGCGTTGCTGCAGGCCTTCGTGACCAACCAGGGCGATGGCTGGACATACACTCTGGATTACCTCACGCGCTTCCTCGAGGACCGCCGCAGCGGTGTGCCGATCCTCGATGACGCGCACGGGCTGTACCTCTCACTGGTGAAGACTCTCGCCATCCGCACCGCGGAGCTGCATCGCGCGCTCGCCCGGCCGACGGATGATCCGGCCTTCGCGCCGGAGCCTGTTTCCGCCGAGGACGTGCGGGGTTGGGTCGCGTCCGCGCGCGAGGCGGCGCAGTCCACTCTGACATTGCTGCGCGAGCGGCTGTCACAGCTTCCGCCGGCCGTGGCGGCGGACACCCACACCCTGCTCGAGCGCTCCGAGGCTCTCCTGCGGCGAATCGCGGGCTGCGCGGCCACCGCTTCCGGCGGTCTGAAGATCCGCCGCCACGGCGACTATCATCTGGGCCAGGTGCTCCTGAAGCGCAATGATTTCATCATCGTGGATTTCGAGGGCGAGCCCGGGCGCACGCTCGCGGAGCGCCGCCTCAAGCACTCGCCCCTGACCGACGTGGCGGGCATGCTGCGCTCCTTCGCCTATGCCCGCCATGCCGCGCTCGAGCGCTGCGCGCTTCAGGGCGGCGATGACTGCGGGCGCTGGGAGCCGCAGCTTCACTCCTGGGAGCAGGAGGCGCGCCGCACCTTCATCACCTCCTATGATGAGATCGCGAGCGCGGCGGGTCTGTACGGGTCGCTGCAGCAGGTGGGCCCGCTCCTCACGCTGTTCGAGATCGACAAAGCGCTCTACGAGGTGCGCTACGAGCTCGGGAACCGCCCGGACTGGACCCGCATTCCCCTCCATAGCCTGCTAGCGCTCGCCGAGTGAGCATTTGGACCAGCCATCGACCCGCCGGCGCACCGCGACCCTCCCCCATGAGGGACAAAGGATCGGCGCCGTCTGGCCCGGTCAGCCCTATCCCCGCGGCGCCACCTGGGACGGCGAGGGTGTCAACTTCGCGCTGTTCTCCGCCGGCGCCGAAAAGGTGGACCTCTGCCTCTTCGACCTCTCCGGCAGGCACGAGGTGCAGCGGATCGCCCTGCGCGAACGCACGGATGAGATCTGGCATTGTTACCTGCCGGAGGCCAGGCCGGGGCTGCTCTACGGCTACCGCGTCCACGGACCCTATCGGCCGGAGCAGGGACAGCGCTTCAATCCCCACAAGCTGCTGATCGAACCCTACGCCAAGCGGCTCGAAGGCGCGCTGACCTGGAGCGATGCGCACTTCGGCTATCGCCTGGGGCATCCCAAGGCGGATCTCTCCTTCGACAAGCGCGACAGCGCCGCCGGCACCCCGAAGTGCCGGGTGATCGATCCCGCCTTCACCTGGGGTGACGATCGGCCGCCGCGCGTCCCGTGGCACGACACGGTGATCTATGAGGCACACGTGCGCGGCCTGACCAAGCGTCATCCGCAAGTGCCACCGCAGCTGCGGGGCACGTATGCGGGGCTCGCTACGGCGCCGATGATCGAGCATTTCCTGCGGCTCGGCATCACCACGCTGGAGCTGATGCCAGTGCATGCCTTCGTGGATGATCGGACGCTGCTCGAGAAAGGGCTGCGCAATTACTGGGGCTACAACACCATCGGCTTCTTCGCGCCGGAGCGCCGGTACTCGGCCACCGGCCAGACCAGCGAATTCAAGACCATGGTGAAGACGCTGCATTCGGCAGGCATCGAGGTGATCCTCGATGTTGTCTACAACCACACGGCCGAGGGCAACGAGCTCGGCCCGACGCTTTCGCTGCGCGGCATCGACAATACGGCTTACTACCGGCTGAGCTCGGAAAGCCCGCGTTACTACATGGACTTCACCGGCACCGGCAACACGCTCAACCTGCAGCATCCTCGGGTGCTGCAGCTCATCATGGACAGCCTGCGTTACTGGGTGAAGGAGATGCACGTCGACGGCTTCCGGTTCGACCTCGCCTCCGCGCTCGCGCGCGAGCTCTACGATGTCGATCGCCTCGGCTCCTTCTTCGACACCATAGGCCAGGATCCGGTGCTCTCGCAGGTGAAGCTCATCGCCGAGCCCTGGGACATCGGCAGCGGCGGCTACCAGGTGGGCAACTTCCCTCCCGGCTGGAACGAATGGAACGACAAGTACCGCGACAGCATGCGCGCCTACTGGAAGGGCGATGCGGGGCTGATCGGCGAGTTCGC
>DASVWT010000053.1:0-4039 GCA_036393055.1 Steroidobacteraceae bacterium
AGCTCTCCGGCGGCGTCGCCGTGATCAAGGTCGGCGCGGCCACCGAGGTCGAGATGAAGGAAAAGAAGGCGCGCGTCGAAGATGCGCTGCACGCGACCCGCGCGGCCGTCGAGGAAGGCGTGGTACCGGGCGGCGGGGTCGCCCTGATCCGCGCTCAGAAGGCGCTCGACAAGCTCGAGGGTGCGAACGAGGACCAGACGGTCGGCATTCGCATTCTGTCGCGCTCGATCGAAGAGCCGTTGCGCCAGATCGTGGACAACGCCGGCGAGGACGCCGCCGTCATCCTCAACAAGATCAAGGAAGGCAAGGGCACCTACGGCTACAACGCCGCCTCGGGCGAGTTCGGCGACCTCATCGACCAGGGCATCCTGGATCCGACCAAGGTCACGCGTCTGGCGCTGCAGAACGCGGCGTCGGTGTCGGGTCTCCTGCTCACGACGGAAGTCATGGTGGCCGAGGCTCCGAAGGAAGAGGAGCACAGCCACGGTGGCATGCCGCCGGGCGGCATGGGCGGAATGGATATGTAACGCCCCCCTCGAAAGAGGTATCGATTCTGAAAGGATCAGCCGATAACATCATCTACAACGGTTAGGGGAGACGCCCGACCCCAAAGCGGGCGGTTTCCCTGAAAGACGCGGAGCAAGACCCCCTATTCCGCGCAATCTTCAAGCCCCGCGCAAGCGGGGCTTTTTTTTGCTCCGACGGCGCATAATCGAAGGCCGGTGCGAGGCTGCTGGAGCATCCCTATGACTTTACTTTGCAGACGTGCTGTTGCGGCGGTGGCTGCGCTGGGGCTCGGCCTGGGGCTGGCGGGGTTGGCGGCGGGGCAGTCGGCGGGCACCGGGCCACAAGCCTCGGGCGGCGGGCGCGTCATCGCCAAGGGGCCGGGGTACAGCATCGTCGCGACTTCGCCGGGGGCGGGTGGCCAGGCGTCGGCGGCAGAAACGAGAGTCACGGATGCTCCGCTCGAGGTGCTGCGCCAGCCGATCGTGTGTCAGGGACAGCGGGTGCTCAACATTGACAATCGGGATATCCGGTTCGCCGGCAACGCCATCACCGCCGCGGACGGCTGCGAGCTGCACATCACCAACAGCCGGATCAGTGCCGGCGGCATCGCCATTCGCGCGCGCAATGCCAGCGTGCACATCGAGAACAGCGAGATCGAGGGCCGCAAGGCGGCCATCGATGCCACCCGCGGCGCCCAGATCTATGCCGAGGCCTCGACTTTCAAGGGCGCCGCCCGGCGCCTCGGTCACGCATCGATTCACGACCTCGGCAATAACGCGTGGCAATAGAGGCTCGGGACGGCCCGGGTATCGGGGAGGGTACCAGCGCGGAGCTGCGGTCGTGTCTGCAACGGCAGTTGGATGCGCTCGAGTCCGCCGCGCCCGGCCGCTTGGATTCGCTGCCCGCTGACATCCGCGATTCGCTGCCGCGCGTCTTCGCGGCCAGCGACTTCGTGGCGCAGGCCTGTGTGCGGGATCCGGAGCTGCTGCAGGACCTTGCAGGTCTGACCAGCCCGTCGGCGGCAGGCGACTTCGCGGATCGCGCCCCGGCGGTGAGCTCGGCCTCCGATGCGGACATGCTGTCGGCCCTGCGGCGCTGGCGGCGGCGGGAAATGGTCCGGATCGCGTGGCGCGCGCTCACCGGGTGGTCGCCGGTCGAGGAGACGCTCACAGAGCTGTCCGACTTCGCCGATGCGGCCATCCGCGTGTCGGTGGAGCATGCCCGGCGCGCTCTCGTGGCCCGATACGGCGAGCCGCGCTCGGCCGCCGGAGCAGCGCAGCCGCTGGTCGTCGTCGCCATGGGCAAGCTAGGCGGGCGGGAGCTCAATTTCTCATCGGACGTGGATCTGGTGCTGCTCTTTCCGGAGCATGGCGAGACCGATGGCCCGCGGCCGATCGCCAATGAGGAGTTTTTCACGCGCCTCGGACAAGGTCTGATCAGAACGTTGGAAGCCCCGACCGGGGACGGCTTCACTCTGCGGGTCGACATGCGGCTGCGGCCATTCGGCGATAGTGGCCCGCTGGTCACGAGTTTCGCCTCGCTGGAGGACTACCTGCCCCTGCATGGCCGTGACTGGGAGCGCTACGCCTACGTGAAGGCCCGCCCGGTCACTGCGCTGGAGCGGTATGCCGAGATCCGTGCCTCCGCGCTCGGTCCGTTCGTGTACCGGCGCTACCTCGACTACGGCGTTTTCGAGAGCCTGCGGGAAATGAAAGCGCTCATCGCCCGTGAGGTAGAGCGGCGCGAGCTGGCCGGCCACATCAAGCTGGGGCCGGGCGGTATCCGCGAGATCGAGTTCATCGTGCAGGCTTTCCAGCTCATCCGCGGCGGACGGGAGCGGCGGCTGCAGACGACCTCTCTGCTCGAGGCTCTGGCCATCCTCGGTGAGCTGCAGCTTCTGCCCGCGGCGGCTGCGGCGGAGCTGCGGACGGCCTACCTGTATCTGCGGCGGCTGGAGAACAGTCTGCAGATGCTCTGCGACGGGCAGGTCCACCAGCTTCCCGTGGACGAGCTGTCGCGTGAGCGCATTGCGCTTGCCATGTGTGCCTCGAGCTGGCAGGCGCTGCTGAAGGAGCTAGGGCGCCATCAGGCGTGCGTCAGCAGGCACTTCGATCGGTTCGTTTTCGGCGGCGCCAGGCGCGGCGGATCGGCGGTCAGCATCGACCTCGGCCGCTTGTGGGACGATGGCGCGGAAGCCGCCGTACTGTCCGAGTCGCTCGGCCGGGCGGGCTTCGCGGAGCCGCAGCAGGCCACGCAGATGCTGCTGGCGCTGCGCGCCTCGGCGCTGGTGCGCAAGCTCGATGAGCCCGGACGACGACGCCTGCAGGCGCTACTGCCGCCGCTGCTCGAGGACATCGGTGCCGCTCGGCTCGCGGCAGCAGAGCAGCTGTCGGTCTTGCGCCGGATCGTCTCCATCCTCGAGGCCACCGGCAAGCGCTCCACTTACTTCGCACTGCTGCGCGAGAGCCAGCCGGCGCGCTCGCGCCTCATCGAGATCTGCCGTCACGGTGATTTCCTGGTCCGCCAGATCGCCTGCTATCCGCTGCTGCTCGATGAGCTGGTCGACGAGCGGCTGCTGTCGGAGCTGCCGGAGAGACCGGCGCTTGCGCGCGAGCTGGGGGCTGCCATGCAGCAGGTCCGCGAGGAGGACCCCGAGCACCAGGTCGAGGCGCTCTGCCATTTCCAGCGTGCCGCCATCTTCCGGGTCGCGGTGGCGGATCTGACCGGGCGCCTGCCGGTCATGAGAGTCAGCGACCGGCTCACCGAGATAGCCGAGCTCATCATCGCGCGCGCGATCGAGCTCGCCTGGGGGCAGATCACGGCGCAGTTCGGGGTGCCGCATTGCGGGGAGGGCGCGCAGCGGCGACCGGTGAGCATTTGCGCCGTGGGCTACGGCAAGCTCGGCGGCCTGGAGCTCGGCTACGCGTCGGATCTGGACCTGGTGTTCCTGCACGATTCCCGGGGGGAGCGCCAGGAGACCGAAGGCGCGGGCGCGACGGGGACCGGCGTACGGTCGATCGACAACCCCCTCTTCTTCGTGAGGCTGACGCAACGGATGCTGCATCTTCTTACCATGCACTCGGCAGCGGGCCGGCTCTACGAGGTGGATGTGCGGCTGCGGCCGAGCGGCAAGGGGGGATTGCTGGTCACGCAGATCGATGCCTTTGCCGAGTACCAGCGGCGCGATGCCTGGACGTGGGAGCATCAGGCGTTGCTGCATGCGCGCGCGGTGGCCGGCGCTCCGGCGTTGTGCGCGGACTTTGAGCGTATCCGGCTCGAGGTGCTGCGCCACGCGGTGCGCCGCGATAGTCTGCGGGACGAGGTGCGGTCGATGCGCGAGCGCATGCGGCGGGAGCTCTCCAAGGGCGGGGATGGGAGGCTGGACCTCAAGCAGGATGCCGGCGGCATCGCCGACATCGAGTTCCTCGCACAGTACTGGGCGCTGAAATGGGCTCGGGACTATCCGCCGGTCGCGATGTTTTCAGACACCATCCGACAGCTCGAGTCGGTTGCTTCAGCCGATCTCGTGCCG
>DASVWT010000054.1:0-4143 GCA_036393055.1 Steroidobacteraceae bacterium
GATGTGCGGCACGGGATATCCGTTGACATAGATGACGTACGAGAGCAGCAGGTAGTCCATGTGGCTGCGGTGGCAGGGCACGTAGACGATCTCGTGGCCCTGCGCCACGCGCTCGAGAGTCTCCAGATGAGCGACCGACACACCGTCGTACAGGCGATTCCACAGCCAGGCCAGCAGGCGCTCGAGGAAGCGCACGAAGGCGTGCGAATAGTTCGCGGCGATCTCTTCCGCATCCCGCGCTGCCTGCAGCAGCGCCATGCGCCGCGTCAGCGACTTCTCACGCATTTCCTGGACCACCGCGGCACGCACGGCACGCGTGCGCAGCACTCGTGTCACGATGGTGCGCCGGTGGGAGAGATCGGGCCCGATGCGTGCCGCCCGGTGCCGTGCGTACAGAGCGCGCAGGGAGCGCGCCACCCGCCGGCCGCGCACCGCAAGACCGGTCTCATCGCCGAGCAGACTGCGCAGGGAGAGAGGCTCTTCCAGCTCCACCAGGGTATTGCGGCCGTTGAACAGGACCTGCAGGAGCTTGCGCGCGCGGCTGGTGAGCGCCCAGTTCTCGACGAGCAGCAGCCGGAACCAGGAGGCTTCGCGCTGAGGAGCGCGCCCCCAGTACACGGCGGCAGGCACCAGCTCGATGTCCAGGCCCGGATCGGCATCGAGCGCCGCGAGCATTTGCTCGAGCTGCGGCGGCGGGCGGCGGTCGAGCCGCTCGTCCCAGAAGCCGCGCGGGCTGCTGAGGTAGAAATACGAGCGCAGATCCGCCGCCTCACCCAGGAGACGCTTGCGGGGACGCGGCAGCTTCAGGCGCACGCAGGCGCGCTGCAGGATGGCGAGATCGGTGATGCTGCGCCGCTCCAGCACGTAACAGACGGGGGCTGAGCGGCTCTGCAGGCGGGCCGGGATGTCCTCGGGCAGGACCCGGTATCGCACCCATATCGCGAGTACGCGGTGCAGCAGCCAGTTCAACCCACCCCCCGGGGACCGCTACTCGAACGCCAGCGCCGGCAGGTCTAGCGCGATCAGAAAGTACTCGAAGAGATACTGAATGACGCGGATCTGATTGTGCAGGTTGTGGTCGCTCTCGAGGAGATGAAGCGCGGCCCGATAGGTCTGGGCGAATCGTACGCTGTGCTCGTACGGCACTACATCGTCCCGCCACCCATGCACCACGGTTGCGGGGCAGTCGAGCACGCCCTGGCGCAACTCCGGCAGACCGGTCATGTAAAGGGCTGGCGCCATCAGGAAGACGCCGCGCGCGTGCATCAGCGAGGCCGAGGCTACCGCGACGTATCCGCCCAGACTGGAGCCGACCAGCACCAGGTCGCCCGTGAGCTCCTTGCAGAAGTCGACGAGCCGCGCGACGCGCTGGCGCGGGTCGTCGAGGCCACGGTAATCGACCGAGTGCGCTTCGTAGCCCTCGCTGCGCGCGACTTCGGCCAGGGCGGATATCTTGCGTCCCCACGGCCCGCTGTCTTTGCCGTGAGAGAAGACCACGTGCCGGCCGGCGGTGGCCGGCTCCTCCGCGGTGGCGGCCGTGGGGTCGCCTGCAGGATGGGTATCGCCCTGGCTCATCGGGCGAATCATGCAGGCAAACCCGCAACGAAGCCAGACGTCGGCTACCGATAGTCCATTTTCTTCAGAATGGTGGTCTCGATCTCCCACTCGACCCGCTGGCGGGAAGTGGCCAGCCGGTTGACGCGGACGGGGCGCACGCGGCTGGCGGCGGGGTGATGGGTCACCAGCCAGGCATCGAATTCTCCGGGCCGGCTGGTGGCGAAGCCGAACAACAGATTTACCCTGCCGTCGGCCACGGTGTCGGGACGATTGACCCGCTCGTCGCAGATGACGAAGTAGCGATCGCCGCCATCGGCGCTCGCGAACGCGCCCTGCTCTGCCAACACCTCGAGAAAGGTCTCCACCAGCGCGCGGACGCGCCCCCAGAGGGTCGGGCCGTTCTGCTCGAGCAGCACCCAGCGGGTGCCGCGCTCGATGCTGGAAGCGACCCAGAGGCCCAGGCGCCGCGCGGCGAGATACTTCCAATCGCTGAGGCCGCTGCTGCCGCCTGGCGCAAGCGTGCGCGCGTCCACCTGCACGGCGGTGCCCGCGCGCGGCACGCAGAGTGTGTTGATCCCGATCTGTGTGAGCCGCAGGCGATCGGCGTCGCAAACAGGGACAGCAGGCTGCAGTCCGGGGCGCAGTGCCAGCTCCTCGCCTGCGGCGGCCGACCATAACGGGCAGCTCTCGTCGAAGCGCGCGAGCATTCCGGCAACGGCGCCGCACGAGGCGAATGTCTCCACGCGCCCGCGCAGCCGATCGACTGCCTGGATCCGGGGGTAGTACATGAGCGCGTTGTCGCTGCGGAACGGCCAGGCGCGCATGCCATCGAGCGCCGCTCGCGCCGTGGTCCAGGATGCGGGCGGATCCACGATCAGCATCGCGTGCCGGTCGCGGCAGTAGCGTGCGGCGACGAGGAGCGCGCTCAAGCCCACGTCATGATCGCGGGAGAGCGGCGGTATGCAGAGGAAATTGAAGCCGTCGGCGGCGCTGAGCGCGAAGAGTCCCGTAGCTGCCGCCGCGGACCCGATGATGTCGTAATCGGTCAGTGGGCCGCCATCGTCGCCATCCGCATTGGAGAAGGCGTAGCCGATCGCAGAGCCTCCAGGGCCCGCGGAGCGGTCCGGACGCTGTGAGGGCAGCGGCCCGATTGCGCGGGCCAGGCGCGATTGCAGCAGAAGATCGGCCAGGCACCGGCCGGAGTCCGGCCGCAGCGATGCGCGGCGGAAGATCTCCTGGTCCTCGATCAGCTCCGAGCCCGCCGAGCGCACGCGCTGAATGACCAGATTGAAGCGATCGCCATCGCCTTCGGGAATGCCGTCGTAGTCGACGGACGCGCGCAGATACTCCCTCGAGCCGGGATTGACGCCCGCGAGGCGAAGGGCCCCGCCGCTGCCCGGAAGCGTGATGCTCGGCGGGCGCGCGCCGTTGACGACGCGCACGATGATGGCGCGGCCGCCGCCGTGGTCGAAGAACTGCTCGACCGCATAGGAGAGCGGCGAGGGTTGCCACAAGCCCCCGAACACCTGTTGGAACTCGGCGAAGCTGGCGACCGTCACGGGACGCTGCACCGGCCCCTTGAGCGTGCGGCCGACGAAGGCGGTGACCGCACTCGGCAAGCGCGCAATGATCGGCTCGGTCCGGGTTCGCGCGAGCTCCAGGCTGGGCGCGCCGCGTTCAACCACTGTCAGTGAGTCCCCGCCGTGTTCTTGTTGTAGGCGCAGACTGTATCACAAATGCGACGGCGAGCCGGTGCCTTTCAGCGAGGACACTTAACGTGTCCTCGCTCCGGCGAGCGCCCGCGCACGGATGCGCGGGCCGGGAGCCTGCCGCCATGGACGGCCAGTGGCACCGCCCTCTTCCCTAGTTGCCGCTAGGTGCCGCTGTGGCCGCAGTGCCAGCGTTCGGCGCAGCAGCCGCGCGCGGATCGCCTGCCGTGGGGCTATCCGAGCCGTCCTGATCGATGCCGGACATCAGCTTGTTGAATTCCGCATCGGCCATGGGCAGGTCCGTCTTGCCATCCCAGGTGGAGCCCGCGGGCAAGGTGTTCTGCACGAGGCGCGCCTGCGCGACCACCTGCCGCAGGCCATCACCGCCGTCATCGATCCCCTGGCTGATGCCGGAGACCGGCACGGGCACGCCTACCGGCCCGGCGACGAGCTGTGCGACCCGGCTCCAGTCGACCTTCTCGTGGTGGTGCTCGAGCTGCACCCGCTGCGCATGGGTCAGCGTCGCGGCGAGGAGCCGCCGGGCGTGCTTCTTCCACGGACGCTGGTCGTCCTCCAGCGGCCCGGACGATTGCAGGTAGAGGCGTCCGTCCTGCCAGCCGAAGAGGTAAGGCTGGTTCACCACGCGAACCTCCGTGCCGTTGGGCACCATCTTGAATATCTGCGCGATGTCCTCCGGAAACAGGTGGACGCAACCATGGCTGACGCGCAGGCCGACACTGACCGGTTTGTTGGTTCCGTGGATCAGGTACCCCGGCCAGCCGAGGTGCAGCGCGTAGCCGCCGAGCGGATTGTCGGGACCGGGGCCCATGACCCGCGGCAGCTTGTCGCCTTCCTGCAGATGCTCGGCGATGATCGA
>DASVWT010000055.1:0-6481 GCA_036393055.1 Steroidobacteraceae bacterium
ACGCCGTTCCCGGTGACCATTCCGACGGGCGCGGGCGCGGCCAGCCGCTACAACGTCAATCTGCCAGTGGGTGTCCCCGACGGCTCGATCGCGGTGGGCATTCTCTCCGCATCGCACCTGATAGACCTCGAGCTCTCCGCCGCCGAGGCCGAGACCGAGGCCAAGGACATCTCCTCACCCCGTGTGATCACCGCCAACCAGAAGCAGGCGACCATCATGCAGGGCGTGGAAATCCCCTACCAGCAGTCGGCCTCGAGCGGCGCCACCTCGATCTCGTTCAAGAACGCGGTGCTGCAGCTGCAGGTGACCCCGCAGATCACGCCGGACAATCGCATCATCCTCGACCTCGACGTCCGCGATGACGAGGTCGGGCAAGTGGTCGTCTCCTCTGGCGGCGTCAACGTGCCGGCGATCGACACCCGCGAGGTGACCACGCAGGTGCTGGTCAATGACGGTCAGACCGTCGTGCTGGGCGGCATCCTGACGACCAATTCGAGCGACGTCGTGAACAAGGTCCCCCTGCTCGGCGACATCCCGGTGCTGGGGCACCTCTTCAAGAACACGGATCGCAAGAACAAGAAGGACGAGCTGCTGATCTTCGTCACGCCGAAGATCGTCCATCAGGGCGTCAACGTCTACTGATAACCGTGAGGTGGCCGTCAAAAGCGGCAGTCAGGGTGGAAGGTAATATGAGTCGCCGACCATCACTGCTCTGGTGCGGGATACCAACAGTGCGACTGACGGCGACGGCGACAGTAAATGGAACGCAGAGCAGCACGGGCTGCCCGGACTCGCAGCCGATTTCGGTTCGCAGAGCGTAGAGCCTCCTGGGCCGAGCAGCCCGTATGGGCAGGACACCACGCCAGGATGTGATTGAGAGTGCTTTCGCGGCCGCCCCAGGGCGGCCGCTTCGTTTGGCGGCGCTCCGGAGGAACTTGGTATCCTCCCGACTGCCATGCGAGACGCGCCCAACATCTTCCTCATCGGCCCGATGGGCTCCGGCAAGACTGCGGTCGGGCGCAGCCTCGCCCGGCATCTGGGTAAGACCTTCTACGACAGCGACTCGGAGATCGTGCGGCGCACGGGGGTGGACATCCCCTATATCTTCGAGAAAGAGGGGGAGCCCGGCTTCCGGGAGCGGGAGCGGGAGGCGATCGAGGCGCTGGTCGCCCTCCGGGGGATCGTGCTGGCGACCGGTGGTGGCGCGATCATCCTGGCCGAGAACCGGCGCCTGCTCGCGGAGCGCGGCTGCGTGGTGTACCTCGAGACTTCGGTGGCGCAGCAGGCGGAGCGGGTGCAGCAGGGGCGCAACCGGCCGCTCCTCGCCAATGTGGATGATCCGGCAACGCGGCTCGGAGAGCTGATGGCGATTCGGGATCCGCTCTACCGCTCGATCGCCGATGTCACCGTCAGCACCGACGGGCGGCGGGTGAAAGCCGTTTCCGAGGACATCGTGCGGCTGCTGCGGAGCAGCCCATGAGCAGCGCTTCAGCCGACTGCGACGTTCTGATCGTTGGCGCCGGTCCCGTTGGACTTTTCCTTGCGCACCAATGCGCTCGCCGAGGGCTGCGATGGCGCCTCGTGGAGATGCGGGAGGGGCAGTCTGTCCACTCCAAGGCTCTGGCCCTTTTCCCGCGCACGCTCGAGATCTTCGACATGGCAGGGCTCGCCGACCGGTTTCTCGCCGTTGCCAACCGCGTGACATGGGTCGCCGTCGCCAGCGCCAGGAGGGAGCTCACGCGGGTTCAGTTCGCGCCCGCAGGGACACCTTACCCTTTCGTCGGGATGGTGCCGCAGGATGTGACGGAGCGGATTCTCGCGGACGCGCTCCTGGAAGCCGGCGGCCGGATCGCGTACCAGACGAAGTTCGTCTCGGCGTCGCAGCACGATGACTGCGTGCGCGTCACCCTGGATCGCAATGGGGAGAAGAGCGAAGTCACCGCAGCGTTCGTCGTCGGTTGCGACGGCGCGCACAGCGCGGTCCGCCATGCGATCGACCTGCCGTTCGCCGGCGGACAGTACAAAGCTTCGTTCATGCTGGCCGACGTCGAGACCAACGAGACCCTGCCTGCGGACGAGATGCAGCTGTGCCCGAGCGCGCTGGGACCGCTCGCGATCTTCCCGATGAGCGCCACCCGGCGGCGCATCGTGGCAACCATCGACCAGGCCGAGGGAGATGCCCCATCGCTGGAGCTGGTGCGCCGGGTACTGGCCGAGCGCGCTCCCGCGGGCATCGCCGCCTTGTCACTCAGGTGGAGCAGCTATTTCAGGATCCATCACCGCCAGGTTGCGAAACTGCGCGTGGGCCGCATGTTCGTCGCGGGCGATGCCGCGCATGTCCATAGCCCTTTCGGCGGGCAGGGGATGAATACGGGACTGCAGGACGTGTGGAACCTCGCCTGGAAGCTGGACCTTGCCGTGCACGGTCTCGGCAACGAGCGGCTGCTCGACAGCTATTCCCTGGAGCGCCGCCCGGTCATCAAGGGCGTGATCGCGACGACCGACTTCCTCACGCGTGCCATGGGGACGGCGAGCAGGGCCGCGCAAGCCGTGCGCAACCTCGTCCTGCCGGTCGTCTCGCGCCTGCCGACCTTTCGCCGACGATTCGTGGGCAGACTTTCCGAGCTCGACATCGCCTACGGGGGTAGTCCGATCGTGGAGGGCCAAGGTCGCCGCTATCTCGATGACTCCATGCGGGGCGGCAAAGGCATCGGCACACGGTTTCTGCTCGTCGTAGGCGAGCGGTGCGATGCTGCGACCACAGATGCTGCGCGGCAATTCGCCGCCTCGCGTGCGGATCTGGTCGAATTCCGCTCGGTACCCGGCGCCGTCCTGATGCTCGTTCGCCCCGATGGGTACGCGGCCCTTGAAGCTGCGGTTTCCGCGGGGAGCGCGGCACTCGCGTCGGTGCGATCGGTCCTGCAGCGACAGTCGGGCGCCGCATCGAGGCCGTAGCCGACGACATCGCGCGGCTGATCCGCTAGATTGCGAACCCATGGAGACCCTTCGCGTCGAGCTCGGCAGCCGCAGCTATCCGATTCTCATCGGGCAGGGGCTGCTCGGCGAGCGCTCATTGTTCGAGCAGCATGTGCGTGCGCGCGACCTTTTGGTCGTCAGCAATACCGTAGTGGCGCCGCTCTATCTTCAGGCATTGGATAGCAGCCTCCAGCCCCGACGCGTGGTGGCCACCATCCTCCCGGACGGCGAATCCCACAAAACGCTGGCCAACGTCGGACGCATCCTGGACGTGCTGGTGGCGAACCGCTTCGGGCGCGATTGTGCAGTCGTGGCGCTGGGCGGCGGCGTCGTGGGTGATATGGCGGGGTTTGCCGCGGCTACTTACCAGCGGGGCGTCGCCTTCGTCCAGGTGCCGACGACTCTCCTCGCCCAGGTGGACTCCTCCGTGGGCGGCAAGACCGGGGTCAACCATCCCGGCGGCAAGAATCTCATCGGCGCGTTCCACCAGCCGGTGGCGGTCATGGCGGATACCCGGACCCTGGCCACCTTGCCGCAGCGGGAGCTGCGCGCCGGGCTGGCGGAGGTGATCAAGTACGGACTGATCTGCGATGCCGGCTTCTTCACCTGGCTGGAAGCGCACATGGACGCACTGCTGGCTGGCGATGCCGCGGCGCTGACAAACGTGATCCGCCGGTCATGCGAGATCAAGGCGGAGATCGTCGGACGTGATGAGCGGGAGCACGGCGACCGGGCACTGCTCAATCTGGGGCATACGTTCGGGCACGCCGTGGAGTCGGCCACGGGCTACCGGGAATGGCTCCATGGGGAGGCGATCGGGGCAGGATTGGTGATGGCGGCCTGTATGTCGCGGGAGTCTGGGCATTTGACGTCTGAGGAGCTGGAGCGGGTTACGCGTCTGGTCGCGCGCGCAGGTCTGCCGACGCATGTTTCCAACGTGAAGCCGGACGTCGCCCTGGAGCACATGCGGATCGACAAAAAAGTGCAGGCGGGCAGGATACGGCTGGTGCTGCTGCGCGGGATCGGCAGCACCTTCGTGACGGCAAATTACGGCGAGCCTGCCCTGCACCGCACGCTGGCGGCACATCTGGGCTAAGTCATGAGCGATTCGATTCCGGGCGGGGAGATGCTGGCGCCTTATGCGGCGTGCGACGACACCTCGCGCGGCCGCCGCCATCCCGAGCCCAAGCCGGAATTCCGCACCGAGTACCAGCGGGACCGCGACCGCATCATCCACTCCAACGCCTTCCGGCGCCTGGTCTACAAGACCCAGGTGTTCGTGAATCATGAGGGTGACCTTTATCGGACCCGGGTCACCCACTCCATCGAGGTGGCGCAGATCGCGCGCTCGGTGGCGCGGGCGCTGGGCGTCAACGAGCCGCTCACCGAGGCAATCTGCCTGGCGCATGACCTCGGGCATACCCCCTTCGGCCATGCCGGGCAGGACGCGCTCAACGAGTGCATGCGCCCCTATGGCGGCTTCGAGCACAACCTGCAGTCGCTGCGGGTGGTGGACGAGCTGGAGGAGCGGTATGCGGAGTTCCCGGGCCTGAATCTGACCTTCGAGTGCCGCGAGGGCATCCTCAAGCACTGCTCCGCGCGGGCGGCGCGCGAGCTCGGTGAGCTGGGCGAACGCTTCCTCAAGCGCACCCAGCCCGGCCTCGAGGCGCAGATTGCCAACGTGGCCGACGAGATCGCTTACAACAATCATGACGTCGATGACGGCATCCGGGCGCAGCTGGTCGGCCTCGAGGAGCTGCGCCAGACCCGCCTCTTTCGCCGCCAGCTGGAAGTCGTGACGGCGAAGTACCCAGACCTGGGTGAACGGCGGCTGATCCACGAGGTGATCCGCCGGATGATCAACCACATCGTGGTCGACCTGATCCGCACCAGCCAGGCGCGGCTCGAGGCCGCCCGCCCCGCCTCAATCGAGGAGGTCCGCAGCCAGCCGAGGCCTCTCATAGCCCTCAGCGAATCCGCCCAGGAGGAGCACGCCGAGCTGATGCAGTTCCTGCGGGAGCGCCTTTACCGCCACTACAAAGTCCTGCGCATGACTTCCAAGGCGCGGCGGGTGCTCAAGGAGCTCTTCGAAGCCTTCCTGGCCGACACGCAGCTGATGCCCCCCGAGCATCGCGAGGCAGCGGCCCGCGGCGAGACCGCGCAAGGCGCCCCCGGCCGCGCCCGCGCCGTGGCAGACTACATCGCGGGTATGACCGACCGATACGCCATATTGGAGCACCGGCGCCTCTTCGACCCCGCCGAGCGAACCTGATTAAGGACCCAAGGGACATGACTTCCAGCGACGCGCGCAAGCAGCTTCTTTATGCCCTGCGATGCATCCTGCGTCCCATTGTCCGTATTCTCATCCGCGCCGGTATCCGCTTCGATGAATTCTCGGAGCTTGCCCGCGGCGTCTATATAGAGAGCGCCATTCGCGACGGAATCGATCACGCCGCTACCCCGACCCGAGAACGCATTGCTTTGGCGGTTGGGGTCACGCGGCAGCAGGTGGAGCACTACATTGAGAATGAGGGGGAGCTGCCAGTGGCCGAACCGACGCTGGCTCGAGTGGCGGTCGAGGTGCTCCATAAGTGGCATACAGATTCACGGTTCCTTGGCCCCTATGGAATACCAGTAGAACTCGAATTCGATCATGCCACTGATCGGAATTTCCGCAGCTTGGTTTCAATTGTGGACCGCACCGTGAGCGCAGGACTGGTCCTTGAAGAGCTGCTGCGAGCCGGCTCTGTGGTCCATTTCGGAGATCGTCACTTTCGTACGGTTTCCCGTGCATTCGTGGCATCTGTCCCTATGTCTCCACAGCAGACGGAATATTTTGGACATTCACTTAGTCGGCTGGCCAGAACGCTTGAGCACAACTTCAATCCGAAGAACCTCGACAAACGGCTGGAGCGCTTTGTATCGGCGGATCGTGGCATTCCCAAGGAGCTGCTTCCAAAGTTTGAGACTTTCGCGCGAGATCGAGCCAATCTCTTTCTCAACGACTTAGATAACTGGCTCGCACCCCATTCTGGTGCGGTCGAAAACGATTTTCGTCCGCGGGTCGAGACGGGTGTAAACGTGTTCCTTTATGTGGACCCGCCGTTTGACCAAGCCCCTCTCTCTACTCTAATCCAGCAGTCGCGTAGCAAAAGGGAATAAGGCGACTTCCGTTGGGATGCGAAAAATTACAATAATATCAATGAGTTAATTAACTAACGCCCATTCGGCAATGAGCATAGCGCGCGCCCCTTGGTTGGCACGCTCTTTCCAGCAGCGGTTCATTCTTCCTAATGCAGGACGCAAGCTCGTCTCTAAGGTCGGGGACTTGGTAAGTCGACCGAGGGCATCGACCAACTATTTGGCGACCGATTCCATGGCGGCAGATGGGCTTTACATAAGCTCTTTAAGCCGTGCATGGATCACACTTTTCAATTGACATAACCGGACGGAAGGCCTAGAGTTTTCGCCGCAACAGGCCATTTACCTATGAAAAAGACGAGCA
>DASVWT010000056.1:0-2632 GCA_036393055.1 Steroidobacteraceae bacterium
GTCCGGCAGCATGTCGGATCGCGACCGCAAGCTCGCCAAGACTTTCTTCTTCTGGGTGGTGCAGGGCCTGCGGCGCGAGTACCGCTCGCTCGAGACCGTGTTCGTGGCGCACACCACCGAGGCCTGGGAGTTCACCGAGGCCGAGTTCTTCCAGGTGAGCGGCACCGGCGGCACCGTCGCCTCCACCGGCTTCGGCAAAGTACGGGAGATCGTCGAGGAGCGCTACAACCCCAGCCGCTGCAACATCTATCTGTTCTACGCCTCTGACGGCGATAACTCCGTCAGCGACTCCGCGGATGCCCGCGAAGGGCTCTCGGGCATTTCCGAGGACGCCTGCTTCACCGGCTACGTGGAGGTCTCCTCCGGCCTTTCCCGGCAGCTCGCCACCGAGACCGGGCGCCTGTTCGGTGAGCTGGCCGCCGCCGGCTGTGCAGCCGGCAGCTACGCGCTCAACGACTTCGACGACGTCTGGGGTGCCGTGCGGCACTTCTTTTCTTCCGAGAGCAAGGCTGAGGAGGCCCCCTCACCCTGAAGCGCAATTACAACTCATGACCGAAGACACCTGGCAGAGCTACACCCGACGCATCGAGGAGCTGGCGACCCGCTCGGGACTGGCATTCCATCCCGTGGACTTCGAGGCGGTGCCCGACACCTTCATGATGGAGATCGCGGTATACGGCCTGCCGGTGCGCATGCCGCACTGGTCGTTCGGCGTCCGCTATATCTATCAGCTGATCCAGCGCCATATGGGCCACTCGCGGCTGTTCGAGGTGGTCTTCCCCGGCAACCCCGGACACGCCTATCTCGCTTCCAGCAACGGCTTGGCGGAGAACGTCCTCGTCACCGCACACGTACTCGGGCACGCGGACTTCTCACGCAACAACCTTCTCTTCAAGCGCTGCCAGGAGCAGGTCAGCGAGCACATCGTGGAGCACGCCGCCAACCACGCGCGGCAGATCCAGCAGGCGATTGAGACACATGGCGTTCAGCGTGTGGAGGCGGTGCTCGACGCCGCATTGGCGTTGGAACAGAACATCGACGTCGACCAGTCGCTGCGCCGTCCGCGATACCCCGAATATCTCGAGGACAAGCGGACGGCAGAGGAGGACGAGTTTCGCAAACGCTTTGCGCAGTTGGAGCCGGCAGTGGCGAGCACGGGGCTGGAGCCGAAGAAGCGTGCCCCCGTTCCGCCGCATCCGGAGCGGGATCTGCTCTGGTTCGTGGCGCAATATGCGCCGGAGATGGAAAGCTGGGAGCGCGACATCTTCCTCGCCGTGCGCGAGGAATCCTTCTACTTCTATCCGGTATTCGCTACCCAGATCATGAACGAGGGGTGGGCCTCGTACTGGCACGCGCGCCTCTTGCGCGAGGCGGATTTCGTGCCGCAACAGGCCTACCTGGATGCCATCAAGTGCCACTCCGACGTCGTGCGGCCCGTCGCGGCGGACCAGCAGGTGGCGCTTAGCATCAATCCCTACCACCTGGGCTTCGCCATGTGGGAGAAGATCGTGGAGCTGGAGGGACTCGAGGTGGCGCGCAACATCATGATCCAGGACGATGACTTCGCCTTCGTGCGCAATCACCTCACGCGGGAGCTGGCGGAGGAGCTCAACCTCTTCCGCTACAGCGCGCGCAGCGACGGACAGATCAAGGTGCTGGAGCAGGACCTGACCGGCCTGCACGAGGCCATCCTCAGCCCCAAGTACAACTTCGGCGCGCCTACCGTCTCGGCCAAGCACATCCGCAACGACGGCACGCTCGAGCTGGTGCACGACTACACCCTCGACGGTCGCGGGCTCGACCTGGAACGCAGCCGCAAGGTGCTGGACTATCTGCAGCGGGTATGGCGCCGTCCGGTGCAGCTCACCACTACCAACCAGGCGGGGCTGGCGCTGGAGCTGACCGCGCCCTAGGGCTCGCCCCCGTCCTCTTCTTCGTGCGACGTCATTATCGAGACGGGGTCACTGGCCGGAAACGTGGCCGCCAGCGCCTCATCCAGCTGCTTCTGCACCTTCTCCCGCCGTTCTTTCTCCCGCTGCGCCTTCTTCGACCCCGGACTGCCGCCGGCAGGCTGCGGCTCACGTGAGTTTCCGCGGGAGCTACGCGACTCGCTCATGGCATCCCCTCGCTCGGGTCACCCCAGGCAATCGTCCTCCCGAAACACTATGTGCTCGTCCGTTTTGGTGCCGGCATCCGGATCCCGCTCGGTGAAGATCGGCGGATCCCGCTCCGCAAACACCGGCGGTTCCCGTAACGGCGGCTCGCTCCGCTGGCGGTGGGGTTCGGCTTTGGCCTTGATGTGGGGCTTCGGTGTGCTCATGGTGTTTCCTTCCCAGGAGGGCGCGCGAGGAGTCCACTGACGCATTTTGCATGCCGGGCTGCAAACCGGGGGCTCCGGGGAGTACCCTCCCCCCAATCACTCCTTTGGCGGGGAGCACGACATGGCGCATACGACTCAGGGCATCCGAAACATCGCGCTGGTCGGAGCGGCCGGCGCGGGCAAGACGCTGCTCGCGGAAAGCCTGCTGCTGCAGGCAGGCGCCATCAGGAGCAGGGGCAGCCTCGCACGCGGCAGCACCGTCTCCGACTTCGACCCGCAGGAGAAGGCCCTGCAGCATTCGCTCGAGCCGGC
>DASVWT010000057.1:0-18070 GCA_036393055.1 Steroidobacteraceae bacterium
TGCGCCTGGAGGAGATCGCCCTCAAGGACGACTACTTCGTCGAGCGCAAGCTCTACCCCAACGTCGATTTCTATTCCGGCATCATCTACAGCGCCATCGGCATCCCGCGCTCCATGTTCACGGTGATGTTCGCCATCGCGCGCACCGTCGGCTGGGTCGCCCACTGGCAGGAGATGATCGGCGACCCGGCGATGCGCATCGGCCGCCCGCGGCAGCTCTACACGGGCTCGACCCGCCGCGACTACACGGAGATCGGCAAGCGCAGCTAGTGGCCGCCGCGCCGCTGCGAGTGATCCTACGGTGAAATGCCCCCAATGCAACGTTGACCTGGCGCCTGCAGTCCGCCACAAGGTCCAGGTGCATGCCTGCCCATCCTGCAAGGGAATGTGGTTCGAGCGCCGCGAGCTCGAGGAGCTGGAGGACGAGGCTTTCGACTTCGGCGAGCATGCGAAGGGGACTCTCGTCCCGAGCTCCACGCCCACCGCCCTCAAGTGCCCGGAATGCGCAGGACCGCTCAGCCGCTTCCAGTACCGGTTCTACGATCTGCAGATGGAGTACTGCGAGCCGCACGGCTACTGGCTGACTGACGACGAGGACACCCGCGTCCTCGAGCTCATGAAACGCGAGGAGAAGGACCTCTCCAGAAAGCTCGCCGCCGAGAACCGCTGGGCGGCAACGCTGCGGCGCATGCGCGCCGGCAGCCTCCTCGACCGGATCCGAAGAGCACTGTACTAACTCGCAAGCATTGGAGCGCCACGCAAACCGCGCCGCCGGCGGGCCTCGCGATGAATTGGACTGCGCGACCGTGCGCCGGTCACAGTTGGAGATGTTCGGAGGGGGGCATATCTGAGGATCAGTGTGATGGATCACGGGATGTTCCCGGAAACGGCGCCAGTATGGCCGAATGGACGCGAAAGTCCGCCAAGTCCAGCCGGGATTTACGCAGCGCCAGCAGGACGCTATCGCGCACACCCGCGGCAATCTGCAGCTCATAGCCTGCGCGGGTTCCGGCAAGACTGAGGTCGTCGCGCAGCGCGTTGTGACCCTGCTGCGACCCGTTACAGCCGGCGGGGCGGGTTGCGCTCCCGACAACATCGTCGCCTTCACGTTTACGGAGAAGGCGGCTGCGGAGCTCAAGGAGCGCATCCATAAGCGCTGCCAGGAGCAGCTTGGCGGTACGCTTGGCCTCGCCGACCTGTACGTAGGCACGATCCACGGCTATTGCCTCGAGCTGCTCAAGACCGAGGTGCCCGAATACCTGAAATTCGAAGTGCTGAACGAGGTGCAGCTGTCGCTGTTCGTGGACCGGCACTCGAAGTCTTCCGGTTTGACGCAGAGCACCACCCTCAAAGGCGAGCCCTTGAGGCGATACGTCGATACAAAGACCTACATTTCAGCCCTTGGCATTCTGCGCGAGGACGAAGTCATTGCTCCCGAGCTGCTCTCGGGAAACTCGGTCTCCGATAACCGCGCCAACTACGAGCGCCTTCTCCACGACAAAGGGTATCTGGATTACTCCGGCATTCTCGCCGAGGCGGTGCGGGAGCTGCGGGTGAACGAAGGTCTGCGAGAGCGTCTCGCGGCACGCATCCGGCACGTCATCGTGGATGAGTACCAGGACGTTAACCCCGTTCAGGAGGCGGTGGCCGAGGAGCTGCATGCGCTGGGCGCGGGCATCTGCGTGGTCGGCGACGATGACCAGACCATCTACCAGTGGCGTGGCAGCGACGTGCAGGGCATCCTGGGGTTCCGGCAGCGGTACCAGCCGGTAACCTCGGTTCGACTGGAGGAGAATTTCCGCTCAAGCGAAGGCATCGTGGCGGTCGCCCGCGATTTCGTCCGCAGGGTGAGACCTCGCCTCGAGAAGGAGATGAAATCGACCGGGGCACAGCCTTACGAGGAAGGCGACATCGTCGCGCTCGGTTTCGACTCGCCGGAAGAGGAAGCCGACTACATCGCGGGCACCTGCCGGAAGCTGCATGGCGTCGCGGTGCGCGAAGGCGACGGGCAGCGCGGCATGGCTTGGTCGGATATGGCCATTCTGCTGCGCTCCGTGCGCCGCGATGGCGCCACCATCACCGCGGCGCTCAGGCGGGCCGGCGTGAAATACATCATCACCGGCATGGACAATCTCCTCGAGCAGCCGGAAGCAGAGGCTGCCCGCCAGCTGTTCTATTTCCTGGCCGACAGGATCGACGAGAACACGCTTCGGGACGCCTGGGAGCGCGCCGACCTCGGGATCACCAAGTCCGCGCTGACTGGCGCCATAGCGCGAGCGGCCCGGGCACGGGACGACATGAAGAAAGCCGATCTCGGACAGTTCCAGGTGTACAACCTGCAGCGCCAGTTCATGGCCTTTCTCGAGAACGCCGAGCTGCGCGAAGAGCGCGTTCCTGACGGGCGCGGGGAAATGGCCTTCTATAACCTCGGCAAGTTCAGCCAGGTGATATCGGATTTCGAGAGCATTCACTTCCGATCCGAGCCCGTGGAGAAGTACAGGAGCTTTGCCGGCTTTTTGCAGTACCACGCGGAGAAGGCCTATCCGGAAGGTTGGCAAGACAATGCTTACGTGAGCCCGGACGCGGTGCGGATCATGACTGTGCACCAGGCCAAGGGCCTGCAGTGGCCAGCGGTGTTCATTCCGCAACTGGTCCGCAACCGCTTCCCATCGAAGGGCGCCGGGGGCCGGACGCCCTGGCACCTGCTTCCGGCAGCCGCCTTCGAGAATGCCGCACGCTACAAGGGCGGCGAGGCGGACGAGCGCCGACTGTTCTACGTGGCAGTCACCCGGGCGCAGAAATTCCTGCACATGACCTGGGCGCCCACCGAAGGCAACAGCCACGCCCAGTTGCCCTCAGACTTCTTCGATGATGTGCGAGAGTCGAAGTACGTCAAGCGCAAGCGCCAGGACTACGCCGCGCGCAAGCGCCTCCCGCCCCGTCCCAAGGCTTCGGTGGCGAACGTGACTCTCTCCTTCTCGGACATGAAATACTTCCTGGAGTGCCCCTACCAGTTCAAGCTGCGCATCCTCTACGGCTTCAACGCACCGCTGGCCGAGGCTCTGGGCTACGGCAAGTCGCTCCACGACGCGCTCGCGGAAGTCCACGGCCGTGCTCTGCGGGGCGAAGCAATCGATCCGGCAGAGGCGGCCACACTGGTCCAGCGCCACTTACGTGCACCCTACGCTTATCCGGCCCTGCGCGAAAAGCTCGCCGCCGCTGCCAGAGGGGTGATCGAGGCCTACATCCGCAAGAACGAGCGCGAGTTCAGCAAAGTGGAGTTCTCCGAGAAGTCAATTGAGATCGCACTGGGGGATGGAGTCTCGGTGGTCGGCCGGATCGACCTGGTGAGGCGCCTGGATACCGGCGAGACCACCATCGTGGACTTGAAGTCCAGCGACCGCGCCCAGTCCGACGAGATTACGGAGACCCAGTTGCACATCTACGCGCTGGGCTACCAGGAGCTCACCGGGCGGCGGGCCGACTACGTGGAAATCTACGAGCTCGACGACCAGAGGCAGAAGCGCCGCCCAGTGGGCGACGAGTTCATGGACGACGTGAAGCGCGACGTGCGCGGTGCGGCGCAGGCGCTGCGCGAGAACAAGCTGATCCCCAAGCCCGCAAAGAAGTCCTGCGGCAACTGCGACTACTGCAATCTTTGCTCGGCCGCGATCCGAGCTTGAAGAGGCCGGCGGAAGCCACCTCGGAACGCCGGTTCGCGTTCTGCGCCTGCTCGCGCCAGGCATAGCCATCCCTTTGGTTCGACTAGCTGCCCGGGAGGCATTGCCTCGGGACGTGTGATCGTCGCCGGGTAGGCGACCAGTTTTGCAGGTTCGCCCACTGCAGGGGCACGCTCATCGCGGGCGCGGTGCATATACTATGCGCTCGACACCGAGGGTCTGATGGAACCACAACAGCTCAACTGGATTGCCAACTTCATCTGGGGGATCGCGGACGACGTGCTCCGAGACCTGTACGTCCGCGGCAAGTACCGCGACGTGATCCTCCCCATGACCGTACTGCGGCGCTTCGACGCATTGCTCGAGCCGACGAAGCAGGCCGTGCTGGAAATGAAGTCCGCGCTGGACGCGGCCAAGATCACCAACCAGGACCCGGCGCTGCGGCAGGCCGCGGGCCAGGCGTTCTACAACACTTCCAAGTTCACCCTGCGCGACCTCAGGGCCCGCGCCAGCCAGCAGCAACTCCGCTCCGATTTCGAGGCGTACCTAGACGGCTTCTCGCCGAACGTGCAGGACATCCTCGAGAATTTCGAGTTCCGCAATCAGATTCCACGGCTCTCCAAGGCCGACGCCCTCGGAACGCTGATCGAGAAGTTTCTCTCGCCCGATATCAACCTCAGCCCGAATCCCGTACTCAGCGGTGACGGATCGGTGAAGCACCCGGGGCTCGACAATCACGGCATGGGCACCGTGTTCGAGGAACTGGTCCGGCGCTTTAACGAGGAGAACAACGAGGAAGCGGGCGAGCACTGGACACCGCGCGACGCCGTGAAACTCATGGCCAGACTGATATTCCTGCCCATCGCCGAGGAGATCGAGTCGGGCACTTACCTCCTTTACGACGGAGCGTGTGGCACCGGGGGCATGCTCACGGTTGCCGAAGAGGCCCTTCAGGAGCTAGCGGCGCAGCACGGCAAAGAGGTCGCCACTCATCTGTACGGCCAGGAGATCAACGCCGAGACCTACGCGATCTGCAAGGCGGACCTTCTGCTCAAAGGCGAGGGCGACGCGGCGGATAACATCGTCGGCGGCCCCGAGCATTCGACGCTGTCCAACGACGCATTCCCCTCGCGAGAATTCGACTTCATGCTCTCCAATCCGCCGTACGGCAAGAGCTGGAAGAGCGATCTCGAGCGCATGGGCGGCAAGGACGGCATCAAGGACCCGCGCTTCGTCATCGAGCACGCCGGCGACCCCGAGTACTCGCTCATCACCCGCTCGAGCGACGGCCAGATGCTGTTCCTGGCCAACCTGCTCAGCAAGATGAAGCAGGCTACCCGGCTCGGCAGCCGCATCGCCGAGGTGCACAACGGCTCGTCGCTCTTTACGGGCGATGCCGGCCAGGGCGAGAGCAACATCCGCCGCTGGATCGTCGAAAACGACTGGCTCGAAGCCATCGTGGCGCTGCCGCTCAACATGTTCTACAACACCGGCATCGCGACCTACATCTGGGTGCTAACGAATCGCAAGCCGACGCACCGCAAAGGAAAAGTGCAGCTCCTCGATGCCACGCAATGGTACAAGCCGCTGCGCAAGAACCTCGGCAAGAAGAACTGCGAGCTGTCGGACGATGACATCGGACGCATCTGCGATGCGTTCCTGAAGTTCGAGGAGACCGAGCAGTCAAAGATCTTCCCGAACGCCGCCTTCGGCTACTGGAAGGTGACCGTCGAGCGCCCGCTGCGCCTCAAGGGCATTGATCCGCAGCGGGCGTATACGCCGAAGGAGATCAAGGCGCTGAAGGAGACCGCAGAGCGAGCCGACGATGCACCGCCGGTGATCCGGAAGATCCACAAGAGGGGCACCGCTGCCGACCCGCTGCGGGGGCTGTTCGAGGTCACAATCTCCGGCAAGCCGGCGGTGGTCGAGTATGAGCCCGACCCCGATGTGCGTGATACCGAGCAGGTGCCGCTTCTGGAGGCAGGTGGCATCGAAGCTTTCCTGAAGCGCGAAGTGCTGCCCCACGCGCCTGACGCTTGGTACATGGCGGATAGCCTCAAGACCGGCTACGAGGTCAGCTTCACCCGGTACTTTTACAAGCCGCAGCCCCTGCGCACTCTGGAGGAGATCCGGGCAGACATCCTCGCGCTGGAGAAGGAGACGGAGGGATTGCTGGGCGAGATCATCGGCGGGAGCATCTGAGCCATGTCCGCGGCTATTTCCTTGCGAGCGTCAATGCTAATGGCGCTAGAGGTCGATAAATCGGTCGAGGCGCTGTGATGATCGGTGGTTTCAAGCCCTATCGCGCGATGACGGACTCCGGAGTGCCATGGCTAGGGAATGTGCCGGCACACTGGAAGCTCTTACCTGCCTGCGCCGTATATAGTCCGCGGCACGTAAAGAACGCTGGTCTGATTGAGAATACCGTGCTCTCTCTGAGCTACGGAAAAATTATCGTCAAGCCGGTCGAGAAGCTGAGGGGGCTCGTACCCGAGTCGTTCGAGACTTATCAGGTCGTGGATCCCGGTAATATCATCGTTCGTACTACTGACTTACAGAACGACCAAAGCAGCCTCCGAATAGGACATGCTCATCAGCGCGGCATTATTACTTCTGCGTACATGTGCCTGGAGACAAGGCCAGTAGTTTCGAATGACTTTGGATATCAGTACCTCAACGCCTACGATCTGCTGAAGATCATCTATGGATTTGGATCCGGACTCAGGCAGAACCTCGATTTCAGTGACATCAAGCGCATGCCGGTTTTGGTGCCGCCACGGCCCGAACAAGCCGCCATCGTCCGCTTCCTCGACCATGCGGACCGGCTGATCCGGCGGTACATCCGCGCCAAGCAGAAGCTGATCAAGCTGCTGGAGGAGCAGAAGCAGGCCATCATCCACCGCGCCGTCACCCGAGGTCTCGACCCCAATGTCCGCCTCAAGCCCTCCGGGGTGGAGTGGCTGGGGGACGTGCCGGAGCATTGGGAGGTGAAGCGGCTACGATTCTTGACGCAAGAGAAGTTGACATACGGCGCAAATGCCGCAGCGGAGCACACGAATCCCGAATGGCCTCGCTACCTGAGAATCACGGATTTTGCGATCGACGGCGCGCTCCGCGGCGACACGTTTCGGTCGCTTCCACCGGAGATTGCAAGGGATTATCTCGTCGAGGCAGGCGACATCCTGCTCGCGCGAAGCGGCGCAACGGTAGGTAAGGCATTTCTGGTGCCTGAGGGAGCAGGAGAAGTATGCCACGCCGGCTACCTCATTCGAGCCCGACCCAGGCGCGACCTGATCGACCCAAGGTTTCTCTTCGCGTTCACTCAGAGCGCGGGATTCAGCAGGTGGAAGGACTCGACGTTCATCATCGCCACGATTCAGAACATCGGTGCTGATAAGTACGCCAACCTGTCTGTTCCGGTTCCGCCCATCCAGGAGCAGTCTGCGATTATGGCGTTTCTGAGCCGAGCTACCGAGTCTGTTAGGAAAGCTATTGGCGGCGCGCGACACGAGAGCAGCCTCCTTCGCGAATACCGCATCCGCCTCATCGCCGACGTGGTCACCGGCAAGCTCGACGTGCGTGAGGCTGCCGCGGGTCTCCCAGACGAAGCTGAAGAGTCGGAGCTGCCCGCTGAATCTGAGGTGCTTACCGACACGGAGGAAGAATCCGTACCGGACGAGATCGACTCACAACCGGAGGAGGCCGAGGCGTGACCGTGCCGGCGCGTCCCAAGCTCTACCATATCGCGCACGTGGACCGGCTACCGTCGATCGTGGCCGACCAGTGTCTCTGGTGTGACCGGGAGGTCGTGCGGCGTGCGCCGCCGGGTACCACGATCGGCATGAGCACCATCAAGCAGCGGCGACTCACTGAGCTGCGCTTGGCCAGCCATGCGGGTCTGTTCGTGGGCGATTGTGTCCCCTTCTACTTCTGCCCGCGCTCGGTCATGCTGTACCTGATCTGTCAGGGCAATCACCCAGAGCTCAGCTACCGGGGAGGACAAGGGCCGATCGTCCACTTTGAAGCGGACCTGCACGCCGTGGTTGAATGGGCCGATGCGCAGAGTCGCCGTTGGGCCTTCACGTTGTCGAACGCGGGTGCGCGGTACTTCGAGGACCGCAGCAGTCTCGGCCAGCTGGGTGAGATCGACTGGAACGCCGTACACGCCAGGGATTGGCGCCAGTGTAAGGACGGCAAGCAGGCCGAGTTCCTGCTGGAACTGAGTTTTCCTTGGCATCTTGTGGAGCGCATCGGCGTGCTGTCGCCGGCGACCTACACCTCGGCGTTGAACGCTCAGCCGGCGAATGGGCACCGCCCGCCGGTCGAGATCCGGCCCGAGTGGTATTACTGAACGAGGAGCCCGCCATGATCGAGTACCGAAGCGGCGACATCCTGAAGAGCGAGGCGGAAGCGCTCGTCAATACCGTCAATTGCGTGGGAGTGATGGGGCGCGGTATCGCGCTGCAGTTCAAGAACGCCTTCCCGGAGAATTTCAAGGCGTATGCGGCCGCATGCAAGCGCGAGCAGGTGCGGCCCGGCCACATGTTCGTCTATGCGACAGGGCGGCTCACGCCACCTCGGTACATCATCAATTTCCCGACAAAGCGTCACTGGCGCGGCAAGAGCCGCATCGAGGACATCGAGGCCGGCCTGAAGGCGCTGATCGCGGAGATCCTCGCCCGGCGCATCCGCTCGATCGCGCTGCCGCCGCTCGGCAGCGGCCTCGGCGGGCTCGACTGGATGGGCGAGGTGCGTCCGCGCATCGAGGCGGCGCTGCGCCCTCTCGACGATGTGCAGGTCATGGTTTACGAGCCCAACGGGGCCCCGACAACGGACACCATGCGCCATCGGCGTGAAGTCCCGAAGATGACTGCGGGTCGAGCGGCGCTGGTGGAACTGATGCACCGTTATCTTGGCGGCTTGCTCGATCCCTTCGTGACTCTGCTCGAAGTGCACAAGCTGATGTATTTTCTGCAGGAGGCTGGCGAGCCGCTGCGGCTGCGGTACAAGCCCGCGCCGTACGGCCCCTACGCCGAAAATCTGCGTCACGTGCTGCTCGCCATCGAAGGACATCTGATCGCCGGCTATGACGACGGACGTGATGCCCCCGATAAGGCGCTAACGTTGGTGCCAGGCGCGGTGGAGGAGGCAGCGGCGTTTATCTCTGAGCACAGAGAGACGCGCGAACGCTTCGACCGCGTTGCATCGCTGGTGGAAGGCTTCGAATCGCCATTCGGCCTTGAGCTGCTTTCGACCGTGCATTGGGTCCTGAAACGAGAACCGATCCGGACTTTTCAGGACGTCGTCGCTAGAACATACGCCTGGAACGACCGCAAGCGGCAGTTCACGCCGCGCCAGATCGGACTCGCGGCTGACGTACTGACGAGGAAGGGTTGGGTTGCTCCGTTGCCGGAACAGGCCTCGAAGTAAAGAAAAGGCGACATCCGGCGAAGGGCGCCATGACCACCGACACATCCGAACGCGGCCTGGAGCGTCTGATATGCACAGCCCTTACAGGTGCGCCGTGCGACCCAGGCGTGCCGGCAAACCTGGTGCAAGAGCGACCCGCGACGTACGCCGCGGGGTGGATCGGCGGCGCTGCGGAGGACTACGAGCGCGAGTACTGCGTGGACCTGGCGCAACTCTCGGCTTTCCTGCGCGAGACCCAGCCGGACGTATGGGAGGCGCTCGACCTCAGCCAGGACGGACCAACGCGACGCAAATTCCTGGCCCGGCTGCAGGGCGAAGTCAGCAAGCGCGGCACCATCGACGTGCTGCGCCACGGGCTGAAGCACGGGCCGCACCAGATCGATCTTTTCTACGGCACGCCGTCGCCGGGCAATGCCAAGGCGGCTGAGCGCTACGCCGCCAACCGATTCAGTGTGACGCGGCAACTTCGTTACAGCCGTGATGAGACGCAGCGCGCGCTCGATGTGGCGCTCTTCATAAACGGACTGCCGGTGGCCACCTTCGAGCTGAAGAACAGCTTGACCAAGCAGACTGTCGCCGACGCTGTCGAGCAGTACCAGCGAGACCGCGATCCGCGTGAAAGACTTTTCGAGTTTGGCCGGTGCGTCGCGCATTTCGCGGTGGACGACCACGAGGTGCGCTTCTGCACGCATCTCAAAGGCAAGGACTCGTGGTTCCTGCCCTTCAACCAGGGCTGGAATGACGGCAGGGGCAACCCGCCCAATCCGAACGGGCTGAAGACAGACTACCTTTGGAAGCGCATTCTCACCCGCCCGGGTCTCACGGACATCCTGGAGAACTACGCGCAGATCGTCGAGATCAAGGATGAGAAGACGGGCAAGAAGAAGGCGGTACAGATCTGGCCGCGCTTCCACCAGCTCGACGTCGTGCGCCGGCTGCTCGCAGACGCACGGGCGAATGGTTCAGGCCGGCGCTATCTGATCCAGCACTCGGCCGGCAGCGGCAAGTCGAACTCGATCGCATGGCTCGCGCACCAGCTCATCGGCCTGGAGAGGGACGAGACGGCGGTGTTCGACTCGATCATCGTGGTCACAGACCGCCGCATCCTCGACCAGCAGATCCGCGACACCATCAAGCAGTTCGCACAGGTGGGCGCAACCGTCGGGCATGCCGAGCACTCCGGCGATCTGCGTAAGTTCATCGCGGAGGGCAAGAAGATCATCATCACCACGGTGCAGAAGTTCCCGTTCGTGCTGGACGAGATCGGGACGGAGCACCGCGGACGCCGGTTCGCCATCATCATCGACGAGGCGCATTCCAGCCAGGGCGGGAGGACGTCAGCGGCGGTGTCGCTGGCGCTGTCCGCCGCCGGTAGCGAGGACGAAGACGAGACGCTGGAAGATAAAATCAATCGGCTGATGGAGGCCAAGAAGCTGCTGCCCAACGCCAGCTATTTCGCCTTCACCGCCACTCCGAAAAACAAGACGCTGGAGATCTTCGGTCGGCCCGATCCGCAGACTGACGGGACGGTGAAGCACCGGCCGTTCCACAGCTACACGATGAAGCAGGCCATCCAGGAAGGCTTCATCCTCGACGTGCTCGAGTACTACACGCCGGTCGAGAGCTATTACAAGCTCGTGAAGAAGGTCGAGGGCGATCCGGAGTTCGACACCAAGCGGGCCAAAAGGAAACTGCGCCGGTACGTGGAGAGCCACGACCATGCGATCCGGCTCAAGGCGGAGATCATGGTGGATCATTTCCACGAGCAGGTGCTGGCGCTCAATAAGCTCGGCGGCGAGGCACGGGCGATGGTGGTGACGAGCGGCATCGAGCGCGCGATCCAGTACTACCACGCGATCCGCGACTACCTGGTCGAGCACAAGAGCCGCTACCAGGCGATCGTGGCGTTCTCCGGTGAGCACGAATACGGCGGCGCCAAGGTGACCGAGGCTTCGCTCAATGGCTTCCCATCGAGCAAGATCGCGGACAAGATCCAGGAGGACCCGTACCGGTTCCTGATCTGCGCCGATAAGTTCCAGACCGGCTACGACGAGCCGCTGCTGCACACTATGTACGTAGACAAGGTGCTCTCGGGCATCAAGGCGGTGCAAACGCTGTCGCGCCTGAACCGCGCCCACCCGAAAAAGCACGATGTATTCGTGCTCGACTTCATGAACGACGCCGACACGATTCAGAAGTCCTTCGCCGACTACTATCGCACCACGATCCTGTCCGACGAGACCGATCCCAATAAGCTTCACGACCTCAAGGCTGCCCTCGACGATGCCCAGGTGTATGGCGCCCAGCAGATCGATGATCTTGTCGCGCTGTACCTCGACGGCGCTGACCGCGACAGACTCGATCCGATCCTCGACGCCTGCGTCGCCGTCTATCGCGAGAGCCTGGACGAGGACGCGCAGGTGGATTTCAAGGGAAAAGCCAAGGCCTTCGCCCGCACATACGGCTTCCTGTCCTCCGTATTGCCTTACACGAATGCCGATTGGGAGAAGCTCTCGATCTTCCTCAACTTCTTGATCACCAAGCTCCCCGCGCCGGTCGAGCAGGATCTGTCAAAGGGCATCCTCGAAGCCATCGATATGGACAGCTACCGGGTGGAGAAGCGGGCGGTCGCGCGCATCCAGCTGCCAGATGCGAACGCCGAGATCGAGCCGGTGCCCGCCGCAGGTAGCGGCCACTTCGCCGAGCCGGAGCTGGATCGTCTCTCGAACATCCTGAAGACGTTCAATGAGCAGTTCGGAAATATCTCCTGGTCCGACAAAGACCGGGTCCATAAGCTCATCACTCAGGATATCCCCGCCAAAGTGGCAGCCGATCCGGCGTACCGGAACGCGCAGAAGAATTCGGACAAGCAGAATGCTCGTATCGAGCACGACAAGGCGCTGCTACGCGTGATGACCGCCTACATGAAGGACGACACGGAGCTCTTCAAGCAGTTCGTAGATAACGATTCCTTCAAGCGATGGATGGCAGATACCGTTTTCAGGTTGACCTACGAGCAGAAGCAGTCTGGTTCCTGAGTTGGCAATATTCAGACCCAGGGGCACACGGTGGCACTCCGCATTGTGACCTGACGCAGAGATCAGACGCACTTACACACGGTGATGATGCGGCGTTAGTTACCATAGATCTGTGTTCGTCGCCGAATTCACGAGTAAAATGTCACAGGTAATGCCACCCCTCATTTGAGACCAGCTTGTGAAACCAGTAGCCCGTAACAGGGCCCGAGTCAGCTCCGAAGGCAAGCGGTCACGGAGGGCGCGTTGATGCCCGGGCACGCTGGGGGAGAGATAGTCGTCTACGAAGCTCCCGGCGGCGAGATTCGGGTTGACGTGCGTCTGGAACGCGAGACGGTCTGGCTCTCCCTGGGTCAGCTCGCGGAGCTGTTCGGACGTGATAAGTCCGTCATTTCGAGGCACTTGCGCAACGTCTTCGCCTCAGGAGAACTGGAGCGGACGGCAACCGTTGCAAAAAATGCAACGGTTCAGCGGGAGGGAGACCGCGAGGTCGCTCGGGAAATTGAGTTCTTTAACCTCGACGCCATTCTCTCGGTCGGCTATCGGGTGAATTCAAAGCGCGGCACGCAGTTCCGCATCTGGGCTACGAGCATTTTGCGTGAGCACCTGGTCCAGGGCTATACCCTCCACCGTGAGCGCTTGCAGCAGAACGCGCGCGAACTGGAGTCGGCGCTGGCCTTGGTGCGTAAGGCGGCTTCGGGGGAGGCGCTGACCACGGACCAGGGACGCGGGCTAGTAGACGTCATCGCCCGCTACACACAGACCTTTCTCCTCCTGCAGCGCTATGACGAGGGGCTGCTCGTAGAGCCCAAAGGAAGCTCGGGCGGAGTGCTGCCGGCGGCGGACGAGGCACGCACCGCCATCGCGAGGCTCAAATCTGATCTGCTAGCGCGCGGGGAGGCCAGCGAACTCTTTGGCCACGAGCGCGAAGACGGACTGGCAGCATTGCTCGGCAATCTAGAACAGAGCGTCTTCGGAAAGCCGGCGTATCCGACGGTCGAGTCGAGGGCGGCGCACCTTCTCTACTTCGTGATCAAGAATCACCCCTTCTCCGACGGCAACAAGCGGATTGGCTCCTTCTTGTTCGTCGATTTCCTGAACCGCAATGGCCGGCTGTTTCGCGGCGGCGAGACTGTCATCAACGATGTCGGCCTTGCGGCGCTCGCGCTACTGGTCGCAGAATCCTCGCCCAAGGACAAGGAGGTCATGATTCGGCTGGTGATGAACATGCTCACAGCGCCGTCGCGATCCGTCGTCTGAAATAGATCCGCTAGGAGTCGTTCTACTGAAACCGCAAAGGGGGCCAGCCATGATCGAAGCGGCCCTCACGTCCCCGACGACGTGAAGGTGTACGTGTTTGAGCCGGCGGCAGGCTCGCGCGGCACCTACTCCGCGTTCTGTACCTGCTCCCGCATCTGCTCGATGATGACTTTCATGTCCACGGCGCTGCGGGTGGTTTCGAGGTCCTGGGACTTCGAGGACAGGGTGTTCGCTTCGCGGTTGAGCTCCTGCATCAGGAAGTCGAGGCGCCTGCCTGCTGGCTCGTTGGCGGAGAGCACGTGGCGGATCTCCTGGATGTGGCCGGAGAGACGGTCGAGCTCCTCATCGACGTCCAGCCGCTGCAACAGGATCGCCAGCTCCTGTTCCAGGCGGTCCTGATCGACGTTGGCGGTCAGCTCCTTCACCCGCTCATCGAGGCGCGCGCGCAGCCGGGTCTGCACCTCGGGCAGGCGCGTCCGTACCCGTCCCACGTGGTCTTCGAGAGCGGTGCAGCGCAGCTCCAGGATCTCCTTCAACCGCAGGCCCTCGCGCGCCCGCGCGGCGACCAGATCCTCGAGCGTGCTGCCGAACAGCGCCTTCGCGGCGACCATCAGCTCCTCCCCGGCGGAGGTATCCTCCTTGAGGACGCCGGGCCAGCGCAGCACGTCGACGACATTCACGGTGTGAGTAGGGAAGGAGCGCCCGATGTCCTTCAGGCGCGCGAGCAGCCGGTCGAGCGCCTGAGGGTCGACCTCCAGCCCGGCCTCGGAGACCTGCGCACGGCGATAGGTCACCGTGCAGTCGACCTTGCCGCGGCGCACCTCACGGGCAAGGTGCTGGCGCAGCTCCCCCTCGGCGGAGCGCAGCTCGTCCGGCAGGCGAAAGCCCGCCTCCAGGAAGCGATGATTGACGCTGCGCAGCTCGCAGACCAGCGTCCCCCAGGGCCCGGAGATCTCCCGCCGCGCGAAGCCGGTCATGCTGGCGATCATTGTTAAACTTTGCGCTCCCGGCGCCGCGGGGTGATATAAAGGGGGATCGAAAGTCTAACAGATGCACGGATTTCTTCTTGCGGGTTGATTACGCCGACGTCAGCCTCCTGGGCGGGCGCGAGGAGAACCAGGACCGGATCGCCGTCGCGGTGACGGAGCATGCGGCGTTGCTGTGCGTAGCCGACGGCATGGGCGGCCACGCCAACGGTGCGCGCGCCGCGGAGATCGCCCGGGAGATCGTGCTCGATGCCTTCGGGCACACCCCTCATCCGCTCTTCGATCCGATGGGATTCCTCCACCTTATCCTCGGCCGCGCGCACGAGGAAGTGGTCAAGCTCGGCGCACCGCTGCCGCTCGAGCAGCGGCCGCGCTCCACCTGCGCCCTTTGTCTGGTGCAGCAGGGCGCCTCCTGGTGGGCGCATGTCGGCGACAGCCGCATCTATCATCTGCGTGGCGGCGCAGTCCTCGGCCGCAGCCGCGATCACAGCCATGTGGAGGTGCTGCTGCGCGAGGGCCTCATCACCGCGGACCAGGCCCAGGCCCATCCCATGCGCAACTACGTCGAATGCTGTCTCGGCGGCGATCCCATCCTTCCCGACATGGCGATCGCGCGCAGACGCCCGCTGGAGTCCGGCGACGTGCTGCTCGTATGCACCGACGGCTTCTGGAGTGGCATGAAGGATACCGAGATCGCGACGGAGCTCTCCGCGCAAGGCAGCGCGGGCGCGGCAGGCGCGCCGCTGCGCGAGAAGCTCATGGAGCTGGGCCAGAGAGCCATCGCTCGCACCGGCGCCGCCAGCGACAACACTTCCGTGGCCGCGGTGCGCTGGCTGTCATGACACGCCCCAGCGGACGCGCGCCCGATCAGATGCGCCCGGTCGCCTTCACGCGCCGGTTCGCCAAGCATGCCGAGGGCGCGGTATTGATCGAGGCCGGCGATACCCAGGTGTTGTGTACGGCCAGCGTCGAGGACAGCGTACCCCCCTTCCTGCGCGGCAAGGAGCAGGGATGGGTCACGGCGGAATATGGCATGCTGCCGCGTTCCACTCATACCCGCTCGGCTCGAGAGGCGGCGCGCGGCAAACAGAGCGGCCGCACGCAGGAGATCCAGCGCCTCATCGGCCGCTCGCTGCGCGCGGTCATCGATCTCAAGGCGTTGGGCGCCCGCACGATCACGATAGATTGCGACGTGCTGCAGGCCGACGGCGGCACTCGCACCGCTTCGATCACGGGCGGCTACGTGGCGCTGGCGCGCGCGTGCGAGAAGCTGGTTGCGCAACGCGTCATCCGCGCCAACCCGCTTCACGGTCAGGTCGCGGCCGTCTCCGTCGGCATCGTCGACGGCAGGCCGGTGTTGGATCTGGACTACGCCGAAGACTCCCAGGCGGAGACGGACATGAACGTGGTCATGCGCAGCGGCGGCGCCTTCATCGAGCTGCAGGGCACCGCGGAGGGACACGCCTTCCACCGCCACGAGCTCGATGCCATGCTGGGGCTCGCGGCCGACGGAATCGAGCGGCTCTTCACCCTGCAGACGCAGGCCCTCGCGGACCACGGCTCGTGAAAGCCCTTCTTGCGAGCGGCAACGCCGGCAAGCTCAGGGAGCTGGCGGCGATCCTCGAGCCCTTGGGCCTCACGCTCATCGCGCAGAGCGCCCTCGGCATCGATTCGCCGCCGGAAACCGGCAGCACGTTCCTGGAGAACGCGCTGCTCAAGGCCCGCCACGCGGCCCGGGTCTCGGGTCTCCCCGCACTGGCGGACGACTCCGGCATAGAGGTCGATGCGCTCGACGGCCGTCCGGGCGTGCGCTCCGCGCGGTTTGCGGGGGAGGGCGCGAGTGATGCCGAGAACCTGCACAAACTCCTCGCGGAGCTGCACGATGTTCCCATGGAGTTCCGCCAGGCGCGCTATCACTGTGTGATCGCGTTCGTACGCCGGCACGATGATCCGCAGCCGATCGTCGCGCAAGGGACCTGGGAGGGGCGCATCGCGCTCGGGCCGCGGGGCACGGGCGGGTTCGGCTACGACCCGATCTTCCTGCCGGCAGGCCTGCCGCCGACCCCCGGGCACCCGGACACGGGCGCACCCCGCACTGCTGCGGAGCTCGATCCGGAGGCCAAGAACAGGGTCAGCCATCGCGCGCAGGCGCTGCGCGCCTGGGTCGCCGCCGCCCGCGAAGAGCTCGATCTCGAGGAGGCACGCACGCCCATTACCCGCGGCACCCTCTTCGTATTGGCCGCCCCCTCCGGCGCCGGCAAGACCTCGCTCGTGAAAGCTCTGCTGGAGCGCATGCCCGGACTGAGGATGTCCGTCTCTCATACCACGCGGCCGCGGCGTCCGACGGAGGAGCCTGGACGCGAGTATTACTTCATCAGCGTGCCGGAGTTCGAGCGGCGGGTCGCCGAGGGCCAATTCCTCGAGCATGCCCGCGTCTTCGACAATCTCTACGGCACGGCTCGCGAGCCCGTCGAAACGCGCCTGGCGCAGGGCGGGGACGTGATGCTGGAGATCGACTGGCAGGGCGCCCGGCAGGTGCGCTCGGCCATGCCCGACTGCGTCACCATCTTCATCCTGCCGCCCTCCCGCGAGGCGCTGGAGAAGCGCCTCCAGAGCCGTGCAACCGATTCCCCGCAGGTGATCGCGCGCCGCCTGCGCGATGCCGTCACCGACATGTCGCACTGGCGGGAGTTCGACTACGTCGTGGTGAACGACCTCTTCGAGAAGGCAGTGGCGGACCTGATGGCCATCGTTGCGGCCCATGGCGAAGCGGCCCCCCGCACCGCCCACGGTCCCCGGGCGCAAGGATTGGCCGCCGGCCGCCCCGAGCTGGCGCCCTTATTGGAGCGCCTGCTGGTGTAGTCCATGACTCCACCTGCGGCGGCGGGGCACATCCTTGTGCCTGGAGGGTCGCGCACCGCATAATGGGGGTACTCTCCCGCCCCCTTCGGGGCTCATCATTCTTTTGTACCCCTACCATGGCCCGTATCACCGTCGAAGACTGCCTGCAGAACGTCGATAACCTCTTCCAGCTCGTCATCCTGGCGGCGCAGCGCGCCCGCCGGCTCGCCAACGGCGCGGAGCCCACCATCGGCTGGGAGAACGACAAGCCGACCGTGGTGGCGCTGCGCGAGATCGCCGCGGGCAACGTCACGCTGGAAATGCTCCGTGAGCCGGAGCCTCCCGCCGAGCCCGTGATTCCGGAGCTCGAGGCCCAGTCCACCTTCCGCGCGCCGCAGTTCGGTCTGGGGGACTGAGCCTCCCAGTCCGTTCCTATGGACTATGCGTCTTCGCTCCTGGGATTGCTCCCCGGCGGAAGGCGCACTCCAGGACTCAAGGAGCTGCTGGCCGCGGTCGGCAAATACCTGCCGCCTGAGCAGGTCGCGCGCATACAGGAGGCGGCGGAGTTCGGCGCCTCCGCCCACAAAGGCCAGAAGCGCCTTTCCGGCGAGCCCTACATTGCCCATCCGGTAGCGGCGGCCGCCATCCTCGCCGACCTGCACCTCGATGCGGATACGCTGGTCGCCGCGATCCTGCACGACGTCATAGAGGACACGCCGACGCCGAAGGATCAGCTGGCGGCGCGCTTCGGCGCAGACGTCGCAGAGCTCGTCGACGGCGTCACGAAACTCGACGCGATCCAGTTCAAAAGCCGCGAAGAGGCGCAGGCGGAATCGTTC
>DASVWT010000058.1:0-19805 GCA_036393055.1 Steroidobacteraceae bacterium
GCCCGGCGCAAATCGCGGCAGCGACCACGACGTGATCAGGGGAATCGGGGTCTTGCTCCAGGAATTCCCCTTATCGGTGGAAATCAGCATGTAGGAGCCGCCAAAGTCCTCGCCCACCGTCGTCCGCGGCTCGCAGCCGACGAAGAAGGTGCCGTCCTTGCTCGCCGCCGCAAACGGATCGGGGCAACGCGTAAACCGAGCCATCGGCCCCTGGTCCCCGTCCACGTGATGCTCACCCAGGATCGGCAAAACGCCCGTCTTCCAGGTCCGCCCACCGTCATGCGTCACCGCCAGCAATGGAATGGTGGAAAAGGGAGTGGCGTGATACTGGCTCACCATCGACCGCGAGATCGGCGCATCGCTGAGGCGGTGCAAGCTGCCCATGGCGATGACGACGATGGTCTGCGGATCGAGCGGGTCGACCGCGAGCATCGGCTCGCCTGCGCCGCGGGTGGCGTTACCCAGGAGAAGATATTCCTCCGATTTGAACACGTGGGCCGCCTGCGCCCGAGCCTGGGCTGCTACGCCCGCCAGCGCGAGCACGAATATCGGAACGATCAGGGCGCGCTTGAACATCTTGATCCTCCGCCGAGAAGGGGGTGGCATGAACCGGGAGCCAGGCGCTCGGCACAGCCCGCGACTCATGGCTGGCCGCTCCGCCAGTTGGCGAGAAACTCTCCGAGCCGCGCACCGACGCGCGACAGCGGCCTGTGCGCGGCGCGGTGCATGTACATCCGGAATGGCTTGCTCCACTTCGTCGGCAGCGCGACGAGCTTCGGGAAGACATTCCCCGAGGTCGTGAACTCGTCGACCAGCGCGATGCCGGCACCTTCCTCCGCCATCGCACAGGCGGTCTCCGCGAAACGCACAGTGCAAAGGAACGCGGGCTCGCGCCCGCCTTGGCTGAGGAAGTCATGCGCCACCCGGCCGTGCGGTGTGTTGGGCTCGAAGCCGATGAGAGTTTCAGCGGCGAGGTCTTTCGGCGTGATGATGGCGCGTGCCGCCAGCGGATGATTGCGGGGTATCGCGCACACCAGCGCGCCGGCCGCGTAGGCCTGAGTCTCGACCTGCGGATGGGAGACGGGAAAGATGGTGCAGGCGCACTCGCCCTGCCCCAGCGTGAGGTACTCGATCACCTGCGACATCGACAGGATGTCGAGCTTCAACGCCAGCCGCGGAAACTCCCGCCGCAGGCAGGAAAGTGCCGTAGGCAGTACGTGACGCCCGAGGCTCGGCGAGGAGCCGACGGCGAAGCGCCCCAGCTCCCCGCGCACGATGTGCCGCAGCGCATCCTGCAGCGAATCGAGATGTGCGTGCAGCGATTGCACCTCGCGATAGAGCGCGGTCGCCTCCGGGGTCGGCTGCAGCCTGCCCTTGCAACGCTCGAACAGCCGCAATCCGAGGCGGCTCTCGGTGTACTTGAGCATTCTGCTCACGTTGGGCTGCGACACATTGAGCATCGCCGCGGCGCCGCTCACCGTACCCGCCTCCATCACCGCACGGAAATACTCGATCTGCTTCAGGCTGATGCTGCTCACGGGCATCCCGGCTGCTCATCCGCGCATCGCCGCCGCAGCAATCCGCGGCTGAGCGCGGCGGCAAGTGCTCATAGTGCCCCTCGTTCTCGGCTTCTCAAATTGGACGGACTAGATGGTACATTCTTTGGTAGGATTGGCAAGCCTGTTTCGAGAATGACAATCAGCCGCGGGCGCCAGTCGCGACGGGATTTCAAGGTGAGGTCAGTCATGAAGAAGGGGTATCTGGTCATCATGGCAGCGTGCGTCGCCGCCGGCCTGATGGCACCGGTCGTCAGCGGGCAGACCGTTCGCCGGCGAGTAGCGCCGATCCAGACCACAGGGGGGCTGTTGGCAGGGATGGTGCTGCCGTCCGGCGTGAAAGCCTGGCTCGGCATACCTTATGCCAAGCCGCCCGTGGACGAGCTGCGCTGGCGGCCGCCCCAGCCGATGCAGTGGCGGGGAATCTGGGATGCCGACCGCAAGATGCCGGAGTGCATCCAGGTCCTGCGGCCGCACGACATCAACAACTATTTCGGTGAGGAGGCCAGCAGCGAAAACTGCCTCTATATGAACATCTGGGCGCCGACCGGCTCTCACGCTGGGTCCAACCTGCCGGTGATCGTGTTCATCTATGGCGGCGGCTTCACGATCGGTTCCTCGGGAATGGCCCTGTATGGTGGCGAGCAGGTCGCGAAGCACGGCGCGGTATTCGTCAATTTCAACTATCGTCTCGGCATCCTCGGCTTCATGGCGCATCCCGAGCTCACCCGGGAGCAGGACGGACATTCCGGCGACTACGGCTTCCTCGACCAGAATGCAGCGCTGAAGTGGATCCACGCGAACATCGCGAAATTCGGCGGCGATCCTTCCAGGGTCCTGCTCATGGGTCAGTCGGCGGGCGCGCGGTCCGTCACGGCGCAGGTATTCAGCCCGCTGTCGCGCGGCCTTTTCAGCGAGGCCGTGATGTCGAGCGCCTGTAGCTGGGGCTCACCCGGCTTCGGAGGACCGGAGCCGACGCTTGCGCAGGCCGAGCAAGTGGGCCTGCGGGTGCAGAAGCTCCTGCATGCCTCGGGCATCGGGCAGATGCGCCAGGTGCCGGCCGACCAGATCCTGGCGCTGCAGCAGGAGTTTCAGGTGGAAAGCCGGAGGGCGGGAGTGCGCACCGGCCCCATCATCGATGGCTACTTCACCCCCATGAGCGAGTTGGACATCCTGAAAGCGCATGAGAACAGCGCCGTGCCGATCATTGCCTCCTCCAACGGCGATGACCTGGACTCCAACTTCAGCCCCTTGACGAGAGCCACGACGGTGGCGCAGTACGAGGAGCTCGCCCGTAAAATGTACGGCGCCAACGCCGCCGCATTCCTCGCGCTTTATCCGGTGTCTTCGGACTCCCAGGTGAGCGCGACGGCGCACCGGGCGGCGCAGGATGCGGGCTTCCAGGGCGATGCTCGCCGTTGCGCGCAGTTGAACGCGCAATACAACGGCAAGCCGACCTATGTCGATCTTTTCACCCTGAAAAACCCCTACATCCAGGGTGTGAGGATCGCGGATCAGGACACGGCGGCCATCGGCGCCTATCACGTCGCCGACCTTGCGTACTGGTTCGGGACGCTGGACACCTATAACATGTTCCGCCCGACGCGCGACTGGAGGCCATGGGATCGCAAGCTGTCGCAGGACATGATGGACTCGCTGATCGCCTTTGCCAGGACGGGTAGTCCGGCCACCGCGGCGGTGAAGTGGCCGGCTTGGGTTCCGACAGACGGGCGGCGCATCGTGTTTGGCGGCAGGATCGCGGTCGAGAAGCTGGACGTGAAGGGGATGGAGTGGCTGGCGGCGCACCCGGCGGCGAAGATTCCCCTGCCTCCGCGTCCGGGCGCCAAGCCCTACTATTGAGCGTATGCGTCTTTGGTATGGACGACGCCCAAAACGGAAATATCTCCGCCGAGCGTGCGATGTTAGCGTCCACGCATGGAGTTCTCCCTCGCGCACCTTACGTTGCTGGATTGCGCTCCTCCCGAGCTCACCGAGATCGCCGCACGGGCCGGATTCGACTATGTCAGTTATCGGCCCATCTGCCTGGGACTGCCGACCGAGCCGAAGTATCCGCTAGCCACCGACAGGGCGCTGCTCAACCGTACGAAGGCGGCGCTGCGCGCCACGGGCGTGAAACTGCTCGATATCGAGCTGGCCCGCATCTACCCGGGCGTCGATGTCATGGACTATCTGCCGGCGCTCGAGGTGGCAGCCGAGCTTCGGGGCCGGCATCTGCTGAGCAGCATCTGGTGCGACGACATGAGCTTCGCTCGCGATCGCTTTGCGCAATTGTGTGAGCTGGCGCGTCCCCTCGGGCTCACCGTGGACCTCGAGTTCGTCACCTTCGCGCGCGTGAGCACGCTCAACGAGGCGGCGGGGGTCGTCGCCGCGTCCGGCTGCGACAATGCGGGTATCTGCGTCGACACCCTCCACTTCGATCGCTCCGCCTGCACGGTGCGGCAGCTCGACCGGTTGCCGCCGCAGTGGTTCCACTACGCGCAGGTCTGCGATGGTCCGGAGGATTGGTCGCCGGAAGAGCCGGAGCTGAAGCGCGTGGCGCGCGAGGAGCGGCTGTTTCTCGGCGAGGGCGGTATCGATGTACGGGGCATCCTGGATCACTTGCCTGATATTCCCTACTCGCTCGAGCTGCCGAACGCCCGCCTGCTCTCTGCCCTCGGCCCGGTCGAGTTTGCTCGCCGGTGCCTGACGATTGCGAAGCGCTATCTCTCCCCCGGCGCCCCGCGCTCCCCGGCCCCTCCGCGGCCCGATCCGCCGCCAGCCCGAGATACGGGCTTTTCCACCTCGGCGAGCCGCTGATCGCCGCATCGGGCCGTGCTTCCAGCCGGCCAGGACGGGCACTGCGAATACACCGGCGGTCCAGTTCAGGGCGTACGATCCCGCCAGACCGTACCGGACGGTCCTCGGCAACCGGATTCTGCTGCGGAAACTCAACGCACCGGGGGTCGCCTTTCCGCTGCAACACCGTCCGCCTGGCCGCGGCCGCCGGCGCAGAGCAAACCGAAACAGATGCACTGATCCACATGTGAGAGATCGCGGGGATCTGCTGGGACGAACGACGCGCGCCGGGCTCCCAGGCGGGCCTCCTGGGTGCCATCTGCAGCTGGAAACTGGGTTCCTATGGGGTCCGAACCGCTTATGCCTTATGATGGCAAGCGGTGGGTTTTGGGAGCCGCATCCGTTTGGTGCGGGCGACGATCGACAGAATATGGCCAAGAGAAATCCCGCGACATCCTCCAGCGAGACGCCGGAGGCACTTTCGGACGCTGAGCGCACCAAGGCCGACATCGTGGCGGTCGCGATGGAGGAATTCGCCGAGAACGGGCTCGCAGGCGCCCGGGTGGACGCGATAGCCGATCGCACGCGCACCTCGAAGCGGATGATCTACTACTACTTCGGCAGCAAGGAGGGGCTGTACCGCGCCGTGCTGGAGCAGGCCTACAACGGCATCAGGACCCGGGAGACCCAGACCCATCTCAGGGACCTGCCGCCGCGCGAGGCGCTGCGGCGCCTCGTCGAGATCACCTTCGACTACGACGAGGGCCATCACGGCTTCATCCGGCTGATCGCCGTGGAGAACATCCACTATGCCGAGCACCTGAAGAAGCTGACTTCCATCCGCGGAATCAATGTCAGCGCCATCGACACCGTCGAGGACATCCTGGCGCGCGGCCGGGCCGCGGGGATATTCCGCGCCGACATCAACGCCTTCGATCTTCACCTGCTGATCAGCTCTTTCTGCTTCTTCCGGGTATCCAACCGGCATACCGTCGGCGCGATCTTCAAGCGGGATCTCTCCGAGCCGCGGACGCTGGCGCGGCACAAGCGCCTGATCGTCGAGACGGTGGAACGCCTGGTCCTCCAGAAACCCGCCCACGCCGACGATTAGCCGCCGGGCCGTCCGGCGGGGAATACGAGCTCCACACGCAGCCCGGATGGGTCCTTTAGCCGCACCAGTACCTGACCGGTGACGGGGTTCGCCTGCACGGTGTTCGGCACGCCGAGCTTTTCCAGCCGGCTCAGCACCTCCTCGAGGCCGGAACATGCGAACGCAACGTGGTCGAACACGAGATCGGGCGCGGCGGACGGCTCCGCGGATGGCACGGCGCCCTCCGGTAGCTCCACCAAGTGCACGATCGGCGCGGCGCCCGCGTAGAGCCATAGCCCCGCGGATGCGAGCGGCGGCCGCTCGCCGACCCTCAACCCGAGCACCTGACAGTAGAACTCCCGCAGCGCCGCGAAGGCGTTGCCCGAAGCGCGCAGATTGAGATGATCCAGGTGATGCACAGGCATGGCGCCCTCCGCGGTGGACGCCTATAATGCACTATCTAGTTAGTGCTTGAAATGCCGAGACAGGAGCCATGGCGAACCCGCACGGACAATCCGCCCCGCCTGCCGGTGAGAAACCGCCCCTGCGGCTTGGTCTCATCGGCAGCGGCATCCAGGCTTCCAAGGCGCCCTCGCTGCACGAGGCGGAGGCCGCAGCGCAGGGCATTCGGTGCGTGTATCAGCTCCTGGACCTCGATACGCTGCACGCCGGCGTCGCACAGCTGCCGGACCTGCTCGCTGAGGCCGAGCAGCGCGGGTTCGCGGGACTCAACATCACGCATCCGTGCAAGCAGGCCGTCATACCCCTGCTGCACGAGCTGAGCCCGCATGCGCGGGCCATAGGGGCGGTCAACACCATTCACTTCCACGGCGGGCGGCGCACGGGCTACAACACGGATGCCTGGGGTTTCGAGGAAAGCTTTCGCCACGACATGCAGGGCGCGTCGCTGGCGGCGGTCGTTCAGGTCGGCGCCGGCGGCGCGGGAGCGGCCACTGCGTACGCGCTCCTCGAGCTCGGTGCGCGGGAGCTGTGGATCTTCGACAGCGATCCCGGCCGTGCGCAGGCTCTCGCGGCGAGTCTCTCCGAGTGCTTTCCGGACCGGGAGGTCGGTGCCTGCCGGGGACTCGACGAAGCCATTGCCGGCGCCGACGGCATCGTCAACGCCACCCCGATGGGCATGACCAAGCACCCCGGTTCCGCGGTACCCGCAGGGCTGCTGCGTCCAGACTTGTGGGTCGCAGACATTGTCTACTTCCCGCGGGAGACGCAGCTGCTGACAGCCGCCCGGGCCGCGGGCTGCAGGACCCTCGACGGCGGCGGCATGGCGGTGTATCAGGCCGTCCGGGCATTCGAGATCTTCACCGGCCGCACCGCCGACGCCGAGCGCATGCGGCGGCACTTCGAGCGCATCTCCACCGGCTGATCGGGAGCATGGGCTCAGCCGCCGGGCTTCGCGTCCTGGAGCGCACGGTACGCCACTCTGTCCGCCTGGTACGAGGAGATCCACAGGCGGCTGCCAATGATGAGACCCGTCGTCGCACCGTTGAAGGCCGGATTCGGCCCCCCTTGCGCGATCACGGTGTAGTGCAGCGTGCGCGGATCCAGCGTCGCTACAACGTAACCGCGATGACAGAGCATCGCGTCGGCGTGCCCGTTGATTATCTTGCGAATCCCGCCGCACGCCGGCTCGTCATATGTCATCCCCGCCGCGATCAGCCGTCCTTCTTCCCAATGAACGTTGTCCGGCATGAACCCCGGAGCGGTCGCTGCGCCAATCGGCCGCCGCGTGTCGGAGCGGGAATACATGTAGATCGCGTGCAGTCCGAACGCGACCACATAGAAGGTCTTGCCGTCGGGCGAGGCGGTGAGCCCGTTGTTGCCCGGCAGCTCGGTGCCGGGCAGGAGCCGAAAGCCCTCGGTACCCGGGCGCCACTCGAAAACCCCGCCCGTGGGCTTGCCTCGCACGAAGTCGGCCTTGGTGGTACCCGGAAGATTGAGGACCGTCGCGATGATCGTGCCGTCCGGAAACGAAGAGACGGCATTCGCAGCATCGCCCGCCGGCATCAGCACACAACCCCGCCACCGCGGCACGGGTTTCCCGCTGGCCAGGGATACGTCGAATATCTCGATGCTTTCCCGCCCGCCATGATTGACGGCATACAGCCGATATCGGTCCGGCCGCAAGACACGCAGACTCAGGCCCTGCGTGTAAAGCTCACCACTCTGGAGCGGGCCGGGACAATCCGCCGCACCGATGCGCTTGCCGGTGTCGCGCCGTACAGGTGACCCCGCATCCCAGCGCCGCAACCTCAGCGCCCGCGTATCCAGCACCTGCAGCCCGCCATGCGGGGCAAATGCGCTGACGATCACCCATGGGGTCCCCGCAATCCGTGCCATGTCTTCCGGATGGTGCGCGCCGCAAACGAAATGCAGTCCGTTTACCGGACCACAGCCGTTGGCAGCACTCGCGCCCGCCGCCGCACCCTGCGCGCCAACCGGCGGCGCCGGCACCCAAAGTGCCAGCGCCGCGACCAGGGTCAGAACGCCTATGAGCGCCCGGCTGGCTGAGCGACCGCTGCCTGCCGCCGAGGCCCGTGACCTCACTCGAGATTCAGCCTCACCCCGACGTAGTATGCGCGTCCGATCACATCGAACACCGCGGCATCCGTATGGTTCTGCGAGCTCGACACGACCGGAATTCCGTGTCCGAAGATGTTGTTGATACCGCCGCGGACCTGCCAGGTCGGGCTGATGTCGTAGATCGCGAAGAGGTCATACAGATTGTACGGCGCGACGCCGATTCCGGGCGATTTCGGGGAAGTCACCGAGGTGACATCCGCCATGGCATCCTGATACCGCCAGCGCAACCCCGCCGTGGCGCCTCCCAGGCTGTACGCCACGCTGGTCAGCGCCTTCCACTTCGGATAGCTGCCGTTCAGGGTGTTGGTGCCGGAAAACTCCGCCCAGGGCGTTCCTGGCAGGGTCTGCACCTCCTGGTTTCTGTTGTAGCCGATGCCGCTGCCGATCGCGAGCGTTCCCGGAACACGCAGGCCGTGGATGTCCGCCAGGTCGAATGCCCAGTTGAACTGGACGTCGATTCCATCGGTCTTCAATCCGCCCAGGTTCTCATACGGGGTGTGGATGAGAACGAGCTGGCCCGTCGCCGGATCGCGGTTGAGCAGCTGGCAGAACTCGTTGGTCGGCGAATAGCCCGGGTTCGAGCCATCGAGGTTGAAGCACTTGCTGAGGGTGGTCAGCCCCGGGACCACCGAGATCACGTTCTGGATCTCGATATCGTAGAAATCGACGGAGGCGGACAGGCGCCTGAGCAGCGGTGAAGCCGAATGCGATGTCCATACCAGCCCGAAATTGAACGTATTGGCTCTCTCGGGCGTCAGCTTGGGATTGCCCTGGCTCACGCCGCCCGCCGCGGTCGTCGGGAACTCGTAAGAATTGACGATCGATGCCGGCACGCCTTGCGCCTCGCAGAGCGCGGCCACCTGCGCGCCGCCTGGGCCGGTGCGCGCGGTCGAGCGGATATCGCACGGGTCGCCGATGGATACCGGGGGCGTACCGAAGACGATCTGCGAGCCGGAAGCCGCCGCGTACAGCTCGCCGATGGCCGGAGCGCGGACGGCCCGCTGGTAGCCGCCGCGGATGAGCAGACTGCTCACCGGCGACCAGCGGATGTTGCCGGCGTACGTCGAGACGCCTCCCGATGTGTCGTAGTCGGAGAAGCGGAACGCCCCGCCGATGTCCAGTCGCTTCACCCCCGGCAGGTCGCGCAGCACCGGAACGTCGATCTGCGTCGCGCCTTCCGTCACGGAGATGGCTCCCTTGGTCGGCTGCGAAGCGATCACGGCCTCGATGTTCTGCGCGGAAAGATCCTCGTCCGGATGATAGATGTATTCGGTGGTGCGGTGATCGGCCAGCAAGGCCATCTGGATGGGGCCGGCGGGCAGATGCAGCAGCGATCCCTGGAACAGGATCTGCTCCTCGCCCTGGCTCAGCGTCTCCGTGCTCACGGCCGTCGTCGTCATGTACTGCTGGCAGGCCGGCGAGATGTTCGTGGTATTGTCCAGGCCGAACGGATCAAACCCGCCGGCACAGAGCGATGCGCCGCCGTCGGGTGCGCTCAGGAGCGCCTCGACCCGGCTCTTGAGCACCGCGTTGTAGTTCGACTGGACGTGATCCGTATTGCTCCAAGTGGCGGAGGCGTCCCAGGTCCAGTCGCCGAACGGCAGAGCCCCGCGCAGGCCGCCCATGAACTGATCGACCGTGTAGTGCTCGTCCCACGACTTGGTCGGCAACCCGACGTAGCGGTGGTTCCACACGAACGGCGCCGTCGGGTCGGGTCGCGAGGCGAGCACAGTCGCCAGATCCGCCGGGATATTGGGATTGGTCACCGGAATCGTATCCGGCGTACCGAACTGCGTGAGCGAGCCGCCGCTATCCGTGCCGACGTGCCAATCGGCGTACAGGATCTGCCCATAGGCCACCAGCCCCGGGGCGATGCGGTAGTCGAACTTGCTGAAGACATTGTGGCGGTCGAGGGAATTCTGGATGACGCCCTGGGGGCCGACCGGCATGCGCACGTTGCCGCCGAGTATCGCGAACGACCACGGCCCCCCGTAGTAGCCGATCGGACCTTTGTAGTTCTGCGCGCCGGTCTCTGTGAACAGTGTGCCGTCGTTATTGAAGCCGAGGGGCGAGGAGATGTTGATCGGCGAGGTTATCCCATAGCCCGCGAAGAGGCCCCTGACGACGGCAGCGTTCGGCAGGTTGTTGGCGGAAGGGACGAACGTACCCTGCCCGATGTAGGATGACGGTGTCTGATATTTGAAAAACCCGCGGTCGCATCCGCAAAGACTCGGATTGTAGGTATATCCGACTGCGACCAGCAGGTTGCCCCTGTCGTGACCGAACTTCGTCCCGAAGGCGATCGAGGCATTCACGTTACGAAAATCTTCAGAGAACGAATTGCCGTACTGCACGTCGGCCCGGACGCCCTCGAAATGCTGAATGGTCTTGAAGTTGACCACGCCCGACATCGCATCGGATCCGTAGACCGCGGATGCGCCGCCGGTGATCGTCTCGACGCTGGAGATGATCGAGCTGGGAATGAGGTTGATGTCGACATCACCGGAGACGTCGGCCAGGGGCAGCCTGTGTCCGTCGAGCAGCACCAGGTTACGGTTCGATCCCAATCCGTGCAGATTGACGGTGGCATGGCCTCCCGTGCCCTGGCCGCCGGTCGCCGACGTTCCCGCGGGCGTGAAGTCCGGCAACTGATTGAGGGCGCTCTCGATATCGACCTGGCCGGACTGCCGCAGCTGAGCCGCACTGGTCACGACTATGGGGCTCGGCGAGACCTGATTCGGCTCGCGCAGCAGCGTGCCGGTGACGACCACTTCCTGCAGCGAGACGTTTGGCGCCTTCGTGCCCTGTGCGCCCGCAGCCGCCGGCTCCGCGGGGTCTTCGCTCTGCGCGCCGGCGGGCGCCGCACCGGCGAGCGCATCCCTCGACCAGACGGGCTGCGCCGCGATCACCAGGAGTGATGCCGCGGATATCGGTACCAGGTACTGTGGCCACACGGCACTGGCCCGTGACCCTTTTCGCCTTCTAGCCATCATGCTCCCCCTACGCGTTTTGCCAAAGACTATACGAACTAGATAGTACAGGTCAACGCCGCGAACGGCTTTTGCGCGAATGCGAGTCATCGCGCGAGAGTTGCCTCGAAGAACCCGAGCGTTTTCTGCAGCGCCTCCAGGCTCGCAGCGCGGGTCGCCGCCGGAGTCTTGCCGACGAAGCTGTGGTTGACGCCCGGAATGATGAGCAGCCGCGCCCTGTCGCCCTTGGAGCGCAGCAGGTGGTAGAAATCGCGCGACTGCTGCGGGCCGACGACGGTATCCGCGCTGCCGACGATGAGCAGCGCCGGCGGCTCACCCGGCTTTACGTAGGTCGCGGGACTGGCAACCGCCTGCTGCGCGGCGGTGCACGCCGTATGCGGACAGCCCAGGAAGCGGCCGACCGTCGAGTCCGACCTGGGTGCCTGCCGCTCGGCAGGTACCGCCTTGCTGAAATCGAACACCCCGTACCACGCGACGAATGCCTGCACGCAGTCGCCTTCCGGCCCCGCGGGCGCAATCTCCGCGCGCAAGACGCCCGGCGCGGCAGCGCCGGAGGCCTGCGGGCTCAGGGCGGCCACGCCGCACGAGACCGCATCCAGTGCCGCTAGGTGCCCGCCAGCCGAGCCGCCCCATACGCCGACGCGGCGCGGATCGATGCCGTATTCCCCGGCATGCGCGCGCAGCCAGCGCACCGCTGCCTTGACATCCTGAATGGCCGCGGGGAATGGGGCCTCGCCGCTGAAGCGATATTGCACGGAGGCAACCACGAAGCCGCGCGAAGCGATCAGTGCCAGCACGCCGGGCCAGTTGGCGAACGCTCCGGACTGCCGCGGCTGGCCGAACGCCCAGCCGCCTCCATGGATGTAAACGATGAGCGGATGCGGCGTCCGGGGACCCGCGGGAACATACAGGTCGAGGTGCAGCGGCCGGTACGCCGGGACGACGGCATACTGAAGATCGGGATACCCCAGCACGCCGTTCGGGAAGGGCACGCGCACGGAGGGATAGTTGTCACCCAACACCGCCTGACTGGCCGTCGGAATGGAATCGAGCACCGCACGCGAAAACCCCGCGTTTGCCGCGCAGACCACACCCGCCGCAAACAGTGCCGCGAGCGCCCCGACAGCCAGCCGCGCCCCACGCAACCGCCCAATCACAAAGATGCGCATCGTCATTCCCCCGAACGTCGTAATGTACGGACTAGTGCGTTACCTGTGGAAAGAATATACCATTGCGGTGCCCGCCGCCAAGTGGCGGACTTCGATGCGGTGAAAGGCATGGCGGATCATTCCAGCGATTTCATGACGAAAGCGGACTCGGCCGGTGGCTCGGTGTCCCGCTGTCTGCTCGGTCTCATCGGCAGCGGCATCCAAGCCTCCAAGTCGCCGGCGCTCCATGAAGCCGAGGCGGCTGCCCAGGGATTTCAATGCCGTTACGAGCTGCTGGACCTCGATCAGCTCGGGGTGGGCATCGAGCACCTGCCCGTACTGCTCGCCGAGGCCGAGCGCCGCGGCTTTGCCGGGCTCAACATCACGTATCCTTGCAAGCAGGCCGTGATCCCCTTCCTGCACGAATTGAGTCCCCAGGCCCGGGCCCTCGGCGCCGTCAACACCGTGCATTTCACCGGCGGCCGCCGGATCGGATACAACACCGACGCATCGGGCTTTGCCGAGAGCTTCCGGCGGGATATGGCGGGTGCCGCCACCGACACGGTCGCGCAGGTCGGCGCGGGCGGCGCCGGCGCCGCAACCGCCTTCGCGCTCCTGGAGCTCGGCACTCGGCGGTTACGGCTGGTCGACATCGAGTTTTCCCGCGCGGAGTCGCTGGCCATGAGTCTCGCGAGCCAATTTCCCGATCGCGAGATTCGCCCCTCGCGGCGTGTCGAGGAGGCGGTTTGCGGCGCCGACGGCATCGTGAATGCGACGCCGATGGGCATGGCCCGCCATCCGGGCTCAGCAGTGTCGGCTGCGCTGCTGCAGCCGGGCCTGTGGGTTGCCGACATCGTTTATTTCCCGCTCAGCACCGAACTGCTGCAGGCGGCGCGAGCGGCGGGCTGCAGGACACTCGATGGGGGCGGAATGGCGGTCTATCAGGCCGTGAGCGCCTTCGGGATCTTCACCGGCCGTGCCGCCGACGCCGGGCGCATGCGGCGGCACTTCGAGCGCATCGTGGCGGCTTGACGGACGGCCTCCTCGCCGGAAATCCTCGCTGCATGGCGGCTCCCCGCCCCCGTCCGGGCCGGGCTTCGCTCCTCTCAAAGCGGTCGGTGGCGAACGGGCAAGCGACTGCTACATGAAGAACTGCTCCGAGGCGATCTTGCCGTCCTTGACTTCGTAGGCACAGATCTCCGCAAGTTGCATGCGCCCCTGCCCTTTCATGGTTACATCCATCGAGAGTGTCATGGCGATGGCATTCCCGGCCACCAGGGGCGTGGAGGCGGAGCAGGAATGCACCTGCTCGACCATCGATTGCCACTTGTGACCCTTGTCAATGATCGCGCGCAACCCCTTCGTCTCCTTCGCCGACGGCTCGGATGATTGCGGCTCGATACTGACTGCGTCCTCGGCAAACAGTTCTCTTTGCGCGGTCTCGAACTGGCCTTTACCGACCAGATCCACGAGCCGCGAGGCGATTTGTTGGGTCGACATCATGGCGAGACTCCTTCCAGTCAAGGTTCAGGAAGATCACCGTGCCGAGTGTAGTTCCGCGCCGGATCGACGACAATCCCGACCCTCGTGCGCCCGGCAGGTCCCGCGCGCGACCGCGGCCGCGGCCTGTGGAGGCGCCCGACCCCTAATGGCCTGAACGCGACAGCCGCCGGCCTCATTGCAATTGCGGCGCTTGCGCCGGGTGGGCAGTCTTTGCCACAGGGGGCCTGCCGGCGACGCGACCCATGCCATTGAAGGGGGCATCGGGCCCGGCGCCGCCGGATCCGCTCCAGACCGACCGCGCAAATTCGAGTACACACTTTCGCGCAATGAGGTGGATCGTGAATAGCTGCGCCTTTTCCGTTGCGAGCAGAATGGGCACGCGCTTCCTGCGGTATGCCGCCGCACTGGCCGTGCTTTTCGGGCTCGCCGTCTCCACCATGGCAATTGCCGCCGATACCGACCAGGCGCAGAGCGCCGCAACGCTCGAAACAATAATGGTTACGGCGTATGTACCCCGCGAGACCAACGCCGGGGCCAAGATGCCCGTGCCGCTCGTCGAGACACCGCAATCGGTTACGGTCGTCCCCCGCGCACAGATGGACCTGCTCGACTGGCAAAGCCTCGATCAGGTGGTGCGCTACACCTCAGGGGTCGTCGGAGGGACCTTCGGCCCGGATCCCCGTTACGACTGGCTCAACCAGCGCGGCTTCAACCCGACGGTCTACATCAACGGCCTGCAGGCGCCCATCGGATCCGTGCAGAGTACCGGCATCGACCTCTTCGGATTCCAGACCGTCGAGATACTGAAGGGCCCTTCATCCACCCTCTATGGATCCGCGCCGCCGGGCGGCATCGTGGATATGACCAGCCGCCGCCCGGAAGGCGTATTCAACGGCGAAGCGCAGCTGCAGTATGGCAGTTACGATAACAGGCAGGCGACGCTCGATGTGACCGGCCCGCTCGACTCGGAGGGCAGTATCCTCGGCAGAATCACCGCGCTGGGTTACGACCGCGGAACCCAAAGGACCGGCGTCAAGGCCAACCGCTACTATGTCGCGCCGGCGCTCACCTGGCTGGCCGCGCCTCACACGACACTGACCTTTTTGAGCTATTTTCAAGGAGACGGCGTGGATGGCGACGGGGGCGGCTTCCTGCCGATCTACGGCGTCCTGTTGCCGAATCCTCTGGGTCCCGTGTCGCCGGCCACCAATCTGGGCGATACGAGGTACAACCGGTTCAAACGCCATCAGTATGGGCTCGGCTATGAGCTGGACCATGCATTCGATGACGGCTGGCAGTTCAAGCAGAACCTGATGTACTTTTCCGACATCACCGACATTCTTCAGGTCTACGGCGCCGGCCTCGCCACCAACGCGGACGGAACGCCCAGCGACTACCGCACGGTCGATCGCGACAACTTCCCGTTCGACGAGAACATTCACGCTCTGGAGCTGGACTCGCGCCTGTACCGGAAATTCCGTACCGGCCGCATCACGCAGGACGTGCTGATCGGCGTGGACTTCCGCCACTACACCGATCATGCCCGGTTCGGGTTTTCCACTGCGCCGCCGATCGATCTGTTCAACCCCGTATACGGCGTGCCGATCGTGACGCCGCCGCTGAGCTTTCCGTATCTGCAACAGATACAGCGACAGGTGGGACTCTACGCTGAAGACGTCGCCAAGCTCGATCCGCTGGTGCTGACCGTGGGAGGCCGCGAGGACAATGTCAACACGAGCAACTTCGGGACGGCCACGACCAATCACGAGTTCACGTACCATGTCGGCCTGAACTATCTGTTGCCTCACGGCGTGGTCCCGTACGTGTCGTACGCGACATCGTTCCAACCCACCTCCGGCGCCGACTTCCAGGGCCACGCGTTCCAGCCGACTTCCGGCAAGCAGGTGGAAGGCGGGGTGAAATTCCAGCCCGCATCGACGCCACCCGGCACCCACCTTCTCGTGACGCTTGCGGCATACGATCTGAGACAGGACAACGTACTGACCCCCGACCCGGCTCACTTGTTTTTCCAGGTGCAGACCGGCCAGGTGGAGGTCAAAGGACTCGAGCTCGAAAGCGTGATGCGGGTGGGCGCCCACTGGAGCTTCAACACCGCATTCACCGCCATGAACCCCGAAGTCATCAAGAGCAACGGTCCCGATCTGGGCAAGCAGCTGCCGGTCACGCCCAAGGATATGGCCTCCGCATTGGTGGATTACACCGAGCAGTCGGGCCCTCTCACGGGCCTGGGCGCGAGCCTCGGATTCCGCTATATCGGGCCGAGCTACGGTGACTCCGCGAACCTCTACCGGGCGCCGGGCGCCACCGTATGGGATTCCACCGTCCACTACAATTATGGCGAGCACTGGCTGCTGGACCTCAATTTCGCGAACATGCTGAACAAGACGTACGTGACCCAATGCTCCAGCGTCACTGCCTGCTATTACGGGGTCACGCGAGTCATCAACTTCACGGTCTCTCGACTTTTTTGAAGGTCATCGATAATCAGCGGTCGGGCTAGCAATCTCCAATGAAGCGGCGGACGTTTCTGCAATTGACGTCCTCGGCACTGTTGAGGCCGTCTCTGCGAGCGTCTGCCCGGGGCGCGACAGATTGCCACGTTGCCCCCCCGCCGCCCGTCACGCCAAAGAAGCCGAAGCGAATCATCCAGTGGGGACACTCTCGAATAGATAACTACGCCTGGCTCAAGCCTTCGAACTGGAAGGCCGTATGGAAGGACCCTTCGGTGCTGAGCCCGGAGATCCGCGCGCATCTGGAAGCGGAGAACTCTTACGCGGAAGCCGTTTTAGCGCCTACCGAGCGGCTGCAACGCGAGCTGTTCAGGGAAATGATGGCCCGCTCCGGCGGCGACGATGCGCCTCCCCCCTATCCCATGGGGTCCTGGGTCTATTATTACCGCTTTCCGCCGAGCACACAGTATGCCTCCTGGTATCGCAAGCGACGCGATGCTTCGGGACATGAAGAGCTGTTGCTCGAAGGCTCGGCACGTGCGCACGGCCGTCCTGGATTCAAGATGGTCAATCCGACCCCCAGTCCCGACCAGAGCCTATTTGCGTGGGCGGAAGATGCGACCGGCTCGGAGAAGTACCGCATTTACGTCAAGGATCTGAAGACGGGCAACGTACTCTCCGATCCCGTGGAGAATGCCTACGGCGAATTCGTGTTTTCCGCCGATTCCAGGTGGATCTTCTGGGTCTATCGGGACAGCAGCAGCCGGCCAACGCGGGTCTTTCGCCGACCTGCGCACGGAAGCCGCGACGTGCCGGTCTATGAAGAGGCTGACCCTGGATTTCTTCTGACCGTCTCCACCACGGCCTCGGGTCGGTACGTCATGATTCGATCGTGGAACGCGGTCTCGAGCGAAGTACGTCTCGTTTCGAGCGACTCGCCGACGGAAACGCCCCGTGTCGTGGAGCCCAGGAGCAGCGGCCTCGTCTATTCCGTGGAGGATTGGAAGGGCCGGCTCGTCATCCTCACGAACGCCGATGGCGCGGCCAATTACAAGCTCATGACGGTCGGTGAGGCCGCCCCTCAGCGCTCCAATTGGCGCGATTGGGTTCCGTATGATCCAGATGCCTTCATCACGGGAATGCAGCCGTTTCGTGACTATTTCGTCCGCATCGAGCGGGTGGACGCCAACCCACGACTGATCGTCACCGACGGTAGGACCATGGCCGAGCGTGCCATCGAACACCAGGACGCCGCGTATGTAATGGATATCTCTCCTCACCAGGAATACGAGTCCTCCATAGTCCGGTACCTCTATCAGTCGCCCAAGCAGCCCAAGCAGTGGCTTGCGCACGACATGGCGAGCGCCCGGCGTGCCATACTGAAAACGGAAACCGTCGGGGGCCGCTTTCGACAGGATAACTATGTTGTGGAGCGCGTTCACGCGGCAGCGAGCGACGGCAGCTCGGTCCCGATCACCGTCGTACGGCATCGTGATACGAAGGCCGACGGAAGCGCGCCGCTCATGGTCTACGCGTACGGCTCGTACGGATACTTTGTCGATCCGGTGTTCTCCGCGCCGTTGTCGTCACTTCTGGATCGCGGCTGGATTCATGCCATAGCGCACGTGCGCGGCGGCTCCGCCAAGGGTTGGGATTGGTATCTGCAGGCACGGCAGCTGCACAAGAGGCTCACCTTTACGGATTTCATCACCTGTACCGAAGCTCTGATTCAACGGGGCTACGGGCGCAAGGGCCGGATCATCGTGTCCGGGTTTTCCGCCGGCGGGCTGGTGGTCGGCGCCGCGCTCAACATGCGCCCCGATCTCTTCGCGGGCGCAATTGCCGAAGCGCCGTTCGTGGACATGCTGAATACGATGAGCGACCCCAGTCATCCCCTGGTACCACTGACGTACCCCGACTGGGGCAACCCGCTCGCCAGCAAGGCCGCGTACGAGTACATCGCCGGCTATTCCCCCTATGACAACGTGGTACCGCGGGCATACCCGCCGGTCCTCACGACGACGAGCGTCGCGGATGACCGTGTCGGCTTTTGGGAGCCCGCAAAGTGGATCGCGAGGCTGCGCGACGACGACACCAGCCGCAGCCCCAAATTGCTGCGCGTCGAGATGGGCGGCCATGGAGGCTCATCGGGCCGGCTGTCCGAGCTGCGCCAGAAGGCCCTGTTCTTCGCATTTTCCATTTGGGCGGCGGCCCGCCGCTGCGCATAAGGCGAGATGGGCTTCATCCACCGACCCCACGTCCTATGGTGGCGCAAAGCGCTTTTCCAGGTGCATCTCTGGATAGGCGTGTGCATCGGCCTCTATGTCATCGCAATCTGTATCACCGGCAGCGTGCTGGTATTCGAGCAGGACCTGCTCAATGACAGACCACCGCCGCTGCCGGCATCGCCGGCTCCTCCGGCGCCCGACTGGGAAAAGCTGGTTCGCACTGCAATTCAGGCGCACCCCGGCAGCACCCTGGCAAACATCGATATGCGCTCATCCAATCGGCGCATAGTACCCATCGGCCTCAACTCGGGCGAGAGGACACTTGTAGTCTATCTGGATTCCTACACCGATCGCATCGTGCGGCACGAGGATCTCGGGCGAAAGCACTGGTTCGTCGAGTTTGCGCTGAGCCTGCACACGGAGCTTGCTCTCGGCGCCCGCGGCGCCATCGCCGATGGGATTGGCGGTGCCCTTCTGTTCCTGATGGCGGTGATCGGCATGGTCCTGTGGTGGCCGGGTATCCGCGTGTGGAAACGCGCGCTCAAGATCAACTGGCGCGCCCGCTGGTCGGGCATCAGCTTCGACCTGCACAGGTCTTTCGGCTTCTGGTGCTTCCCGCTCGTTGCGATGTGGGGCATCACGGGCCTGTACTTCATCTTCCCGAAGGCCGGCCTGAGCGCGATCAACCTGTTCTCGAGCACCGCGAGCTTGAATCAGCTCCCCTCTTCCTGGCAACCCGGTGACCCGGTCCTGCCAGTCAGCGAATTCATCCGCAAGGCACAGAGCCTGTATCCGGACGACCGGCTTGCGTACGCCTACATGGACGTGGATCGTCCGCACGGGGAAGTGCAGGTCTACATGTCCCCGGACCCGTCGATCCCGATGGAATTGCTCGAGGACGAGGTGGTATTCAACCCGGCCTCGGGCGCCATTCTCATGAACAGCTCGAGTGCACGCTGGACGGCCGGTGAACGATTTTCCCTGGGCGTTTACTCGGCGCATTTCGGCGACTTCGGCGGCTTACCGCTGCAGATTTTGTGGGCGCTGCTGGGACTGGTACCCGTCGTGCTCGTGATAACTTCGTACGTGATGTGGTGGCATCGCTCGCTGAAGAGGAAATGGTCCAAGCTCACCGTCGGGATGAGGTAGACGCCAGCTTGCCGGCGAGCCCGCAGCCGCCAGGGGCCACTAGCGCGGCAGCTTGCTTCGCAGCCAGCTCGAGCCTTCCTCCAAGGCGCGGGCCGCCACATCCGCGACAGCGACCGCTTCGAGAAAGCTGTGCGTCGCGCCCGGATAGATCACGGCTTCGGTCTCTACGGCTGCCTTGCGCAGCATGCGCGCAAAAGCCAGGTTCTGCTCCGCCAGCAGGTCGCATTCGGCGATGGTCAGAAAGGTGGGCGGCAACCCGCGAAGATCCGCGCG
>DASVWT010000059.1:0-39810 GCA_036393055.1 Steroidobacteraceae bacterium
CTCGGGCGGCACGACGATCTGCGAGATCCTGCAGATCCTCGCTCCCTATCCGCTCGGCAAATGGGGCTACGGCTCCGCCGATGCGCTGCACTACATGGTCGAGGCGGAGCGGCGCGCCTTCGCCGACCGCAACAGCGATCTAGGCGACCCGACCTTCGTCCATGATCCGGTCGAAGAGCTGATCTCGCCGCAGCACGCCGCCGCCCTGCGTGCCAGCATCCGCGCCGACGAGGCGACGCCGTCCTCGCAAATCAAGGGACACCTTGCCACCCTGGAGGGCAATGACACCACCGATTACTCGGTCGTGGATGCACACGGCAACGCGGTAGCCGTCACCTACACCATCAACTTCCTTTTCGGCAGCGGCTACATTGCCGGGGACACGGGTTTCTTCCTCAACGACGAGATGGACGATTTCACCTCGAAGCCCGGTGTGCCGAACGCCTTCGGCCTGGTGCAGGGCACCGCCAACCGGATAGAGCCGGGCAAGCGGCCTCTCAGCTCCATGTCCCCGACGATCGTGCTGCACGGCAAACAGCTCTACATGGTCACGGGCAGCCCCGGGGGCTCGACCATCATATCGACCACGCTCGAGAGCTTCCTCAATGCCGCCGAGTTCGGCATGAACGTGCAGCAGGCCGTGAACGCTCCGCGCGTGCACCAGCAGTGGTATCCGGACAAAGTGTTCGTCGAGCCCGGCCTCATGACCCCCGCGGTGCAACGAAGGCTGGAGAAGATGGGCTATCGCTTCAAGCAGGTGAAGTCGTGGGGCGCGGACGAGGCAATCCTCGTCGATCCGAAGACGCACCTGCTGGAAGGTGCGAACGATCGCCGGCGGCCCGCTGGCCTGGCAGCAGGCTATTGATCATTTCTCGCCGATTCGCACGGTGAGGCTTTGGGCGGCCGTGCCGACGGGTCCACGGATGTCGCTGATGACGGAGAGCGTCTCGCCAAGCCCGGTCGGGCCGAAATTGACGCGGGTATCGAAGCCGACCCATCCCGCTTCGGGCTGGCGATGGAAGTGCACGGTGAGGTCTACGTTGGCGAAGAACACACTGCCGGGGCTTTTGCGAACGACCAGCCCATTGGCGGTATCGATCAGCTTGAGGAAACCGGCGACAGGCGGATCGGTTTCTCCTTCCACGAGCGGGTAGCGCGTACGGATCCAACTACGGCCGCGACCTGGCCGGGCGTCCGTATCCTGACGCACCTCCAGCGAGTCGATGAAGCCACCGTGCCAGATCGACGAGAAGGCCAACGGCCGCATGGCATCGGGCGGCGGCAACGCCGTCCACTCGGTTCCCTGCACGCGGGCGGTGTCCGTGGCCGCTAGACGCCAGATGCGGGCACGAATGCTGGTAAGGTCGCCGTGGCGCATTCTGGCTTCTATCAGCTCGATGGACTTCCCTGGGCGCACGACCTCTACGTCGATGCTGAACTCACCGGAATGAATGACACCCAGCACGTCGAACGACACCCGGGATATCAGCTTATCGCTCGTCAGGCGCCGTTCCACTTCAGCCAGTACCAGGCCGGAAGCGGGTGCCAGGTGTTGCTCGCCGGGTTGCCACACGCCCTGGCAATGCAAGGTGGAGACGAACCGTTGCTCACCCCGACGCACATAGAATGCATCGGGGTACGCCCCGCCCGCATGGCCCAAGTGGAGATTTGTCGCGACAGGCATCGCTTTAGTCTACTACCCTGAGGCTTGTCGGCGCAGGGAAGCTTCTGTCCCACGCCATCCCAAGCCGATATCATGAGTGACATGCCCATTGCGCTTTCTGTGCTCGACCTTGCCCCCATCATCGAGGGTGGTGACGCCTCGGCTTCCTTCCGCAACTCGCTCGAGCTCGCACAACACGTCGAGCGACTCGGCTATCGTCGCTTTTGGCTGGCTGAGCACCACGGCATGCCGGGGATCGCGAGTGCTGCGACGGCGGTGCTGATCGGGCACATTGCCGGCGGCACGCGCTCGATCCGTGTCGGCGCGGGCGGCATCATGCTTCCCAACCACTCGCCGCTCGTGATCGCGGAGCAGTTCGGCACGCTGCAAGCGCTCTATCCGGGACGGATCGACCTGGGGCTCGGCCGTGCGCCGGGTTCCGACCAGGCGACGTCCCGCGCGCTGCGGCGTGACCTGGCGAGCCACCCCGATGAATTCCCGCAGGACGTGCTGGAACTGCTGGACTTCATGTCGGACGAGCCGCGCCAGGCGGTGCGTGCCGTTCCCGGCAGGGGAGCCAAGGTTCCGGTCTGGATCCTGGGGTCCAGCCTGTTCGGCGCGAGGCTCGCGGCAATGTTGGGCTTGCCTTATGCGTTCGCGTCTCACTTTGCGCCGGGTCAGATGATGCAGGCCATCGAGCTCTACCGCGCCGAATTCAAGCCTTCCGCGCAATTGGCACGGCCGTATGTGATGTTGGGAGTCAACGTGTTTGCCGCGCAAAGCGACGAGCAGGCGCTCGTGCTGGCGACGTCGATGCAGCAGGCGTTCGTCAACCTGCGAGCAGGCCGGCCCTCACAATTGCAGCCGCCGATCCCCGGGTATCTCGAGAGCTTGCCTGCGCAGGCGCGAGCGATGCTCGACGACGTGCTGTCCTGCAGCGCAGTCGGCTCGCTCACCACCGTGCGCCAGGCGTTGCATGCGTTCGTTGAACGCACAGGCGCGGACGAGCTCATGATCGCTTCCCAGATTTTCGATCACCAAGCCCGCATGCAGTCATACGAGATCACGGCGCTGGCGGTGCACGGCCCTGTCGCGGATTGAAGCCTCCCGGCGCCTCGCTCGATGAGGACGCGTGGGACGAGCTCTTGAGTTTCATCGAGCAGCGGCGGGTCATCCCGATCGTGGGTCCCGAGCTGCTCATGGTCGCAACGGCCGCGGGCCTCGATTGCTGTACGATGTACTCTGCGGCGTCGTCAAGGCGAGCCACGAGCCACCTAACGGCTCAGGGCGCGATTGCTCGCTCGCGTGCCGCCCGGTGGCCGCCGGCCGGAGCTCAGGCTGTGAGTAGCCGCTAGCGTTGCGGCAACTCTACGCGATCCAGAGAAGCGGGAGCCAGGCCGCCGCAATGATGAGCAGAAGTCCGAGCCCGACGCCAAACCCGTAGCGGAGGCCGCCCGTAGCGAACGCGACAGAGAGCTTGCTCACCGTATTGGCTGAGAGTGCGACGAGCATCGGAAAAAGAGCGGCCTGAGGAGAGATTGCTCCCTTCGCTGCGAGCGATGCCACGGAAGCCGAGGCCGCGTGTACGTCAAACAGGCCTGCGGCTCCGATAGCAACATCCGCGGCGAAGCGACCCAATCGCGAACTGATGATGGCCATTACCGCCGTGACTCCCGTCAAGGCGGCGGCGAAACCCAGTGCGTGGAGGAGACTGAAAGGGCGACCTTTGGGCGCATTTGAAACGAAGTTCGTGGGCTGGATTCGAAACCCTACGCCCGCACTGGCGATCGCGGCGAGAAGCGCCGCGCCCAGGGATTGGGCGGCGACGGTCAGCACAGGCGGGTAAATGGCGCCGGTGACTATCGCCAGCAATACGACCGTCGCGATATTCGAAAAGAGCGCGCCGGAAACGCACGCGGCGCGTAGCTTCGGTTCGGCGCGGGCCCGACTCCCCAGGCTTGCGATCGTACTTGTACTCGACACGAATCCGGAGGCGAGTCCGGACAGCGACAGCCCGAGCCTGGGTCCGAACACTCGCAGTGCCACATAGCCTGCCGCCTGAATTCCCATGAAGGCGACGACCAGCGCGAATATCCGGCGTGGACTCACTCCTCCAAGCCACGGAGTCGACTCCCCCGGAAGCAATGGCAGCACGATCAGGGCGCAGGCCGCAAAGAGCAGGCCGTCGCGCAACTCGCGCTCGGTCAGCACATCGACCGAGAACTCGTGCAGCGATCGGCGTGAGACGAGGAGCGATGCCACGACGATCGACCCGCCCGCGGCCGCAACGGGGCGTTCGATTGCCATGACACCCAGGAGGTACGTGACGAAAAGCGCAAGCTCCGTCGTCACACCGGGGTCCCGAGGCTGGCGACGCCAACGGCCGGTTGCGGCGAGCGCGAGTACCAGCACGGCGCCCGCGAACGTCAAGAGCGGCTGCGCGAGAATGCTTGCCGCGGCCCCCATGAGCGATACGAGCGCGAATGATCTGACCCCAGCGGGAGCGCGACTTGCGCCGAATCCCTTCCGGCGCTCACGCTCGATTCCGATCAGGAGGCCGCCGCCGAGTGCTGCAGCGAAGCCGAACAATATTCGCTGATAAGGCACCACTTACCCCGCGAAGGAGTAGCGCACACAGTATCCGTTCTCCCCTTGATGATCATTGCGGCGAATGCGTATCGACGGCCGGTGGGCCTAGGTGTCAACTCCTGCCACAGGCAATCAAACGCTTTCGGAAGGGATCTCTTCTTCGAGGAGTTGCCATGCAAATCTCGAATGATTCGTCCCGATACGGCTCGGTCAGCCAGTGGCTACACTGGACGACGGTAGCATTGGTCGTCGTGCTCCTCGTGATGGGCAACGCATTCGAGATAGAAACGGACGAGCCCGGTAGCGCTCTCTTCTTCTGGCACAGCTCTCTCGGGGTGCTCGTCTTCATCCTCGCTGCAGCGCGCATTGGATGGCTCCTCTTCAGCAGACCGCCCGCGCTCCCGCGGAGTACGACTCGGCTTTTCCGCGTCCTTGCCCGCAGCACTCACATAGCGCTCTACGCGCTCCTGTTCGCGCTTCCAGTGTCTGGATGGTTGGCGGCCTCGTCCGAGGGAGCGTCGGTCCCTTTCTTCGGTATCGCAACCGTTCCCGCATGGCGGGGGACAGCCCAGGCCCCCCCGAGTCCGGCTGCGGCAGCCCGCGAGCCGAAGCCTTCGGTTTTGGCCCGAAGCACGCAGGAAGCTGGCGGCGAGAAGGGGGAAAGCGGATTCAAGGAACTGCACGAAGTGCTGGGCAATGTGCTTCTGGTACTGGCCAGCCTGCACATGCTAGCGGCCCTGAAGCATCACTTCGTGAATCACGATGATGTACTCCGCCGCATGTTGCCGCGCAGCCGAGGTATGGCGGCGCTCCCCCGTCAGCGCGCCGGCATGAGCTCACGGAAGGCGTAAGAGATGAAGAACTGCAAAGCCCGCATTCCTATTCTGATTGCAAGCTTGCTCGCAAGCGCCGCGGTTGGCGCTCAGGGAAAAGTCCACTGGCAGTCGCTTCCGACCGTGGCGCCGGCTCCGCCGGATAATCCGACGACACCGGCGAAGACTCGGCTCGGAAAGATGCTGTTCTTCGATCCGCGCATGTCATCGACCGGCACGGTTTCCTGCTTCTCATGCCACAACATCATGGAGGGTGGCGATGACCACCGCCCCGTGTCCATCGGCGTGGAAGCGCAGCGGGGAGGGCGTAATGCCCCGACGGTGTTCAATGCGGCCTTCTTGTCGGTGCAGTTCTGGGATGGCAGGGCGCCGACGCTCGAGGATCAGGACAAGGGGCCTCCGGCCAATCCCATCGAGATGGGCATGAGGGGTCTCACCGAGGTGATCTTTCGGATCCGGCTCATTCCGGGCTACCGCCCGTATTTCGAGCAGGCCTTCGGTTCAGGAGATGTCGTGACGATGGATAATGCCTCCAAGGCGATCGCCGCCTATGAGCGTACGCTCATCACTCCAGGCAGCGCCTATGACAGGTATGTCGGAGGCGAGCACAACGCGCTCACGGCTCAGCAGATTCGGGGGATGGACACCTTCGCTGCCGTCGGTTGCGGGAGCTGCCATCAGGGCCCCAACTTCAGCGGACCGCCGCTGCCGCTCGGCCAGGGATTCTTCGTGAAATTTCCGGTGTATCCGCGCAGCCCATACGTCGCGAGGTACGATCTCATCAAAGACCCGGGGCGCTACCAAGTGACCCACAACCCGGCTGACAGGAATATGTGGCGGGTTCCCGGTCTGCGCAACCTCGTATATACCGCTCCCTATATGCACAACGGCTCCGTGAAGTCCCTGCCCGAAGCCGTTCGGGTGATGGCCTCGGCGCAGCTCAACCGCAAGTTGACGGAACAGGAGGTTCGCGATATCACCGCGTTCCTCCAAGCGCTGACCGGACCGTTCCCGAACCAGGCCATGCCACGCCTGCCACCCACGCCCGGAGACCTGCTCGGACGTTAGTCTGCCGCCCCGTGGGCCCGTGCAACGGCCACCTGCGCTCACGAGACCGTCACGGCCTCCTCACATCGAAAGCCGGTCGGACGCAAACCGGCCCGTACGCGGACCGCCTCGGCGCCCCGCCGCCGAATGGGCGGCCTCCCGGCGCAGCGCGGTTCTGCTGAGCAGACGAACCCATTGCGTAAGATACGGATGCGGCGGCCAGGCTGACTTCCCGAAACTGCGCCTGACGGGCAGTGGGCTCGGAGCGCGATGTCTATGAGAGTGGCCTGGAGATTCGCGGCGTGCGCCGCCGGTGTGGTGCTCGTCGCGGCCTGCGGCAGCCGACCGTCCTCGGTATCATCCGGGCCCCACGCCTACCCGCGGCTTGCTTCGGTAGTGGTGGCTCCTGTCAGGGCACCGGCCGAGCGGAGTCTGGACGGAGTCGTGGAGGCGATCAACCACGCCACCGTCGCTGCCCAGACATCCGGACGGGTGGCTGCGATCAACTTTGACGTCGGAGACTACGTCCCGGCGAACGCCGTAATCGTCACCCTGCGGGCGACCGAACAGCACGCCGGGTTGGCTGCAGCCGAGGCCGCGCTGAAAGAGGCGCAAGCTCGCGCGTCCGAGGCAGACACACGCTACCGTCGAATCCACGACATGTATGAGCGTCAGGTCGTCCCTAAGGCGATCTACGATCAGGCGACGGCCGATCGCGATGCGGCGGTGGCCCGGCTTGGCGCCGCGCGCGCCGCGGTGGTGAGGGCAAAGCAAGGTGTTGCATACACCGAGATTCGCGCGCCCTACGCCGGAGTGGTCACGCAGAAGCTGGTCCAGGTTGGGGAGACGGTGGCTCCGGGGACACCCCTGATGAGCGGCGTCTCGCTGCAGCGCCTGCGTGTGGTGGTGGATATCCCGCAATCCGTCGTGGACACGGTTCGCAAGTTCCTCCAGGGCGCGGTGTATCTCGACGGGCGGCGGATCGAAGCAACGCAGGTGACGGTTTTCCCGGTCGCTTCCACGCCGTCGAACACGTTCCGCGCTTGGCTCGATCTTCCGGAGAGTGCGGCAGGCTTCTACCCCGGCATGCTCGTGAAGGTCGGTTTCGTCATCGGCGAGCGCCAGGCGCTGCTCGTGCCCGACGAGGCGGTGGTGCGCCGCAGCGAGGTGACCGCGGTCTATCTCGTGCACCCGGACGGCAGCACGATGCTGCAGCAAGTCCGCCTCGGTGACCGCTTCGGCAATCGAATCGAGGTGCTTTCGGGTCTCGTTCCCGGCGATCGCGTTGCGGCGGATCCGCTCGCCGCGATGCGGCGGCTCGAGTCCTCGTCCGCCGAAGTGAGCGCCGGCCGATGAGCGTGGTGCTGTCCGGAGGAGCTTGATGTGAGCGGCAAGCTAGGCGTCAGCGGACGGCTGGCGCACCGATTCCTGCACAGCCAGTTGACGCCGCTTCTGGCGATTGCCGCGCTCCTGATGGGCGCATTCGCGTTGGCTGTGACCCCTCGCGAGGAAGACCCGGACATCAATGTCACTTTTGCCAATGTCTTCATTCCCTTCCCCGGCGCTACCTCCGAGCAGGTCGAGGCCCAGGTCACATCGCCGATGGAGCAGGTGCTCGGGGAGATCGAAGGCATCAAGCACATCTACTCGATGTCGCGGCCGGGTCTCGCCGTCCTGACGGTGGAATACACCGTAGGAGAGCCGCGCACCCAGGCCATCGTCCGGCTATACAACGCGATCTATTCTCACCAGGATTGGCGGCCGCCCAACGCGGGCATTCTCGCGCCGCTCATCCGGCCCATGGGCATCGACGACGTTCCGATCGTCACCTTGACGCTCTGGACTACCGATCCGACGCGCGGCTCCTACCAGCTCGGACAAGTGGCCCAATCGATCGAGACGGAGCTCAAGCGCGTCCCCGACACGCGCAAGGTCTACACCATCGGAGCCCCCGGGAGCCTCGTGCGCGTGCAACTCGATCCGCAGAAGCTCGCGGGCTATGGGGTGACCGCTCTCGGCCTCGCTCGCTCGCTCGAGGCGGCCAACGTCGTCCGCCAGGCAGGCGCCATCGTCGGCAACGATCAGGTGGTCCCGGTAGGGGTGGGCACCTACCTCGCCGGCCGCGATGAGGTGGCCAATCTCGTTATCGGCGTTCACAACGGCAGACCCGTCTACCTCGCGGATGTCGCTGACGTCTCGTTGCAGCCCGATCCGCCCGCCTCGTATGTGTGGTTCGGCAGCGGAGCCGGTGCGGCCGCCGTCGGGCTGCCGCCGGTCGCGCATGCCCCCGCCGTCACCATCGCCATCGCAAAGAAGCCTGGCACCAACGCCATAGCGGTCGCGCGCCAGGTGATTCGGCGTATCGATCAGTTGCGAGGCACCTACATCCCCGCCGGTGTTCACGTCACCGTGACTCGCAACTACGGCGTCACGGCGGACCAGAAGGCGGAAAAGCTCATCGAGAAACTGATTTTCGCGACTGTTTCGGTGGTGCTTCTCGTCCTGCTCACCATGGGGCGCCGGGAGGCGCTCGTGGTCGGCGCCGCCGTGACCGTGACACTCGCGGCAACTTTGTTCGCATCGTGGGCCTGGGGCTTCACCATCAACCGCGTGTCGTTGTTCGCGCTGATCTTCTCGATCGGGATCCTCGTGGACGACGCCATAGTCATTGTCGAGAACGTGCATCGGCATGCGCAGATGGGCGGAGGCACCCTGAGCGACCTCATTCCCCGCGCGGTCGATGAAGTCGGCGGTCCCACTATCCTCGCTACATTCACCGTGATCGCCGCGCTGCTGCCGATGGCATTCGTGAGCGGGCTGATGGGGCCTTACATGAGCCCCATCCCGATCAACGCCAGCACGGGAATGCTGCTTTCCCTCGGCGTGGCGCTCATGTTCACACCCTGGCTGTGCCGCAAGATTCTCGGCAGCGCGCACGTCCCTGCCGTCGAAGATACCCGCGCCCCGCCACTGCTGCCGCTGTTCGAGCGTCTCGTAGGCCCGTTCCTCGCCGGCGACCAGGGTCGCGTACGGCGCCATCGGCTCTACTGGGGAGTCGGTGCCGCGATCGTCGTGGCAGTGACACTTGCCGTAACGAGGATCGTGGTCCTGAAGATGCTGCCCTTCGACAACAAGTCGGAATTCGAACTGGTCGCGAATCTGCCCGTCGGCAGCACGGTCGAGACCACCTCGCGCTTGCTGAGTGAGCTCTCACAGGCCATCGCGCGAGTGCCCGAGGTCAGCGGATACCAAGCCTATGCCGGCACGGCTGCACCGACCAACTTCAACGGGCTGGTGCGGCAGTACTACCTGCGCGACGGTGCCGAGCTCGGTGAGATCGAGGTGGAGCTCGTACCGATTGAGAAGCGTCATCGCGAGAGCCATGCCATTGCCCTCGCCGTTCGTCCGGCGCTGGCGGCGATCGCGCGCCGCTACCACGCCTCCGTCCAGGTGGTCGAGGTGCCCCCGGGGCCGCCGGTCCAGGCGCCGATCGTCGCGGAGATCTATGGCCCGCAGTACGATGGCCAGGAGCGTCTGGCCAGGGATGTCCGGAAAGTCTTCGACGATGTGCCGGACGTAGTCGATGTGGATGACAGCCTGACGGCGCCCTCGCCGCGCCTGATCGTCGACGTTGATCGGCAGAAAGCGGCGCTGCTCGGGGTTTCCCAGCAGGAGATCGCGAGCACCCTGGCGCTTGGTCTTTCCGGGCTCGACGCCACCTACGCGCACATCGGGCGCGAGCGCAATCCGATTCCGGTGAGACTCGAGCTGCCGCCGGCCGACCAGGCCACTGCGGACAGGTTGCTCGACCTCGACGTGCGCTCGGCGAGCGGCGCGCTGGTGCCGATCTCCGAGCTGGTGCACATACGGCACGGCACCTGGGATAGCCCGATCTATCACAAGGATCTCCTTCCGGTCGTCTACGTGACAGGGGACATGGCAGGGCGCCTGGACAGTCCGCTCTACGGCATGTTCGGCATCGTCTCACGTCTGCGGCAAGCCCCGCCGGGCGGTCTGCCGGTCACCCAATACTTCATTCGCCCGCCCGCCAGTCCCGATGCGTTCGCCATCAAGTGGGGCGGCGAGTGGCAGATCACCTATGAGACCTTCCGCGACATGGGTCTCGCGTACTCGGTCGGCCTGGTGCTGATCTATCTGCTCATCGTCGGGCAGTTCGGCTCGTACTTCGTGCCCTTCATCATCATGGCGCCGATCCCGCTCACGATAATCGGCGTGATGCCTGGGCATGCGCTCCTCGGGGCGCAGTTCACGGCGACTTCCATGATCGGCATGATCGCGCTCGCGGGCATCATCGTGCGCAACTCGATCCTGCTCGTCGATTTCATCGACGGGGCGGTGCGCGCTGGATTCGCGCTCGAACAGGCGGTGGTACGCGCCGGAGCGATTCGGGCCAAGCCGATCGCGCTCACGGCGGCCGCGGCCATGCTCGGCGCGCTCTTCATCCTCGATGACCCGATTTTCAACGGGCTCGCCGTCTCGCTCCTCTTCGGTGTCTTCGTCTCGACGGTGCTCACGCTGCTGGTGATTCCGGTCCTCTATTACGCGTACCTGAAACGCAAAGAGGCTCGCGCCGAGCACATGTCGGGAGTGCTGGTCCATGAGTGATAGAGAGTTGGTCACATGGACCGGCGTCGGCAGGTGGGTCCACCTCGCCAAGGTGGCCTTCGAGAAGTACTTCCTGCGCAAGGTGCGCACCGGCTCGGTGACGCCGGTATACGAGAGGTACGTGCTCAAGGCCCTGGGCATCATGCCGCTCAAGCGGACCGGGTGATGAGAGCAGCCGCGCCGTTGCACCGAACCACCGCCTGCCTGGCCCTCGCGGCCGCGGCGGCGGTCATGCAGCGCGCCGGGGCGGAGACCCTCGATCAGGCCTGGCAGCTGGCGATCGCGAACAACCAGGCGTTGGCGGCGGCTCACGCCGAGGTGGAAGGTGCCCGTGCGAAGGTACGTGCGGCCCGCGATGGACGTTGGCCGACGGTGGACACAAACATCGGGTACACGCGGCTGAACGCCGCTCCGCAGCTCGACGTCGTGACACCCGGCTTCACGTTCCGCTCGGGCCCGATCTTCAAGGATGATCAGTACGTCAGCGGCACGGTGCAGCTGAAACTGCCCTTATACGCCGGCGGGCGGATCACGGCCGGCATCCACGCGGCGCGCCAGGCGCTCAGTAAGACCTCGGCGCAGGAGCAGGCCACGCTCTCGGAGCTGAAGTTGGCGGTCGCGCAGGCTTACGTTGGAACGCTGCGCGCGCGCAGCCAGCTGGCGGTGGAGGATGCCAGCGTCAAGAGCCTGAGCGCTCACCTGAATGACGTGAAAAGCATGTTCCAAAGGCAGATGGTGGCCAAGAGCGACGTCCTGGCCGCGGAGGTGGCCCTTGCGAACGCGGAGGAGGGGCAAGTCAGCGCCGCCAATGCGGCGCAGGTCGCGCTCGCCGAATACAACCGCTTGCTCGGCCAGCCGCTCGACCGTTCGCCGGCTCTGGATGCCCACCTGCCAGTCGATCCCACACACCTCGCCGAGCCGGAGAGCGCGCTTGTGAGAGAGGCGCTGTCCTCACGCAGCGAGCTGAAGGGGCTCGCCGCGCAATCGGGCGCGCTTGCGGCCCGGGCGCGCGCGGTCAGCGCCACGCGCCTGCCGCAGATCGCACTCACCGGCGGCTATACGCATTTCGACAACCAGATCCTCGACCGGCAGAACTTCTCCATGGTGGGGGTCGGGTTTACTTGGAGCCTGTTCGACGGCGGGGTGGCCCGCAACGAGGCGGAATCGCTGCGCAGCGAGAGCCGCGCGGCGGGGCGGCGTCTCGATGACTTGCGATCGCAGATCGGGTTTCAGGTGCGCAGGGATTGGCTGGCCGTCAAGGAGGCCCAAGCCCGGGAGGCCGCCTCGCGCCAGGCCACTGCGCAGGCCGCGGAGAACCTGCGCATCTCGCGCGAGCTGTACGGCGTAGGCCTCGCCTCCAACACTCAGGTCCTCGATGCGGTGACCCTCCAAGTCGAAGCGACCAACAATCACGACAATGCCGTGCTGGATGAGGCGCTGGCAAACATCGAGCTCGCCTACGCGGTTGGCGCGCTTTGAGTTGCGTGGAGAGTTCCGCGCCCGTAGGTAGTTGCCACGATCGGCGGAGGGCCGCACGTGCTGCAGCTCGGCAGGCGGCCACCGCGCGGCAGCCGGCGATTTCTCGCCAGCCTCAAGAGTGAGGCCATCTTGTGGAAAGTCCATATGGGACTTCCGGCAGTGAGGGACTATGGTCCATCCACGCCAGGCGTAACGGCAGGACGTAAATCATGACTCCAGCACTTCAAAACCAGATACTCTCGTTGCTCGACCAGCACCGCACCATGAGCCTCGCCACGTTGCGCCCTGATGGGTGGCCGCAGGCGACGACGGTCGGCTTTGCGCACGAGGGCCTTACCCTTTATTTCCTTTGTGGACCGGATAGTCAGAAGGCGTCAAATCTGGCTTTCGATGATCGCGTATCGCTGACCATCGATCACGACACTCCACAGGTGATGGAAATCACGGGTCTTTCGATGGCGGCGCATGCGCAGCGGGTGGTGGATCGTGCGGAAGCGGAGAAAGCACTCCAGCTGCTGATGCAGCGCTACCCGGAGCAGCATCTCCTTCCCATGCCGATGCCGAAACCGGAAGAGGTGGCCGTTTTCCGCGTGAAGCCCGAGGTGATTTCCGTGCTGGACTATTCGAAGGGGTTTGGACATACGGATCTGGCGGCTTGCTGATGCGGTGACGCGCTATACAGGCAGACCATCCCAGCCGAGTTGCACGGGCCTCGAGCACGTGGTGGCCGAGCGAGACGGGGTACGCCGGCCTCCCGACTCCTCAGCGCGGGCGCGTCGCCGGGTTCCCGAGCCTGAGCTCCTCCGCGAGAGCGCTCCCGCCTTCCGGCATGCCCTCGTCTTCGCCTGGCGTCTCCTCCACGGCCTCTCCGCCGACTTCCTCCTTCGCCCGCAACGACTGCATGGGCTCGGCCCAATCCCCACCCGTCATATCTGTCTCCGAGTACCCAAGGTCATCGCGCTCCACGTCGTCCACGGGTCCTGTCCAGTCCTCGGGAGGCTCCGCGAACGCGAGCGGTAATCCAGCCCACGTGTCCAGATCGATCTCGTCGAGATCGCCGTCGAACGTCTGGGTCTCGATCGTGCGCGAATTCGGGTCGTAGCCGACCACCTGAAAGATTTCGCCCTTGTCGCAGCGCGTATACCACTGGCCGATACGCGCGTGCCCGACGCTGGTATTCATGATTGACTCCCGCGATGAAGTGACATCGATCCTGCGCCGAACAAGTGCGCAGCTGAATACGGGCTATTGCGGATCCGCGGCGCGGCTGATGGGAAGACGCAGATTGACACAGTCAGCCGGTCAGGTCCGGCTCCCCGCAGTGGTGCAGGATGTGCGCCCGAGCTGCATCCCGCAGGCGAATTGCTGCCGCAAAGGGCTCCTCACCCTCTCGAGCGGCGAGCGGCGCGCCCGCCGCGAGCCGCAGCGGCGCACGCCGGGGGAGCCACCGGCCGTCGCGCAGGACCGCGCGGCTTCCGGAGATCGCAAGTGGGATGACGGGGACGCCGGCCATGACAGCGGCTTGAAAGGCGCCGAGATGGAATGCCGAGAGTCCCCTCGTTGCCGTGAAGGTTCCTTCAGGAAAGATGATGATCGAATCGCCGCCGCGAAGCGCATCGCGGACGCGGCCCACCTCGGCGAGACTCTGCTCGGCGGCGAACCGCTCGATGAACACCGTCCGCAGTCCACGCAGATAGCGCCCGAGTGCGGGAGTGCGCGCCAGCTCCGCCTTCGCGACGAAGCGGTGAGGCTCTGAAAGGGCGGCATTGATTATGACGCCGTCCGAATAGCTCGCGTGATTGGCTACGATGATGTGGGGCTTCCCCAACCCGGGCGGGACCTCCCAGGTAACCGCCACCGGCATCCCAAGGAGGCGCAACACCCACCTGCTCGCCTCGTGATAGAGGCGCCAAGTCCGGTCCGGATTGCGGAGGAAGCTCGTGATCACGAGCACTGGGGCGGCGAAGACGAAGAAAACGCACCAGCAGTAGAGGCCGAATACGAGGCGCAGAGCGGCTTCGATTCGCCGGCGCATCGCTCGCATTACAGCCTCCAATTCCGTGCGGAGCAGCTCGAGAACGGGCACGCCTGCCCTGCGTCCCAGCGAGCCTTTGAGGAATGCCTGGCGCGTTGCAGCGCGACGCAGCTTGCCACTCGAAGTCTTGAGGATGGAGTGCGGTTCGAGGAGGACAATCTCCTCGGCCGGCTCACCGACCGCCATCGTGACGCGCTCGGTGATACGCCTTTCGAGCTCCAGGCGACGCACTCGATCGGTCTCGGGCGTCTCGGCCAGGATGATCAATCGCTCGGTCCCGCTTTCGCCCTCCTGCGTACCCAGCGCCGCGACGCACCCGCGACGGATGCCGTCAATCTCACCGACCGCGCGCTCGATTCCTTCGGGGTAGATGTGTTGCCCGCGGCGAATGATGATGTCCTTCGATCGGCCGGTGACGTAGAGCTCGCCCTTCGCCAGATACCCCCGGTCGCCCGTATTGCGCCAGTCGCCGCAGAGCAGGCCCGCCGTCGCAGCCTCGTTTCGGTAGTAGCCGCTCGTGGCGGAGGGTCCGGCGAACTGCAGGTTGCCCTCGATCCTCTCCGCGACCTCGGCGCTCCGCTCATCCACGACCCGCAACCGGTAACCGGGCAGCGGCCGGCCGCAGCATACGAACGAAGCAGCATCCGTTGCGGCCTCCGACACTTTGCGTGCCTCCCCGCTGCGCGCGAGCAGCGCGCGATCGACGTGATCCACGACTGGCGCGCGGCCGGCAAGGGGGAAGGTGAGGCCTACCCCCGCCTCGGCAAGTCCGTACACTGGCGTCATTGCTTGAGCACGAAAGCCACACGGCGCAAAGCGATGCTGAAATCGCTCCAGGGTCTCGGGAGACACGGGCTCCGCGCCGTTGAAGGTGACACGGAGCGATGACAGATCGAGACGTTTCAGTTCCTCATCCGTTACGCGCCGCGCAGCCAGCTCGTAACCGAAGTTCGGCGCCGCGGAGAGGGTTCCGTGGTACTGATGAATAGCCTGCAGCCATCGGGCGGGCCGCGCGAGGAACGCGGTCGGGGGCATCAGGATCAGCCGGCACCCAAAGTAGAGCGAGCCGAGCCACGCACCGATGAGTCCCATGTCATGGTAGAGCGGCAGCCAGCTCACGAAAACGTCACTGCTGCTCGCGCCGATCGCCCTACCCATCGCACGGATGTTGGCGAGGACCTGCCTATGCGTCAGGACAACACCCTTCGGGGCGCCCGTGCTGCCTGAAGTGTACTGAAGCAGCCCGATGGAGTCCGTCGAGGGCAGATATGGCAATGGACCTGCCCGGCCTTGCTGTGCGAAGTCTGCTCCGCAGAGGATCTGGCGCAATCCGCGCACTTTCGATCGCAGCCTGCGGGCGACGGGCTGCGCAGCCGGAAAGGTGATGAGCATCTCGGCACTGGCATTGGCTAGGATGCCGGCATGCCGCTCGACATGCTCTTGAAGCTGCGCGCGGTGCGAAGGAGGGTAGAGGGGAACCGGAATGCCGCCGGCGAGCAGTACGCCGAAGAAGGCGTGCAGATACTCGATCGACGTGGGCAACATGAGCGCGACCACGCCCCCGGCGGAGAGGCCGTGCGCCTCGAGGCCAGCGGCGACCGCCTGCGCTCCCCCGAGAAGCTCCCCGTACGTCAGCATCACGGGATCGGTCTCACCGAGCAGCACCGCATGGATCGCATGTGGTTGCCGCTGCGCGCGCCACATCAAGACGTCTGTCAGCGTTCCGCCTTCGACAGGCTCGGCTGGAGGCACCGTCGGCTCGGTAGTGGCAGCCGCGAAAGCCCGGGGCGGCGAGGGGCCGACACCGGCTCCGCCCGCAGCCGATGCGCGGCGCATCATGGCCGTAAGGTCACTCACCGTATCGATGGACTCGAGCGCGTTCGGAGGGAGCTCGACGTTCAGGGCACGCTCGAGGCGCTCGAGCAGCTCGACACGCGCGAGGCTGTCAAGCCCGAGGTCGGCGTCCAGGCGACTCTGCGGGTCTAGAACGCCAGGCGGTGCGGTGCGGTGCAGCTCCTCGAAGAGAGTTCGCACCGCATCCTCGACGATGAGCGGTACGGCAGCGCGTGCCGGGTCTGCAACGATATCGATGCCGCGAATGGATCCGAGGTGAAGGCCTCTGGCCCGATGCATTTGCCACTCACCCAGACCCAGAGCTCATCCGAGCATGCTGGCGCGCGCCGGCATTGCCGGGTTTCTGTTTCTCAGGGGCCTCGATGGTCAGCCGGCTCTGCTCGAGCAGATGGCAGACCTCGGCGTCATCGAGCTGCTCGAAGTGCCGATACCACTGGCCTATCGCAAGAAGCGGCACGGGAGTCTCGAGTATGACGGCGGCATCCGCCTCGGCCCGTATGAGGGTTGCCGCTTCGCGTGAAGCGACAGGGGCGGAGGCGATGATCTCACCTGCGCCAGCCCTGTGCGCGGCGCGGATGGCCGCCAGCATTGTGGATCCTGTAGCGAGGCCATCATCGACGAGAATCACGGTCTTGTCTTTGAGCTCGAGCGGAGGTAAGCCTGCTCGGTACACCCGCTCGCGGCGCTCCAGCTCCATGCGCTCCTCATCGACCAGCTGGCTGAAGGTCTGGCTGAGCTCCGGAAACTCCTTTTCCATGCGTGGCTCATGTATGACGACGCCTCCGGAGGCAATGGCGCCGATGGCGAGTTCCGGCTGTCCGGGCATGCCAATCTTGCGCACCAGCATGACATCCAGCGCTGCGTGCAGCATCCGCGCAACCTCAAAAGCTACCGGGACGCCTCCCCGCGGAAGGCCGAGCACGAGCACAGGCGGGCGTAATGGGCGCCTCAGTAATTCCCGCGCCAAGGCCACCCCGGCGGCCGCACGATTCTCGAAGATGCGATGGTGCAACGACATACGGGGCTAGATAGCGCGTTTTTCGCTCTCGTGTCATCGATACTTGTACGGATGCGCCGCATCCGGTCCTCCAACCGATGACGGGACCGTTCCCGGATCAGGCCATGCCGCGCCTGCCACCTCGGCACACCGCCGGTGCCGCGACTGCTCGGTACATCTACGGATTCATCGGGCGGGTCCGGCAGCGCACTCTCTGCGGGTAACTTCTTGTCTTGCGCGCTCCGCACTCTCGGAGGTGTTTGCATCATGAACGGAAAGCCGCAGAGAGATGCCTGGCGAGGACGCTTCGCCATTCTTGCGAGTATCACGTGTGCCCAGGCGGGGAGCCTGTGGACACGCGCGCAGTAGGCGATGAGTCTCTGGCAGCGGAGCGCTCTGGCGGCTTGACTGTCGAGACCGCCGGCTCCGCGATGAATCTGCGGTCGATGGACGAAAGGCCGGCATGGCGATGGGTGCGTCGAAGAGGTGCGCTTTACGGCGCGATAGCCCTGTTCATCCTTCTGGCAGGAGGAGGGAGCTGGTGGTACCTCGAGCCGCGCGCGCAAGTGCGGTATGTGTCGGCTGAAGTCAGCCGAGGCGCGGTCGCTTCGTACGTAACTGCGAGCGGCACGGTCAATCCCGTGGTGACCGTTCAGGTCGGGACGTATGTCTCGGGCGTGATCCAGGAGCTTTACTGCGACTTCAACACCCAGGTCAAAGCCGGGCAGCTTTGCGCGAGGATCGATCCGAGGCCTTACCAGGTCGTAGTTGATCAAGACACGGCGGCGCTGGCTGCCGCGAAGGCTCAGGTGGTGAAGGACCAGGCGAGCCTCGCTTATGCCAAGCTCAATTACGAGCGGCAGATCAAGCTCGTCGCCGAGAGTTTGGCTTCGAAGGACGCGGTGGATCTTGCGCGCAGCTCCCATGATCAGGCACGAGCTCAGGTCGGGCTCGATCAGGCCACCGTCGTGCAGCGCCAGGCGGATCTCGATGCGGCGAAGGTAAATCTGGGGTACGCCAACATCACCTCACCGGTCGATGGCACGGTGGTGTCTCGTAATATCACTCAGGGGCAGACGGTGGCGGCGAGCTTCCAGACGCCAACGCTCTTCCTGATCGCCACTGATCTCACGCACATGCAGGTGGACACCAGCGTCAGCGAGTCCGATATTGGAAGCGTCAAAGTTGGAAAGGCGGCGTCATTCACCGTCTCGGCGTTTCCGAGCCAGGTCTTCCATGGTCGAGTCGTGCAGGTGCGTCAATCTCCGCAAACCATCCAGAACGTGGTGACGTACGATGTCGTGGTGCAGGTCGAGAATCCGGACCTGCTGTTGAAGCCGGGAATGACGGCCGATGCCCGGATCATAACGGCTGAGGCCCCGGATGCGCTCCGCGTTCCCCTCGAAGCGCTTCGGTATTGGCCGCAAACACTACCGAAGCCGGCGCAGAACGGCCCGGCGCCGGATCGGGTCTGGATGCTTCGGGCAGGCCGGCCCGTTGCGGTCCCTGTCGTCATTGGATTGACCGACGACACCTATGCTCAGATCAAGCAGGGCGAGCTCTCCCCGGGAGACTCCGTCGTCATCGGCGAGCGCTCGAGCGCGGAACCCTCCACTCGTAGCGCCGCGGCGAATCGCCCGCGGTCGCCTTTCATGTAGTGGTCCGGGCCGTGGGTGATTTCGTCATCCAGACCGAGGACCTTCGGCGGGTGTATCGGGCCGGCTCTGTGCAGGTGCATGCCCTGGCGGGCGTCACGCTCGAGGTCCGGCGCGGAGAGCTCGTCGCCATCATGGGGGCGTCCGGCTCCGGCAAATCGACCCTGATGGCGTTGCTCGGCTGTCTCGATCGACCGAGCGGGGGCCGATACCTGCTCGAGGGGGCGGACGTCTCGGCGTTGAAGGAGCCTGAGCTTGCGCGCATTCGCAGCGAGCGGCTCGGCTTCGTGTTCCAGAGTTTCAATCTCCTCCCGCGCACCAGCGCGGTGGAGAACGTTGCACTACCGCTCTACTATGACCCGCGAGGCGCGGTCAGCGCCTCGGAACGCAGTGCGCGAGCCCGCGCCGCGTTGCAGCTCGTTGGCCTCTCTGGACGGGAGCGCAACACCCCGGCGCAGCTCTCGGGCGGCGAACAGCAGCGCGTCGCGATCGCCCGCGCGCTCATCAACTCGCCGGCGGTCGTCCTTGCGGATGAGCCGACGGGCAATCTCGATTCCCGTAACTCCCACGACATCATGGAGACGCTCGTGCGGCTCAATCGGGAGCAGGGAGTGACGGTTATCGTCGTCACGCACGAAACTGATATTGCCGGCTATGCCGATCGGGTGGTCACGATGCGCGATGGAGCCGTGATCTCGGACGAGCGCAACCGTGCGCCCGTGACAGCTGCGAAGACGGCTGGCGCGGTGGTGACCTCCGTCCCGCCGGTCGCAGGCAAGGTCGGGCGAGAGGATTCGGCGGCCGGCCCGCGGTCCTGGCCGTTCTGGCGCATGATCGTATCGAGCGCGCTCCAGGCCATCACCCGCAACAAAATGCGCTCGGGGCTGACCACACTGGGAGTACTGATCGGAGTCGGCGCGCTCATTGCGATGGTGGCGGTGGGGCAAGGAGCCAATAGAGCCGTCGGCGAGCTGATCCAGAGTCTCGGCACCAACATGCTCATCGTGCTTCCCGGGGCGACTACGGCCGGCGGCGTCCGGTCCGGCTTCGGAAGCGCCTCGACGCTCACCGTCGCCGATGCGGTGGCGCTACGGCGAGCCGACACCGCGGTCGCGCAGGTGGGATACATGATCCGCCAGGTCGGTCAGGTGCAGTACCATAACCAGAATTGGAGCACGGGCCTGTTCGGAGTCACCGCGAACTACGACGGGATCACGAATTGGCGGATCGCCGAGGGACGGGGGATTTCCCCGGAAGATGTGAGCTCGGCGGCCCTGGTGGCGGTCATCGGCCAGACGGTGTTTCGGCAGCTGTTCGAGCCTTACGAGAATCCGGTCGGCGCCACACTGCTGGTCAAAGGCGTTCCCCTCAAAGTGATCGGGCTCTATCGGGCCAAGGGCCAGTCCCCCATGGGTCAGGACCAGGACGACCTGGTGATCCTGCCGTTCACTACCGCCGAGCGCAAAGTGCTCGGCGTCGCCGCGCCAAGTCAAGTGGAAGCGCAGGCCACGGGAACGGTTTATCCTGCTCCACCGAATCCGTTCGGGATGCAGCCGCGTCTGACGGGCTACGTCAACGTGATCTATGTGCAGGCGGCGAGCTCGACGCTCGTCAGCAGCGCCATCGGGCAGGTGACTGCGACATTGCGGCAGCGGCACAGCATCCGTCCCGGCGACACGGACGACTTCAGCGTGCGAAATCTGAGCCAGATCGCAACAGCCGCCGAGGGCAGCAGCCGGGTGATGGCGCTCCTGCTGGCGACCGTAGCCTCCATCTCTTTACTGGTCGGCGGCATCGGGATCATGAACATTCTGCTGGTCTCCGTTACCGAGCGCACGCGGGAGATAGGCCTGCGCATGGCACTCGGCGCGCGGCGCGTACACGTGCTACTGCAGTTCCTGGCCGAGTCGATCTTTCTGAGCGCGGCCGGTGGAACTGCGGGAATCCTGACCGGGGTAGCGGCGTCGGAGCTCGTTTCCGCCATTGCCGGCTGGCCGATCGCGATCTCCGCTCTGGCAATATTCGGCGGCTTCGTATTCTCCGCCGCAGTGGGAATGTTCTTCGGCTTCTACCCCGCGAGGAAGGCCGCTGCACTCAATCCCATCGAGGCGTTGAGATATGAGTGAGCCAGACGGGCGGAGTCGCCGGCAACATGGGCGGGCCGTCGGCGACTCCAGGTTGGCGGCCACTAACGCGAGCTGCGCCGACGCCGTACCGTCGTGAAGCCCGCTCCAGTGGCCATCAGGGCGAGTCCCCCGAGGGCCAGGAGGCCCAGCTCAGTTCCCGTCTGAGGAAGGTCCGCAGGACGAGATGTCATGGTCGCAGGCGCCGCGTAGGCGATTCTCTGCGGCTGCCACTGGGTAATCGGAATGGGGACCATGACGCGCTCCCCTTCGGGCACTTCGGCGACGAATCGAGCCTGGGGCACATAGAAGGTGAGCTGTTGCCCGGGAAGTATGTCGCGCGGCCGAGTCATGGTGCCTCCGATATCGAACTTCATGTCGGCCGATGTCTTCAGCGTGACTTCATCTCCGTTCTTAAAATCCACGGACAGGGAGCGCCCGTAACGAGCCACGCTGTGCACGGTCCCGGAAAACACGACGAAATACTCGCCGTCGCGCTGTACCACGCGCTGGCACGCCGCGACGATATGCGGATAGCGTTCCAGAGTTTGCGGCGCCCACTTCACATCCTCACACTGGACGCCGGTGGTTGTAAAGGTGAGATCGGTTGGCGTGGGAGGTTGCGCTGGGGCCTGCGCGAGGGCGCTCGTGCTCGCGCCGAGCGTGGCCATTGCAATGAAGGAAGCGATGCGCATCGACATGGTGGCTACTCCTGAAGTTGAGAATGATCGGCGGTGCGAGCGACTGCTGCATCCCGCCGGCTGGGGGAGGGCACGGCTCGAACGATGAAGCGTTGCGGCGCCGAACCTACGAAATAGAAGGGATAACACGTGACCAGCGTGACGCTTGCGTATGCAGTCGGCGCCAGCACGGATACGTCCGATGGATTCACGATTCGCGTTTCCGCCACCCGATAGCGCCGGGTCCGGCTCGAAGTGGCAAACCAGCGGACGTCTAAGAATGCGTCGAGATTCGGGCGCCATCGCTGAGCTCGTTCGGCGGGTGTTTTACGAGCATTTCGCCGTCTTCCAAACCCGAAAGGATCTCTATCGCTTCATCGTTCTGGTGCCCGATGCGAATGTGACGCATCCGCGCACGCCCCTTTTCGACCGCAAACACGCACCAGTCGGAGCCGCAGCGGAATATTGCCGACATGGGTGCCTGAAGCACTCGCGGTGAGCTCCATGTGACGATGCGTGCGATGACGCGATATCCATCCCCCAACGAGCCGGGAGGATCGACGAAGTCCAGGATCACGTTTGTCCGCTTCTCCTCGACGCCGAGCGCCGAAATCTTGGTGAATGCATACGGCTCGACCAGCCGCACCCGCGCACGCAGGGGATAATCGCCACCCCAGCCGAGCAAGGATGCCGACATGCCCGGCGAGACCCGCACCGCCTGCGAAGAGAGCATCTCCATCACGACCTCGAGGTGGCCGAGATCGCCGATGGTCAGAATTGGAGTTCCGGAGGGAATGACCCGCTCGCTCGGCTCGAGCACCCGAAGCACTCGTCCCGCAGCGGGTGAGCGGATCGTGAGCAATGTTCCCCCAGCTGAGCGCGCAGCGGAGGCTGTGGCTAGCGCTACTCGAGCGCCCCGCAGTTCTGCTGCGGCGGAGGTCGCACGGTTCCGCGCTGCCGTGACTTCCATTCCGAGGGTGACCACGGCCGTGCGTGCCTGGTCAAGTGCCTGTGTGAAGGCCAGTCCCTGTGCGACGAGCGCCTGCAGGCGGGCGTCCTCGCGGCGTGCCTGCGCCACGTCCTCGAGAGCGTGTTGCAACTGGGCCAGAGCGCTGCGCTCAGCGCCCGCGGCTGCGTCCACGCGTGCTGTCGCTTCCTCCCGTTCGCGCGTGCTCAGAGGTACCGGCGCCAACGTAGCGATGGCCTGCGCGGTTGCAACCGTATCGCCATCCCGCAGGAGTACGCGAAGCAGCCGTCCGGCCACCGGTGCGGCGACCACGTATCGATCATGTGAGCGAGTCTCGGCCTGGTCTTCCTCCGTGACCTGCAGAGGACCAAATTGCGCCGTTCCCAGCTCGACAACGATCGGTCGCGGGCGAAGCGCAAGCGCCGAGAGGGCGACGAGCCCCGCTGCACTGATCGCAAGGAAGAGCGTACCCCGAGTGATTCTCATGTCTATTCCCGCGACTTGAGGACCGCTATCAGGTCGAGGCTGGCAATGCGAGCCGCGACGATGCAGGCAGCCAGGGCGGCCGACCCCAGCGTGACCAGAGACGCGAACCCAAAGGTGGCGCCTGTCAGAACGAATGGCAGGCGAAAGAGCTCGCGATCGAACGCAGGAACGAGCAGCCAGCAGATCAGGGCGCCCAGCGCGCACCCCGCTGGAATTGCAACGAGCGTCAGCAGCGCCTGCTCTCCGAGCAGCAGCTGCCCCACTTCCCCACGCGTGAATCCCAGCACGCGCAGACTTGCCAGCTCGTTGCCACGTTCGGAAAGGGCTATGCGCACGCTGTTGTAGACCACACCGGCCACGAGAACGACACCGAAGCTGGTCATGACGATCGTCATGAGAATGAAGCTGCGATTCATCATGTCCTGAATCGTCTGCAGGGTCGCGGCGCGAATCGAGACAGCGGCTACTGCCGGGGTGCGTTTCAGGGCAGAGTAGAGTGCCTGCTCGCGGCTTTGATCGACCTGCAGAACAGCACCCGAGATGGGTGCATCCTCGCCGAGGAGTCCCGAGAGAGCATCCACGTGCATGTAGCCGCGTACGCCGACCGGCTCGTCCGAGAGCCGGACGACAGCGGCGGTGAATCGCTGTCGACGGCCATCGAGTTGTTCCACGAAGACGTGGTCGCCCTCACCGATGGCTAGCATGCGCGCAAGCTTTCGAGTCAGCACCAAGCCCTTCGGCGGGACTTCGATTCGTCTTCTTCGAGCATCGATGAGCTGGCGGAGGGTACCGGAGGGCGGCAATGCGAGAATGGACACGCGCTCCTCGCGGTGGGCGGCACGAATCAGCGCCGGCATGACCCGAAAGGGCTCCACACGCAGGACTCCTGGCAGCTCCCTGAGACTCGTGACCGCCCCTCGCGAGCGCGTCTCATTGAAGGTGACGGTGACGTCCTCCCGCTCCGCGGCATCGAAGTGCACCGCCATCAGAGCGTTTACCGCATCGAACATGAAGCGCCCAACCACGACGGTTGCCACCGCCGCTGCGATTCCCAGGAGGGAAAGCGCGGCACGCCACGGGCGCCGGGCGAGATTCCTGAGAATCGCTTTCGTCACGGTATCCAGCCGGCGCATGAGGCCCACCCGATCGAGCACCCCGGCCTGAAAGCTTCGCGGAGGCTGCGGACGCATTGCTTCGGCGGGCGGAAGCCGGACCGCACGGCCGACGGCCGTGAGCGATCCGCCGACCGCGGCCGCGAACGCGATGACGACGGCAAAGAGGATGAGAGAGCCGTTGAGGCGGTACTGCAAGACAGGAAAGTGAAAGTACTGCCGATACACCTCGATCAGACCGGCACCGAAATATCCGCCGAGGGAGAGACCCGCGATCAGCCCGAGCCCGACGATGAGCAGCGCGAACTCGAGGTAGTGCATGCCGATGCGGACATCGGAGTAGCCGAAGGCCTTCAGCAATGCGATCTGGCTGCGCTGAATCGTGATCAGCCTGGCGAGCAGCGTGTAGACGAGAAATACTGCAACGGCGAGGAAGATGGCGGGAATGTAGGTTGCATTCACCTCGATCTCGCCGAGCTCGTCGGTGAGGAACCGATTGGAGGGTTGATCGGTGCGGCCGTACGCCCGGAAGCCTCCATGGGGGACGAGCAGGCGATCGACAGCGGCAATCACATCGTTCGAGGAAGCGCCGTGGGCCAGGGACAGGCTCACATCGTTGAATGCCCCCTTCATATTGAAGGCGGTGGCGAGTGCTTCAGCGTTCATCCAGAGCACACCGAAGCGCCTGTTGTCCGGAACGAGCATCGCCGGGCCGACTTCGTAGATGTATTCGGGTGATAGGGCGAGTCCGACAACCCTGAGTACCTTCCATCGACCGTTCAGAATCGCTCCGACGCGGCTTCCGAGGGCCAGGGAATTGGCGCGGGCAAACGTCTCGCTGGCCACGACCTCGTCGTCGCTCTGCGGAGATGGATATCGCCCCGAGGCCAGATGGAGACGATTGAGACTTTCGCCACCCCGCCCCACATCAGGCAGGGATATCAGCCGGGCGCTGGCAGGCTCCGCCAGTCCCGGCACACTCAAGACGACATCTTCGACCACCCGGGTCTGGACGGCCGCGACTCCGGGAATGAGGCGCAGGTTCGCAGCAACGGGGTCCGGTGCCCGCTTCAGGCCAGCGAAGACATCAGCAAATCGGTACGCGGAGTAATAGTCTGCACGAGTCTGGGCCAACGATTGATACGTACTCACCATAGTCACGAATGCGCCGATGCCGACGCTGACGACGAGCGCGGTCGCAATTACCTGTCCACGCAAATGCCACAGGTCCCGAATCAGCGCCTGATGCAGACGACTCACCAAGAGATCGCCTCCGCGGATGCCTGGGTGGCGTTGACGTGTACTTCGGAGATAATGCCGCTGCTCAAGCGAACTACGCGGTTCGCCATTGCGGCGATGGCCGCATTGTGAGTAATGACGACTACGAGTGTGCCGAGCTCGTGATTCGCCTGCTCTAGAACCTGCAGGACCCGCTTGCCGGTCGGGTAATCGAGCGAGCCGGTCGGCTCGTCGCAAAAGAGGACATCCGGTCGCTTGGCCAGGGCGCGGGCGATCGCGACGCGCTGCTGTTCGCCTCCCGAGAGCTGGGAGGGGAAATGATGCAGCCGATCCCCGAGTCCCACGCGCTCCAGTACCTTGCGTGGCGAGATCGCTTTCGCGGCGATTTCGGTGACGAGCTCGACGTTCTCGAGCGCGGTCAGGCTGGGAAGCAGGTTGAAGAATTGAAAGACAAAACCGACGTGCTCTCGTCGGTAGCGTGTCAAAGCGCGATCGTTTGCTCTGGAGAGGACGTGATCCCGGTAGCGCACCTCACCGCGCGTCGGAGTGTCGAGGCCACCGAGGATATTGAGCAGCGTCGATTTGCCGCTGCCGGACGCGCCCAGGATCACCACGAACTCGCCCGCCTGCAGCTCCAGGTCGATCCCACGCAGCGCCTGCACTTCGACCTCGCCCAGGCGGTAGGTCTTGCTCACGCCTCGGATCTGCATGACCGGTTCGGGAATACACGAAGCGCTCATTCTCCCGAGATTCTCCCGACGGGCGGCGCGCGGATCGATGCGTAGAATCCCGTATCGAACAGGTCGGTCCCGCGGCTCCTGAGGGGCTTCGGCATCAAACCTGGCGCGGCGTTCTGCTGAGCAGACGCATCCGTTGCGTAAGATACGGATGCGGCGGCCACGGCGCGCTGCTCGTCGCGGCCTGCGGCAGCGCCAATTCACGGCTGAGGAGGTCCGGGACCTCCTGCGAGGGATCGAGTCGGATATCCTCGATCCGGAGCGTCGGACCTGAGCCTGCGACAGCCGATTCCGTGGCAGCAGGCGATAGCCCTAGGCCGCAGCGCGCCCGGCTCGAGCAGGCTGCGCGTAAGGCGCAGCTTGGGCTCCAGCGCACGAGCACTCATCCTCGCCCGGCACATTCCGGGTCCCGGTTTACAGGCGCACGAACTTCAATCGGAGGGCGTTCGCGATCACGGACACGGAGCTCAGGCTCATCGCGGCCGCTGCAATGATCGGACTCAGGAGCAGTCCCCATAGCGGATACAACACACCCGCCGCGATGGGGATACCGAGGGAGTTGTAGACAAAGGCGAGAAACAGATTCTGCCGGATGTTGCGCATCGTGGCGCGGCTCAAGGTCCGCGCCCGAGCGATGCCGGCGAGATCGCCCTTCACGAGCGTCACCCCGGCGCTCTGCATCGCGACGTCCGTACCCGTTCCCATCGCAATGCCGACCTCCGCCTCGGCGAGTGCCGGCGCATCGTTGACGCCATCACCTGCCATCGCCACGATGCGGCCTTCGCTGCGAAGGCGGCGGACGATGGCGTGTTTGCGATCGGGGAGCACCCCCGCCTCGACCTCGGTGATGCCGAGCTTGTGCGCGACGGCCTCGGCGGTGGCGCGATGATCGCCCGTGACCATCACGATCCGTATGCCGTCATCCCGCAGGCGCTCGAGGGCGGCGGGCGTGCTCGCCTTGATCGGATCCGCGACGGCGATGATGCCGGCGGCTCGGCCGTCGATGGCGACGTACATCGCCGTGGCTCCTTCGGCTCGCAAGGTTTCCGCCTGCGGGTCGAGTGTCGAGAGAGGAATGCCCAGCTCGGCGAAAAGGGCGGCATTACCGAGCGCGACACTCCGGCCACCCACCGTGCCCGTCACACCCTTGCCCGTGAAGGAGCGGAAGTCGGCGACCTCTCCGAGCGGCAGGCTCCGCTCGTGTGCCGAGGCGGTGATCGCCGCGGCGAGCGGATGCTCGCTCGCGCGTTCAATGCTCGCCGAAAGGGAAACTACCGTTGCCTCCTCGAATCCGTCCACCGCCGCGACCGACACCACTCGCGGCTTGCCCTCCGTGAGCGTCCCGGTCTTGTCGATCACGAGCGTATCGATCCTCTCGAAACGCTCGAGTGCCTCTGCATTCTCGATGAGGACACCTGCCGTGGCGCCCTTGCCGACACCGACCATGATGGACATCGGGGTCGCAAGCCCGAGCGCGCAGGGACAGGCGATGATGAGCACGGAGATGGCGGCGACCAGTGCGTAGGCGAATTCCGGCGACGGACCGATCAGCATCCACACAACGAAGGCCGCAACCGCCGCGACGATCACTGCGGGAACGAACCAGGCCGCCACGAGGTCCGCAAGACGCTGGATGGGTGCGCGACTGCGCTGCGCTTCAGCGACCATCTGCACGATCCGGGCGAGCATGGTGTCCGAGCCCACGCGCTCGGCGCGCATGATGAGCGATCCAGTGCCGTTGATCGTCCCGCCGATGAGGTTCGCGCCGGTCTCTCTTGCAACCGGCATCGACTCACCCGTCACCATGGACTCATCGACTGCGCTCGCACCCTCGATCACCACCCCATCCACCGGCACCGCCTCGCCTGGGCGCACGCGCAGGCGATCCCCGACCTCTAGGACATCGAGGGGGACTTCCTCATCGCTCCCATCGGCGCGGATGCGCCGCGCGGTCTTGGGCGCGAGGCCGAGGAGGGCGCGAATGGCGCCGCCGGTTGCCTCGCGCGCGCGAAGCTCAAGAACCTGACCGAGCAGCACGAGCACGGTGATGACGGCGGCAGACTCGTAGTAGACAGCAACGAGGCCCTCCCGGCTCTTGAGCCCCGCCGGGAATAGGCTGGGGATGAAGGTGGCAGCGAGGCTGTACAGATAGGCCGTGCCCACCCCGAGCGCGATCAGGCTGAACATGTTGAGCGAGCGATGTCGCACGGATGCCCAGCCGCGCTCGAGCAGCGGCCAGCCGGCCCAGAGCACGATCGGCGTGCCGAGGGCAAACTGGACCCACATCGAGACGAGCGGGGGCACATGGCGGTGAAGATTCAATGCCGGCACGTGTCCGCCCATCTCGAGCATCAACATCGGAATCGCCAGCACGGCGCCGATCCAGAATCGGCGCGTCATGTCCTGAAGCTCCGGATTGGGTGCTGCCTCCGTCGTCGGCTGCAGCGGCTCGAGCGCCATGCCGCAGATCGGGCAGGCGCCGGGCTCGCTGCGGCGAATCTGCGGATGCATGGGGCAGGTGTAAATGACGCCCCCAGCCGAGCTGGGCCCACTCGCCGGAGGATCGGTACTCATTGGAAGCCCTCTGCGCCGAGCGCCTTGAGGATGGGGCAGTCCATCGCACGGCCGTGGCCCGGGCATGAGCGGCGATAGCCGGTGGCGAGACGCGCCCTGGGCGCGAGCAGACCGCTGCGCTCGTAATACCGAACGGTGTCGATCCGCACGCCGGCGCGTTTGGCGAGAGCTCCAATACCGATAGTGTCCATGGGCGATCTCCGAAGTGCGGCCGACATCCTAAACTATGGACCACGGTCCAGAGTCAAGATAAGGCGCGGGCCACAGCGTCGCCGCAAGCTGCGTATTCATGGGTATGTTGGACACTTGGCACGCCTTCCGTTGCTCGAAGTACGGAGCTCTGGGATGCCACCGTGCTGGTGGCCGTATTTGCCACCGCTTTGGTCTTTGCCGGCTGACCATGGCGCGTTGAACCCTCTTGGGGCCACGGCCACGCAGGATACGGCCGAGCATCGCTGCGGTTGAGGATTACTCGTAGTTTGACTATGCTGACTACGATGTGTGCTTTGTTCCGCGCCCATTCGCGCTCGTTTCGCGGCTTACTGGCCGTGACGCTGCTCGCCTGGGCGATGCTGGCGTTCGGCGCATTCGTGCGGCCGTTCACGATGGATGCGGTCGACACGGCCATACCGAGCTCCAACGCAATGACTGCGTCGTCCACGATGAGCGCGATGAGCACGCATTGTGACGACATGTCGCCGCAGACGCATCCGTCGGTGCCGGCGCAGCCGATGAACGGACACGACTGCTGCCACGGCGGCTGCTACTGCTCCTCGTCGTGCGCTGGCCTTGCCGGCGCGCCGCCATCCCTCCTGGCCTGGCAGCCGGCGCACGGTCCAGTCATTCGTCCGATCTATTCCCAGCCGGGCCTGACACCAGCTGCCCCGCCGCTGCCGCCTCCGATCGTCTGACTTCCCGACTGCGGCGCGTTCGCGCCGCTGAAGCTTCATTCGCAGCGTGAGCCACGAGGCTCACGTCGAATGCGTATTCCGATCGCTGGCCGTGCGTCTGCCGCGCGTGCCGTTCCGGGAATCATCTATGAAGAATCGTTTTCCGCTGTCAGTGCCGGCGCTCTCGCGCCGTCGCTTCGTGCAAGGGTTGACACTGGGCGGCGCGGCCGCCGCGCTCGGCGCATGGGAGCCCGCTTGGGCGCGGGGGAGTGTCAGAGCGCCCACGGTGCTCTCCGGTACCGAATTCAACCTCGAGATCGGTGCGACATCGGTCAATTTTACAGGTCATCCGGGCGTCGCTCACACGGTCAACGGCCAACTGCCGGGTCCCGTGCTGCGCTGGCGCGAGGGCACCACCGTCACGTTGCGTGTCACCAACCGCCTGCCCGTGCAGACCTCGATCCACTGGCACGGGATCGTCCTGCCGTTTCAGATGGACGGGGTGCCTGGCATCAGTTTCCCCGGTATCGCACCGGGGGAGACGTTCGTTTACCGATTCCCGGTGAAGCAAAGCGGCACCTACTGGTATCACAGCCATTCGCTCTTCCAGGAGCAGACCGGGCCCTACGGGTCGCTAGTGATCGAGCCGGCAGGCGCCGATCGCATCCAGAGCGATCGCGATTACGTGGTCATGCTCAACGACTGGACTGACGTGGAGCCTGAGCACATTTTCGCGATCCTCAGGAAGCAGAGCGACTACTTCAATTTCAACCAGCTCACGCTTCCTGACTTCGTGCGCGATGCCTCCATGCTCGGGTTGGGGGGCGCATTGCGCGCGCGGCAGATGTGGAATCGGATGCGCATGAGTCCTCGGGATGTCATCGACGTGAGCGGCTTCACGTATACCTACCTGATGAACGGCGCCACGCCTGCCGGCAACTGGAGAGCATTGTTCACCCCGGGAGAGCGCGTGCGGCTGCGCTTCATCAACGGCTCAGCCGACAGCTACTTCGACGTGCGCATCCCAGGCTTGAAGCTGAGCGTGGTGTCCGCCGACGGCCAGGATGTGCATCCCGTGGAAGTGGACGAATTCCGCATGGGCGTCGCGGAGACGTACGACGTCATCGTTCGGCCGACGGAGGACCGCGCCTATACCATCTTTGCCCAATCGATCGACCGCAGCGGCTACGCGCGTGGGACGCTCGCCACGCGCGAAGATCAGCAGGCGGAAGTGCCGGAAATGGACCCGGTCCCCACGCTCACGATGGTCGACATGATGGGCGCTATGGCGCAGGGCGGCCACGGGATGGCAGCAATGCAAGGCATGGATCACGGCACGATGGCCGGAATGGAGCCCGACGGCATGGCCGGCATGGAGATGGGCGGCAAGAGCATGGCGCGGATGGGCATGCCCGGTATGAACATGCCCGGTATGAACATGTCCGGGATGGTCAAAGCGCACCACGCGCGCACCGAGTATCACAACCCCGGTGTCGACATGCATGTCGACTATCCGCGCACAAACCTCGACGATCCCGGAGTCGGCCTGCGCGACAACGGTCGACGCGTGCTCACGTATGCCGATTTGCACGTGGTCGAGGGTCCCACCGATCGGCGCGCACCCGCGCGCGAGATCGAGCTGCATCTGACCGGCAGCATGGAGCGCTTCATCTGGTCGTTCGACGGCGTGATCTTCTCCGATGCCGAGCCGGTACATTTCCCTTTCGGCGAGCGGTTGCGCATCGTGCTGTGCAACGACACCATGATGAACCATCCGATCCATCTGCACGGCATTTTCGGCGAGCTGGAGAATCCGCAGGGCGAGGTGATCGCGCGCAAGCACACCATCAACGTGCAACCCGCGCAGCGTGTGACCTACGCGGTGACCGCCGACAACCCAGGCCGCTGGGCCTTCCACTGCCACCTCCTCTATCACATGCAAGCGGGCATGTTCCGCGAGATGGTGACCGCATGAGCGCGCGCGCAGCTGTAATCGCCAGTCGCTCGCGTCGGCTGGTTACGGCATTCGGTGTAGTGCTGGCTGTGCCGGCGATGGCTCAGGACCATGCTCCCGTCCGCCACCTGTCCTCGGCGCATGAAATGCAGATGCAGGATGCGCAGCAAGCACAACCCCAAACGAGCAAGCCGACACAGCAGCCGGCACCCGCTTCATCGCCACCGGGCCGCGAGTCAATGCCGGGCATGAAGATGCCTGGGATGGAAATGCAGGGCCAGAAGACTGCGCAGCCCAAAACAATGCCGCCGGAATCGCCGCAGCACGAGTCGTCGATGCCGGCCACGCCTTCAATGCCGATGCGTACCCCGCAAAAGACCGCCGTACAGCACCTTCATTTCGGCAACATGATCGGCACGCGACCCAAGCCCGGCGGTCTCGCCAACGGCATGCCGGAAACGCCTTCGATGCAGGGCATGGATATGTCCTCGATGCAAGGCGGAAGCGCGCCGGCGGACGCTCGTAGCGCCGACTATTCGGATGGTTACCGCTACGCGCCGATGCGCGGCATGGACATGCCGGATAACGCGCTGCTCGGCATGGTGCTGCTCGACCAGCTCGAGTACGCCCACAGCACTCAGGGCAACGCAGAATTCATCGACGGGCAGGCCTGGTACGGCCGGAACTTCGACAAGCTCTGGGTGAAGGCCGAAGGTGAAGTCGATGGCGGAAGACTCGGTGACTTGCGCACCGAAGCGCTGTGGGATCATGCCATTACAACCTACTGGGGTACGCAGCTCGGGGTGCGTCGTGACTTCGGCAGGGGACCCGATCGCACCTGGGCGGCCTTCGGCGTGCAGGGGTTGGCACCGTACTGGTTCGATACGGAGGCGGCGCTCTACGTGGGTGAGGGCGGGCGCACCGCGGTGCGTTTGCAGTTCGAGTACGAGGAACTGCTGACCCAGAGGCTGATCCTGCAGCCCAAGGTCGCAGTGAATCTGTACGGCCGTAATGACCCGCAGCGCGCCATCGGCGCAGGGATCTCGGATACGGAATTCGGTCTCCGGTTGCGGTACGAGATTAAGCGTCAAGTCGCGCCCTATACCGGCATCGTCTACCGGCAACGCTACGGCCATACCGCCGAATTTGCCCGAGCGCGGGGCGAGCACGCCGACGAGCTGCAATTCGTTGCGGGCCTGCACGCCTGGTTTTGAAGGAAACGCTGATGAAAAAGTATACTGAACACGTCATCGTCGCAGTGATCCTACTCGCGGTGATCGCAATCGGGCTCGGCGTATTCGGCTACTCGGGCCTTTACAACATAGGCGCCGACAATCATCACTGGTCGTTGACTCATCACATCTTACAGACCGTCCGGAACCGCTCCATCCGTGTGCGCTCGGAGCACATCAAGGTGCCGAATCTCGCGGATCCGCAGCTCATCCTGAAGGGGGCGGGTCAATATGCTGCGATGTGCACGGGGTGTCATCTTGCGCCGGGAGTGGAGGAGTCGGAGGTAAGAGCGGGCATGTATCCGCAGCCCCCCAATCTTTCCCGGATGCCGATCGATCCGCGGGATGCATTCTGGGTGATCAAGCATGGCATCAAGATGAGCGCCATGCCGGCGTGGGGCGGCAGTCACGACGATATCGCGATCTGGAGCATGGTCGCGTTTTTACAGAAGCTCCCGTCGATGAACCCGGCGCAATACAAGGCCATCGTTGCCAGGGCCCCACCGGATGAAGAGATGGACATGGGGGATGAGCACGATCATCAATCGGGCAATGGACAGTCCGCGCCGGCCATGCCCGCGATGCCGGGTATGCAGCCGCAAGGGGCAAGCCCGACCAAGCCGCCCGGCAAGCCCTGAGCGATTGCACCGATCGGATGGCCCGCCATGACCATGACCTTCGAGGTCGCCTCTCCGGAGTTGTTGCGGGGCGTGAAGGTTGGGGGAGTAGGTGCAGTTCATCCTCCATCCGGCCGGAACGGCGAGCACGGTGACGGCGATCAAGCCCATGGGTTCTTGACCTCGTGCCGGCGCTTCACGGAGGACCGAGCGCGGGCAGGACCAGTGTGCGAAACAGCTTGTCGGCCTCTGCGGCGGAGGCCGTGTTCCGGCGATCCATCCACCAGTGCAGGACGAGAACGAACGTCGACGCGATGTATTGCGCCAGAAGCTCCGGCTCAACCGCTCCGGACTTCGCTCCGCGGCCCGGCTCTTCAGCGCCCAAGTCTTGCGTGACCCGCTCGGCCAGGATTCGCCGTACGTGCTCGTGAAGCACACTCCGGCCCCGCTCGCCCATCTTGGGCGCCCCCAAGTGCCGATGATGCTGAATGTGCTCGAGAAAGGGGAGACTGAATGCGATGATCCGCTCAGCAGGCGCGACCGCGGGAGACCCGGCCGTCGGGGGAAACGCGCGGAGCATGTCGTGGATGTGACTCACGAGCAGATCGTCTTTGTCGCGAAAGTGGGTGTAGAAAGTCGATCTGCCCACGTTGGCGCGCTCGAGGATTTCGGCCACCGTGATGCGCTCATATCCTTTCGCGCGAATCAAAGCGCCGAGCGCATCGTGCAACAGGCGACGCGTGCGCCCGATGCGGCGGTCCGTCGCGGGCTCGGGCGCGGGGTCACGCGGAAATTTCCTACGAGCCATCACGGAAGACTCCGGGCCGCGAGCGTGCAGATCCCGTACAAAACCCATGACATTGTTCGATATCGCACAGACTGACAGCTCTCGTTCTTCAATGCTGGGCCTTGCGAGGCTACACTCGAAGCCGAACAAATGTCCATTTACGAGGTGACGAGAATGGCGGATGAAGCGGCACTGTCACGCCCCGTCGGCGCTGTCCTGCATTCGGGGTTGCTCTACGACCTCTCCCTCGGGTTGCGATTCTTCGGTCGCGAGCGGGCGTTTCGCGAGAAGCTCCTCGCGCTTGCGCACCTTGTGCCCGGGGAGACCGTCCTCGACGTCGGCTGTGGAACGGGAACTTTGGCGATCCTGGCCCGGCGGCACGTCGGGGCGAGTGGCGCAGTCTACGGGATCGATGCTTCCGGGCAGATGATCGCCCGAGCCAAGGCCAAGGCTCGGCGGGCCGACATCGAGGTCGAATTCCAAACTACCCCCGCCCAGGCGTTGCCGTTTCCGGATGCCAGTTTCGATGTCCTGCTCGCGACGCTGATGCTGCATCACCTCAGCCGCAACGGACGCCGCGAGCTCGCGGGAGAGATGCGCCGAGTCGTTAACGCCGATGGGCGGGTGCTCGTCGTGGACTTTGAAACGTCAACACGAAAATCGAGAGGTCTCGCCGCACGCATTCACCGCGGGCACGGCAGCGTCGGTCTTCGAGAAGTCATCGCGCTGCTCGGTGCGGCCGGCCTCAGGGTCACCGAATCCGGTACCGTCGGCACGAAGAACCTGCATTTCGCGCTCGCGAAGCTCCCGCAGTCCGCATGATGCGGTGAGCCGTCGCTGCAGCGGATCGCATGATCGACCCCCCGACGTACGGTCCGACGTTGAGAGCCGCGGCGGCCGGATTCTCGGTGAGACGCGCCATTCGCTGAGCGTTATGATTGCCCGGATGAGCATGGTCCATGTCGGCACATGTGGGGGCCGGCTCCGCCCCTACCTGAGCCAGGATGATTCGGTGGAGCTGACCGGGCTGTGCAACCCGGATGATGCGGCTGCGGATCCACAACTGCTGCTCGAATGCCCTCGGCCCGTCGCGCGCGGCGCTCCATCGCTACCTGCAGCGCCGAGCCGGATGCGCCTTGCAGCCCTGAGCCTCCTGATCGGAATTTGCACCGCGAGCGGTGTTGCGCCGGTGGCCCATTCGGCGGCACTGCAGTTGGAATCGAGGATTCCACTGGGCGCGGTGCGTGGACGGATCGATCATCTCGCCGTGGACCTCGGCCACAAGCGACTTTTCGTTGCTGAGCTCGGCAACGACAGCGTGGGCGTGATCGCTCTCGGAGACTCGAGGGTTGTACGCACGCTCACGGGACTGCGCGAGCCCCAGGGCATCGGCTATGTACCGGCGGGTGACACGCTGTATATAGCCAATGCAGGTGACGGCTCGGTGCGGCTGTTTCGCGGCGCGAACCTCGTGCGCGCCGGGGAGATCGCACTCGGGAGCGACGCGGATAACGTCCGGGTGGATGAGCGGGCCAATCGCCTATTCGTCGGCTATGGGGCCGGCGCGATCGCCGTGATCGATACGATGAGAGTGATGAAGATCGCGGACATCGCGCTCGAAGCCCACCCGGAGAGCTTTCAGCTCGATCCCTCCGGAAAGCGAATTTTCGTCAACGTCCCCGACGCTCGAGAGATCGCCGTCATCGATCGAGCGGCCCATCGGCAGATTGCGGTCTGGAGAATCGGCGCGCTCCGGGCGAACTTTCCGCTCGCGCTCGATGAGGCGCACCAGCATGTGCTCGCCATCTTCCGACACCCAGCGAAGCTCGGTGTGTTTCGCGCTCGCGATGGACGCCTGCTCGCGGCCGTTGATACCTGCCGGGATGCGGATGACGTATTCGTTGATGCGAAGCGCAATCGGGTCTACGTCATCTGTGGCGAGGGCGCCATCGAGGTGTTCGATACGCAGAACGATCGCTACTCCAGGCTCGCGCGAATTCCGACGGCCGCAGGCGCCCGAACGGGTCTTTTCGTGCCGGAACTCGACCGGCTCTTCGTCGCCGTGCGTGCGACCTCCGTCACGTCACCCGCGGTGTGGGTCTATCGACCGATCCCCTGACCGATCGATGTCCCAAAATACGGGGGCATTCCTGGTCTCCCGAAGGGGATCGCGGTGCTTGCTGAGCAGGCATACCCCATGCTGCATCTGATACGAGTAAGGGTGCACAGTTCAGACACAAAAACGATGTGCAAAAGCGGAGGCCCAGTGCACAATTAGCGTGCAAGGGGGTAGAGCGATGATCGGACGAGAATTCTTCAAGCGGCTCCGACTGCTGCACGGACGAAGCGAAACGATTCGCACGCGCTACGAGCTCGACAAGGCGGGACGCCTTGTCGAGCACGTCACGGTTGAGACCCACGACATGCCCGCTCCGGGCAATACAAGCACGGCGGACGCGCAGCACGCTCCCATCCACAAGAGAGCCCAAGGTCGGGGATCGGATTAATTCACTGTCGCGCATCACGGTCACTACTATTGATGCTTGTCGGCGCAGAGCTGGATGTGGCTGGGCTCTACTTGTCTGCGGCAACTGCCTATGTATCCTCGTGGGCACCCGCAGTATCATTTGATTGCCCGGCACGAAGTGCGCGTCTTACTCGGTGTCGCCGAGGAGCACGCGGGTTGCAGGTGAAGAGGTGGTACGGTGATATCGGGCATCGGTTCGGTGTCACTGGCGCTTCGACACTGATGGCGTAGGGCCGTCCGCAGCCGCCTTCGTACCGGGTCTTCACCTTCTCTTCATTTGACCGGCAGGGCGCCTGGCTGTCGCTTGTGCTTAGACTCGTTTCGTGCGACGCCCGAACATTCCCCAGAAAATAGCTCGACCCAGAAAGAAGACGAGCCCCCGCGATCAACAGGAACAGGGGCACTACTCCAACTGAGTAGACTGCCAATCCAGTGTCCGGGAGAAGGTGGATGCGGTTAGCGACCCACATGCTGCTGCCCAGCCAATGGTGGCCAGCGCGAGTGCCACGCCGATGAGTAAATCCTTGGGAACGGGTGCTGGCGAGAAGTCCAGGTCATCTCCAAGGGGGTTGTACATCGCGACACTCGCGAAGACTCCTCGCAACAGCAACAAGAAGACGATCCCAAACCCAGCGTTGACGAGACTGCGCATGTACCCTGCTGGGATGATCTCAATGCAGCCGAGATCGAGGGCCGCAACAATGGCAATCCAGACAAACAGTGGCCGCTTCGGAAGTGGGGGCGGTGGTGTCTGCAAATGCTACCGTCACGGAATCAGGTTCTGATACGAGACGAGGAATGTGTCCAGGACATGGAATACCGCGAGCATCACCAACACCACGACGATCAATAGCAGCATGTGGTTGCGGAATCGACGCCGGGAGGCGGCTTTAGCCTGTGCGTCTCTTCTGGTGGTAAGCGCAAGTGACCAGGAGACGACGATTGCGACTAAGCCAAATAGAACGCCATGCATCAGCGTCCACTGGCCGCTCGTGACGTGTCCAGCGGCCATGATGATGAACACCAGCGATAGGCCACCCCCCAGAAGCATCCGCTTTGGCGTCAGTTGGATCGGGAAGTCTTTCATCCCCATCGCACGACCCCTATCGGACAAGGTGATTCCGGTAGGCGGCATGAAGCACCCGGTAATAGAGGGGCCGAGGCTTGGGCGTTAAGGCAATGAGGTCCGAGATGACAAAGACAACCAAGACGCCGAGTCCTCCGGCGAGCATATCGGTCCACAACCATCCTGTCCTCAAGTATCGAGCGACCATAGCCACGCCCTCCCAGAAAGGGAATTCCTGGCTGCCGCACCGTACCGTCGCAAACCAGAGAGCGACATGGAGCAACGCCACCTCAGTGATGATGAACTTCCAGCGCTCAATCGTGACGCGGCGGGCGTGGATGGCTGGCCAGGATACGAGTATCGGCAGGAGGCTATAGGTGGCCAGCCCCAAGAGGAGATTGATCCTCGTGAATGGTCCTGGTCGGTACCGGACCCGCTGGGCGGTCCTGGAATTCTGGTTCTCGGCCACGGCTGCCCCGCCTGTTTTTGTGCTCAGAGTATAGCTCTGGTGGGCGGGAGGCGCACGGGGCGGGTCCCCACGTCGCGAGATGTCGAGGGGAGGGGGCCCGCTCGCCAAATGGACTCTCTCACGATGGTCCCGGTGAAGCACCGATCAAGGGCCGGTGCCGCTGATTAAATTCGACCACGCGATGAGGGGGCCGTTTCGCCCGAACTGGAGCCAACCGATTGTTTCCGGTCTTCAAGCTTGGCTCTTGGAAATCGGAAATTCGGACATCGACCATCCCGATTTTCCGGGCATTCCCAGAATTACCCTGGAATGGCCGTTTGCAGCAGGCCGTCCCCGTGTCGATCCATGGTCACGCCACGGCGGATTCCAGCTCCAGGATCCTGGTGACCACGCCGCCATCGGTCTTCAAGATCGGTAATGGGAGCTTGGTACCGACTCGCTGGATGTTTGCTCATCACCGGCTCTGTAAAATGGTCGCCACGGAGCCCGCCTCATTAGAGCCAACGGGAACAAATTAGCGGACCTGCGTGAATCCTACGTTTCCTCTTTACCGCAACGATGCTCACCGGTGCTCATCGCGTTCAGCGGCGTCGGCATGCTAAGGCATCGGGCAAGCACCCGAATGTGCGCCCCAAACTGAAGAACTCTCTCCTGTAGGAGCCCACGTTCCATACCTCCGCGTGCCCTGTAAGATCTCCGGGCACCCCGCGTGTCTCCATTTGGCGACTCAAACGCAAGGAAGAAAAGGCTTCCCTCCATCGTAACTACGTCGTGGAGGTGCCATATGAAAGAAGATCAAGTGCGGGTGCTCATAGAAAGGCGGTTGCGCGCCGGTAGTATTCCTCACGAGTGTCCCACCAGAACCTATGCTGGTCCGGGGAGCGGCGGAGCGACTTGTGACTGCTGCGGGTCTACCATCGGGCTGCGCGACGTCGAATATGAAGTTGACTTCCTGTCAAAGAGCAGGTTGCGGCGCACTCTCGTCATGCATATGCAGTGTCACACCATTTGGTCGAAGCTGTGCAGCACACAGAAATGAAGGTGTGTGTCGTCCCCTTGCACCTGTCGGTTTCGCGAAGCCTGCGTACAGTTCATGGTCTCATGGCGGAGCGGTTCGATGCGTGCTGGACTCACAGCGTCGGCATCGGCCAGAACAGACAGGCTGCCGCGATGCACACCCACAGCATCGCGGCTCCGGTCGTAGACCACGAGCCTAGAAATCCGAAGCGCCCCGTATCCCAGGCGCTGGCGCTGTCCTCGAAGTGGTGGAGGATCCGCCGGATGAGCCTGAGAGGAAGGTGAGAGAATGATCGACGCGGCGTGCCGGTCATCAAGTCAAGAGATCGCATAGCGTCGGCGCAGCTCGCGGGCGAGTCTTGGATCGGTGATCAGCTCGGCACCTGGAGCTGCCCCGTTTCAGTGGACGGGTAGAACCTCTCTGACACTTCTCGAAGCTCATTCGGATGTGGCCGGCAGATTCTATCCTGAACGTTTCGTCGCTGGAACCGCGCTCATTGAAAACTCGAATGGCAATCTGGAAGTAACGATGGACGCGAAAGGATGGAGGGAACG
>DASVWT010000060.1:0-4255 GCA_036393055.1 Steroidobacteraceae bacterium
GGGGTGGAACTTGCCGATCACATCGCCCACGGTACGGGCGGATTTCTTGTGCTTGGAGGCGGCGGAGAGGCCGAGCTCGCTCATGGCGTAGATGATGCGCCGCTGCACGGGCTTCAGGCCGTCGCCTATCGCGGGGAGGGCCCGGTCGAGGATGACGTACATCGAATAGTCGAGGTACGCCTTCTCGGTGAACGTGCGCAGCGGTTGCCGCTCTACGCCTTCGAAGTTCAGTTCCTGGTCTTGCATCTCGCGATTCCCCTCCCCTGTCACTTACACCTGCACGTCGGCGAGGTTGCCCTTTTGCTCCAGCCACTCGCGGCGGTCGCTGGAGCGCTTCTTCGCGAGCAGCATGTCCATGAGTTGGTCGGTGTTGTCCTGGCCATCGATGGTGAGCTGCACCAGGCGGCGGGTGCGGGGGTCGATCGTGGTCTCGCGCAGCTGGGTGGGATTCATCTCGCCCAGGCCTTTGAAGCGGGTGACGGTCGGCTTGGCCCGAGGGTTCTCCTTTTCGATGCGCTTGAGGAGCTGGTCGCGCTCGCCGTCATCGAGGGCGTAGTACACCTGTTTGCCGGCATCGATCCGGTATAGCGGGGGCATGGCGACGTGTACGTGGCCGTTGGTTACCAGCGGGCGGAAATGACGCAGGAAGAGCGCGCACAGCAAGGTCGCTATGTGCTGGCCGTCGGAGTCGGCGTCGGCGAGGATGCAGACCCGGTGATAGCGCAGCTGACTGAGGTCCATGGAGCCGGGATCGACGCCCAGCGCGACGCTGATGTCGTGCACTTCCTGGGAGGAGCCGATCGCGCCGGGCTCGAGCTCCCAGGTGTTCAGGATCTTGCCGCGCAGGGGCATGATGGCCTGGAAATCCTTGTCGCGGGCCTGCTTGGCGGAGCCGCCGGCGGAGTCGCCCTCCACCAGAAAGAGCTCGGAGCGGCGTGGGTCCTGGCTGGTGCAGTCGGCGAGCTTGCCGGGAAGCGCGGGTCCGCCGGAGATGCGCTTGCGCACGACGCGCTGCGCGGCTTTGGCGCGCTCCTGGGCGTTGGCGATGGCGAACTGCGCGATGCGCTCGCCGGCATCGGGATGGCGGTTGAGCCACAGCGCCACGGAGTCGCGCACGAAGCCTTCGACGAGGCCGGCGGCATCGCGCGAGGCGAGGCGCTCCTTCATCTGGCCGGCGAACTGCGGCTCGTGGATCTTCACCGACAGAACGTAGTTCGCCTTGTCCCAGACATCCTCGGGGGTGAGCTTGACGCCGCGGGGCAAGAGGTTGCGGAACTCGCAGAACTCGCGCACTGCCTGCGCCACGCCCGATCGCAACCCGTTGACGTGGGTGCCGCCCTCGATCGTGGGGATGAGGTTGACGTAGCTCTCGCCGATCGCGGTCTCGGCGCCGGGCGCCCACATGAGCGCGAAGTTCACCGCATCGCTCTCCTCCTCGCGCTGGCCGGTGATGGGCTCGTTCGGCAGCCGCTCGTTGTCGGCGAGCTCTTCGATGAGGTAGGCGCCGAGGTCGCCGGTGTAGAACCACTCATCCTTCTCGCCGGTGGCCTCGTTGGTGAAGGTGATGCGCAGGCCGGCGCAGAGCACGGCCTTGGCCTTCAGGGTGTGCTTGAGCTGGGGGACGGAGAACTTGTCGGAATCGAAGAACTTGGGGTCGGGCCAGAAGCGTACCGTGGTGCCGGTGTTGCGCTGGCCGACGGTGCCCACCGCTTCGAGCTTGGAATGGGCCTTGCCGTCCTTGAAGCTGATGTTGTATTCCTTGCCGCCGCGCTTGATCCAGCATTCGAGGTGCCGGGAGAGGGCGTTGACGACGGAAACGCCGACGCCGTGCAGACCGCCTGAAAACTTGTAGGTTTTGTCGGAGAACTTGCCGCCGGCGTGCAGGCGGGTGAGGATCAGCTCCACGCCGCTCACCTTCTCCTTGGGGTGGATGTCGACGGGCATGCCGCGGCCGTCGTCGGCGACCTGCAGGGAGCCGTCCTTGAAGAGCGTCACGTCGATCTGCTTGCAGTAGCCGGCGATCGCCTCATCGACGCTGTTGTCGACGACCTCGTGGGCCAGGTGGTTGGGCCGCGAGGTATGGGTGTACATGCCGGGGCGGCGGCGCACGGGCTCCAGGCCGCTCAGGACTTCTATGTCGGAGGCAGTATAGGAACTGTTCATCGGGCTCGACGAAGGGATCTCGCGCTAAAGGCGCGAATCTTACCCGCTTTTGCCGGCTCTTAATTCAAGTCCGCGATCAGCGCGGCTCTTACCGGCTCCGGGACCGGATCCAGTGAGTGGCGATAGTGATCATGATCTACGCCGGCGGCCAGCGCTGCTTGGCTCTTCAGAGAGGAGATCATCTGAGGGGTGAGCTCGAAGCGCAGGAAGTGCACGGCGGAGGTCTTCTCGGCGTTCTCGCGCTCGAGGTCTTCGTCGGCGATTGCATACACGCGGTCGTGGGCGCGCACCTGGACCCAGCAGCGGTCCTCGAGGCCGATGAGCTGCGTGAGCTGGCGCTGGCGCTCGGCGACGTCGGGGAACTCGATCAGCAGGGTCGCTTTCCAGTTGCTGCCGTCGGGGATGAGGGGATTGTAGGCATCGAGCTCCTCGCGAATGCCCTCGGGCTCGAAGATGCGCTCGGCGCGCAGCATTTCCTGGATCTGGTACTGCATGGTCAGCCGGTCCTCGAAGGACCAGGTGACGTTGGGGCCGAGCGCCAGCTTGCGATTGCGCTTGTGCTCGATCACCTGGGCGCGGAAGGCGGGGCGCTCGCGGGCGTAGCGCTCGAGGCTCATGAGATCGGCGGCGGTCAGCTTGTCCATGGGAGACTCCTATATTCCGTAGGCGAGCCGCAGCAGGCTGAGGGGGTGCTCGGGCTCCTGCTTCCCTTCGAGTCCGCTTTCGATCTGCTCGCCGGCCATCGGGCAGTCGCTCGCGTAGTGCTGCGCGCCGGCGGACTGGACGCGCTGGATCACGGGACGGCCGATCTTCATCGAGGCCGCGCGGAATTCCTTCTTCACGCCGTAGGTGCCGTTGTGCCCGGAGCAGCGCTCGATCGCATCGACAGTGGTGTCGGGCACGAGGCGCAGCAGATCGCGCGTCTTGAGGCCGATGTTCTGCACGCGCAGGTGACACGGCACGTGGTAGCTCACCTTGCCGAGAGTGCGCTTGAAGTCGGTGCGCAGCAGCCCTGCGCGGTGGCGGTGCATCAGGTACTCGAAAGGATCGAAGATGCGCCTCGCGACGCGCTTCACGTCGGCCTCGTCAGGAAACATCAGCGGCAGCTCCTGCTTGAACATCAGCACGCAGGAGGGGATCGGCGCGACGATATCGAGCCCGGCATCGATCGCGCGGATGAGCTGCGGGATGTTGTGCTCCTTGAGGCGGGCGACCGCCTCGAGATCGCCGAGCTCGAGCCGCGGCATGCCGCAGCAGCGCTCCTGCGCGAGCAGCGTGACCGGGATGCCGTTGTGCTCGAAGACGGCGACCAGGTCCTCGTTGAGCTGCGGCTGGTTGCGGTTGCCGTAGCAGGTGGTGAAGAGGGCTACCTTGCCGGTGATCTCGCCGCGGGCGAGGTCCGGGCCCGCGGAGCCGGCCGTCGGCACGACCCCGAGCCGCCGCAGCCGCTTGCGCGCGGTGCGGGAGTGGTACTCCGGGATCGGTGCGCCGGGATCGACGCCGAGGGTCTTTTCCAGCACGGCGCGGCCGGCGCTGGAGCGGTTGACGGCGTTGACGATCTCTGCGACTACAGGAATGCCGGCGATCTTCCCCACCGCATCGGTGGCAGCCAGCGCGCGGTTACGGAAAGTGACGCCTTCTTTGCGGGTGCGTACGGCTTTCGCACGCAACATCAGATGCGGGAAGTCGACGTTCCAGGGATGCGGCGGCACGTACGGGCACTTCGTCATGAAGCACATGTCGCACAGGTAGCAGTGGTCGACGACCTGCCAGAAGACCTTCTTGTCGACCGATGCCACCTCGCCGGATTCCGTGGCGTCCACCGCATCGAACAGTGTTGGAAATGAATTGCAGAGGCTGAAGCAGCGGCGGCAGCCGTGGCAGATGTCGAAGACGCGCTCCAGCTCCTTTGCGAGCGCGGACTCGTCGTAGAAAGCGGGATTGCGCCAATCGAGCGGATGGCGGGTAGGTGCCTCGAGGCTGCCCTCGCCGGGCGAGCCGGTGCCTTTCAGCGAGGACACTTAACGTGCCCTCGCTCCGGCGAGCGCCCGCGCACGGACGTGCGGGCCGGGTGCCCGGCCACCATGGACGG
>DASVWT010000061.1:0-5097 GCA_036393055.1 Steroidobacteraceae bacterium
CTGCCATTCGGCAATTCGCGGCGCTCGAGCCACATTCCTCTTAGCACCTCCGCCATCCGCGACGCCATAACGGCCTCGCCTTCCTTCACAGTCCCGCGTGTTAGCGGGGACGCAAAACCGCGTGATTTTGGGGGCGAGACGCGGATTAGCGTGAGCGACGCCGGCATCGGCGCCACCGTGGTGCAGCAGTGCTACGGATTCGGGGCGGCTCAGAACGGCGGGTCGTCGGTCGGAGTGCTGGCTGTCTCGGGTGGGCAAGAGGGCTCGAGCTGGTAGGCACGGTTGATGAGTAATCCGCCGTAATGGCGCTCGAGTGCCTCGATGAGCTGGTAGAGGAAGTCGATAAGCGCTGCGGCATCGTGGCCGGTGAGTTCCAGCGGCAGGCAGACGATCGGCAGGTCGTTGGGTTCCATGGCTATCGGTTCGCGGGGCGGGATTTCTTGCCGACAGAGCGCGCTGCGGCGCGCTTTGCCGCGCGCTCCTTAGCTTCCTTGAGGCGGTAGCTTTCCCCGTCTATCGCGAGGATCTCGGAGCGATGGACCAGCCGGTCGATCAGGGCGACCACGCAGGTGGCATTGGGGAAGACCTGATTCCATTCGCTGAAGGCTCGGTTGGTTGTCAGGACCGTCGGCCTGCGCAGCTGATAGCGGCGTGTGATGACCTCGAACAGCAGGTCCGCATACCGCGTGTCGTAGGCGAGATATCCAACCTCATCGCAAGCGAGCAGGGCTGGAGTGGTATAGCGGCGCAGCCGGCGCGAGAGCTGTGTGGAGCTGTCCTGGGCGGCAAGGTCATGCAGCATGTCGGAGGCGGCGGTGAAGCGCGCGGTATAGCCGCGCAGCACCGCCTGGTGCAGCAAGTTCTTGGCGATCATGCTCTTGCCGAGGCCGTTGGGGCCTACGATTACGAGGTTAGCCGCCTGCTCGATGAAGCCGAGGGTGAAGAGCTCATCGAGGAGTGCGCGATCGAGCTCTTTGGGCCACTCGTAATCGAAGTCGGCCATGGGCTTGAAGATGCCGAGGCGCGCGTTGTCCATACGGCGCTTGAGGCTGCGCTGCAGCCGCTCGCTCTCCTCGATCTCGAGGAGGCGGCCGAGCCAGGGCTCGTTGATGAGCTCCTCGGCGTGGGCAAGGAGTCCATAGAGAGCGAGCCGCCGCAGGCGTTGTTTGAGGGTATCAAGCGGCAGGTTCGCCGCCGCTGCCGTTGCCGCTGGGGTTGTTGTCATCGTCGCCGGGCTCGGCGAAGCCGGCCTCAGGGGCAGCGTCTGTGCGTTCATCGGATATCTCCGGGGAGAGTTTTTCGTAGTCGGCCAAGTTGTGCGGACGGACCGCGAGAGCCCGCACACGCGGGTCATCGGGGAGCGTGACCGGGATTGGCGGGCAGGCACCGCGCTGGGCGCGGTGCAGGTCGATGAAGTGCCGCACGGCCGCAAGATGCGTCGCGTCCTGCGCAAGCGCGGCGGCGAGGGCCGCCTCGAGGGCGGCGGCGCCGTGCGTATCGAGCAGCTCGATGAGGCCGCGAGTGAGGGAGCCCAGGTGCACGCCGCGCGAGGCGGCGAGCGGGAAGAAGCGTGCGGCACTCGGGACGGCGTAATGCAGCCGATCGATCGCCCGATGGGCGCGCCCGGCGCGCTTCTTCGCCTCGAGCGCCTTGATGTGCTCGGGCTCTTCGATCGGTGCGCCCCGATCGTAGCTGCGGGGATGCGTGGCGATGAGCGCGCCGGCATCGAGGATGCGCACCGTCTGAACGGTTGCGAGCACCTCGAGCGTGCGGCGCACATGGGTGTGGGGGACGGAGTAGTCGTTGAGATCAAAGCGCACGTACGGGCTCTTGTGGGTGCGCACGATCACCCGCTCCTCTGCGGGGAAGGGTTCATCGGGCAAGGTGAGCAGATGCGACCGCTCGGCCTCGAAGCACTCGCGCACCGTGCGGCTGCGATCCTCGGGGCATGGCCGCTCGGCGGCCTCCCCGCTGCACCAGGCGAGCGCTTGGGCGTTCAGATCCTCGAGGTTAGTGAAGCGCCGCGCGGCGAAGAAGCGCTCGCGCACAAAGCGGATCGCCCGCTCGACGCGTCCCTTCTCGTTGCCGCGCGCGACCGCCACAGGGCGGGGTGCGAACCGATACCAGGCCGACAACTCGAGTAGTGTGGGATGGAAGCGGATCGCATCCGGGGCACGCTCGAGGTGCACCCGCTCGAGCACGGCCGAGCGTAAATTGTCATAGAGCAGGGTACGGGCAACGCCATTGAAGTAGGTAAAGGCACGCACGTGTCCATCGAGGAAGCTGCTCATCGCAGCTCCGAGATAAAAGCGCAGAAACAGGTGCCGCGAGTACGACAGCACCATCACGAAGGCCATCAGCGGCCGCAGTGCCTTTCCTACGGCGAGCTTGCCGAAGTGCGCCCAATCAACTTGCCCCTGGTCCGCCTGCAAGGTGCGCAACCGCAGGTACGCCTCGGCAGTCGGCCGCGGCCGGTGGCGGGCCACGATCGCGCGGAAGTGATCGGGGCGACCAGGATAGCCGCGCTCGCGTACCATGTGATACAGGCGACTTGCGCGCAGCGTCGGGTATTGGGCGAGGGTCTGCTGGATGAACGGCACGAAGGCATCTGCCATCGAGCGCCGTGTGGACTGGTCAGCTGCGGGGATGCCCGCCTGCGTGAGCACGCGCCGTACGGTACCGTGGTGGACGCGTACTTGCCGGGCGATCGTGCCGATGGACCAGTGCTCCGCGTGATACAGCCGCAGGATCTCGGCCTCGAGCTCGCGCGAGATCATCCTCGCCCCCTCGAGCACCGCTCAGGAGGGGACTTATCCGCTCCAGCGCCAGGGGTGAAGCCGGGCAAAGCCGGGTAACGGCCTGTCGCAGAACGCACAGCGGGTCTGAGGCAAGCGGATCGGGCGGCAGGGAGGCTCTTCGAAGTCAACATCGATCGAGTCACTCGCGATTACCGGGTGCCTCAATACGCTGCACTGGCTCGTCACGAGTGGGAAGGTGTGATGCGTCACTTCCAACTTTTGTCGCTCGCGGTAGCGCCGCTGTCGTTCGGCATGTCGGCGGGCGCCACGGAAGGTGCGCTGATAGCGGGCGCCGGCGCGGCGCACCGACTCCCGGCGAGCCAGCTCGGCGCACTCCCCGGGGCAGTACAGGTTCCCGCAATCGCATTGCGCGCAGATGCAGACCTGCATCCCGCAGCGGCGGCAGTGGTAGAGCCGATAGGTCGCCGGCTCCTCGAGCAGCCCCAAGACCCCCCCTCCCCGACGGCACTGGACAGCGCCGGGGCGGCGAGGCATAAAGGCTCGGCAAAGCCGCCTCCCAAGGCGCTGGGCACCGAGGGCCCGGGGGTTGGATGCCAATCAAACGACCCGGGCCTTCGTCTTTTTCGTTACCTATCCTCGAGCATAGCCGAAGGCGCCAGCAGCGCAGCCCAGCGCACGTACCGGCGCTCTGCACCACCGCACCGCAACAGAGGGGCCTCCTGCCCGGCCTGCAGCCGGTCAGGCGGCGCGGCCGCTTCGCGGTCGCGCGGAGGAGAACGACATAGATGGCGGGGAAATCGGAAGAAGACGTTGGAGGCGGTGCTGGCCGCCGCGAGTTATACGGTCACTTCAAAACCGCGGCCGATCCCCAGAATCAGGCGGTTCCCGACCACCGTTCACACCGGCGCCCAGCTCCTTCAGCGCGCCAATGCCTACGACCTTTTGGTTCCATCGAATGGCCCACACAGTAACCTTCGGGTCTTTCAGACCAGACAAGTCGAGAGCGAAGACACTGCCCGGAGGCGAGTTGGCGCGCATGCCCTCGAGGTGAATGCGTAGTAGAAAGAGCGTGTCCTCGCCGGATAGGTCATCCTTCCGAATCTCAAATACCAATTCCGCCCCCCGCCTTCTATCTGTTTGCCAGCAAGTGAAAGATGATTGCCGTAGTCTTCCCTCGGCGGCCTGGCATCAAATGTCGCGTTTGCTTTTTCTTGTGGGCAATGGGCAGTTCGTGCAGTGTCTGTTGTCGCACATCCGGCAAATGGTGAAGCGGTCCCACTCGGAGGTCTCCTGCCGCGAGAGAACCGCGCGGATTAGATGTCCTAGCTGTCGTTTTTCCGACATTGACAACACCTCCACCAGCGATGCGACTGCGGAAATTCGCGAGGCCAGCAACTCCTTCCGGGTCGCCGCGCCTTTGGTGGTGAGATGCAAGGCAACTTCCCGCCCGTCGTATCCAGGCCGGCGCTCGACGAGCCCATCAGCAACCAGCCGGTCGACAAGTCGAACGGTCCCCGAATGTGATCGATTCAGGATGCGGCGGAGCCGATCGTTGCTTATGCCTGGACCATACCCGATAACGACGAGCGCGGCAGGCGTTTCGCCACCGTGACTTGTGATGTGTCGTGCGGCCTGCTCAATTCGATCCATAACGGCGAGCGAGAGCGCTCCCACCAAATTCGCGATTTCGGGATCCATGACGGTAGCGCCATGATACGTGCGGAGCGCACAAAAAAACAGCTTGACAGTCATGTGCGCTCCGCACATACTTTGTCAGGCAAAAGGGCGACGCGCAGGGCACTGAGGTCAATCTCGAATTTGGAGCGAGTTGCCACCGCGGCGGTCCTTAGTCTGCTCACCACGCGCGGCCGGAACACGAAGACCCACGGAGAAGTGCGATGGATATCCCAAGCGCTGCATTACCGGCGCCAAGCGCCTTCGCGCATGCCGGATACCGTGCAGTTTCGCCCTTCCTGCGTGGCTACGCGCCGACCGAGATTCCGCCGGACGGCGTCTTTGATCCTATCGCACTGGGCACGGATCTCGAATCGCTCATTGCGGCCCTGAGCGACGACGGACAGGCACGCGTCGTCAGCATGGATTGGGGCGGCACGTCGACTCTTCAGGCGCTGGCCACAGCTCCATCGGCGATTAAGGCTGCCGTGGTCATGAACACTGCACACCCGATCACCTTTTCAAGCATCCGGAAAGATCCTGAAGCCGTTCGCTCTATTTTCCACTTCTACTTTTTCCAGATTCCCGGCGCTGACTCGTCGGTCAATATCGAAGGGCTCCCCTTCATAGAGTACCTTTGGAAGTTGTGGTCACCAAAACTGCA
>DASVWT010000062.1:0-5701 GCA_036393055.1 Steroidobacteraceae bacterium
CGCGCGGCGCAGGGATCCCCGCCGGGCAGGCTCCCGTCTGCGGGGCAGTCCGCCGGCCGTGGCGGACCGCCCTGGACGAGCCTCGGGACGCCGGCAGAGAAGGCGGCGAGCTTCTGGCCTTCCGCCAGGCGGCTGTTGGCGCGGCTTGGGCCGCACAGGCTGGTGCTGATCCTGATACTTGCGTCGTCGCTCGCGAGCGTCACTCTGTCCGTGATCGGTCCGATGCTCATCGGCCGCGCCACCGACATCATCTTCTCCGGAGTCGTCGGCGAGCACCTCGCGGCAGGCCAATCGAAGCAGCAGGCCGTGAGCGCGGAGCGGCAGGCAGGACACGACAACCTGGCGGCGATGTTCTCACGCATGCGCCTGGTTCCTGGCAAAGGCATCGATTTTGCCGCGCTCGGCAGGACGCTGCTCGAGACCGTCGTCCTCTACTTCGCATCCGCTGCGTTCCTCTGGCTGCAGGCATACCTCCTCAATGACGTCGTTCAGGCTGTCGTGAGGAAGCTCCGCTCCGACGTAGAGGAGAAGATCCATCGGCTCCCGCTGCGCTACTTCGACGGGCAGACGCGCGGGGAGCTTCTCAGCCGCGTCACCAACGACATCGGCAACATCTCGCAGAGCCTGCAGCAGTCCCTCACTCAGCTGCTGACCTCCCTGCTCACTCTGATCGGAGTCGTGACGATGATGCTCGTCATCTCGCCGCTCCTCGCGTTGATCGCGCTGGTGACCATTCCGCTGGCGCTGGTGCTCACGAAGGTGATCTCGCGCCGCTCGCAACGGCACTTCATCGCGCAGTGGGCGCGGACCGGAGAGCTCAACAGCCAGATCGAGGAGGCGTTCACCGGCCACGAGCTGGTCAAAGTGTTCGGCCGCCAACGTGAAGTGGCGAGCCGCTTCGATGGCAAGAACGAGCAGTTGCTCGAGGCGAGCTTCGCCGCACAGTTCATCTCAGGCCTCATCATGCCCTCGGTGATGTTCCTGGGCAGCGTCAATTACGTGCTGATCGCCGTCGTCGGCGGCCTGCGCGTCGCAACCGGCGGCATGACGCTCGGCGCCGTGCAGGCGTTCATACAATACTCCCGCTCGTTCAACCGGCCGCTCACGCAAGTGGCGTCGATGGCCGGGACGATGCAGTCCGGAGTAGCGTCGGTTGAGCGGGTGTTCGATCTGCTCGATGAGTGCGAATTGCGGGCGGAGCCGGCGACGCCCGCGGTCGCGGCGGCTGTACAGGGACGTGTCGAGTTCCAACGCGTCTCATTCCGGTACGAGCCACAGAGACCGCTCATCGAGGATCTGTCGCTGCTCGCTGAGCCTGGTCACATGGTAGCCATCGTGGGCCCCACCGGGGCGGGAAAAACCACGCTGGTCAATCTCATCCTGCGCTTCTACGAGCTCGATGCCGGCTGCATCTCCCTCGATGGAGTCGACATCGCGACCCTGCGGCGCGAGGTGCTGCGGTCGCGGATCGGCATGGTGCTGCAGGACGCATGGCTCTTCAACGGCACCATTCGCGACAACATCCGCTACGGCAGGCCGGAGGCGAGCGATGATGAAGTCCTCGAGGCTGCCAGGGCGACATCCGTCGATCGCTTCGTGCGCGGCCTGCCGGATGGCTACGACACCGTCATCAATGAGGAGTCGAGCAACATCAGCGCAGGACAGAAGCAGCTCATCACGATCGCGCGCGCATACCTCACAAGGCCAGCGCTGCTCATTCTTGACGAGGCGACCAGCTCGGTCGACACGCGCACGGAGGCGCTCGTGCAGCACGCGATGGCGGCCCTGCGCAGCAGTCGAACGAGCTTCGTCATCGCGCACCGGCTGTCGACGATCCGGGATGCCGATTTGATTCTGGTGATGCGTGACGGTCGCATCGTCGAGCAGGGCACGCACGAGGCGCTGCTCGCCCGCCAGGGGGCGTACTACACGCTCTACAATACGCAGTTTCGGGGGGCCGAGATCGAAGGCCCGGAGAGTGACAGCGCGGATCCGCGCAAGGCTGCCTCGGGCCGTTGACGCAGGCGCGGCGGTCTCATGCCAAACGGTGAATTCTCATGAGCCTTTCTGGTCTGCCGATCGCAGATGCCGTCGGCTGGATGGCGACCGGCGTGTTCGTCGCGTCGTATTTCTTCTCGAAGCCCGCAATGCTGCGGGGCCTGCAGATGCTCGGATCGGCGCTGTGGATGATCTTCGGCGTGCTGATCGCCTCGACGCCGGTGATCGTCGCGAACGTACTGGTGTTCGCGGCAGCGGCCTGGACTCTGGTGCGGGATCGGGCGGCCGCGCGGACCGCGTCTGCGTCGCCAGCCGAAGACCCCGGGGCGCGTTGACGGGGATTCCGAGGTGGCTGGCCGCGAAGAAGCGTTCGGCGCAGAATGCAAGCTCATGAAACGTGCTTGAGGCCGCAATCATGGTCACGAACGTCAAGCAAATGCTGCAAGCAGCCAACGAAGTGGTGCAGCGGATCACCCCAGCCCAGGCTCGAGAGATGATCTCGAAGGGTAATACACTAGTGGTAGACGTGCGGGACGCGCCCGAAGTACAAACCTCCGGCAAGATCGCCGGTGCCGTGAACATCTCGCGCGGTATGTTGGAGTTCCGAGCCGATCCCGAATCTCCCTACCACGATGCAAATTTCGATCGCAACAAGACAGTGATTGTCTATTGCGCCTCCGGCGGCCGATCGGCGCTGAGTGGCAAAGTGCTGAAGGAAATGGGCTATGCGCAGGTCTATAACCTCGGCGCCTTCAAGGATTGGGCAGAAGCGGGAGGCGCGGTCGACAAGCCGAGTAGCTGAGCGCTCGCGAAACTGCGAAGGAGGGCGCTTGACATCTTAGTAAGCCATGGCTTACCGTAAGCCATGGCTTACAAAAGCGGCGCCCTGGAAAGCCTCGGTGCGCTCGGAGATCCCACCCGCCGGGAGATCTTCGAGCGGTTGGCTGCGCAACCGTCCGCCGTCGTGGATCTTGCGCGCGGCCTGCCGGTGAGCCGCCCGGCGGTCTCGCAGCACCTGAAGGTCTTGAAGCAGGCAGGACTGGTGCGCGAGATCTCCCAGGGCACGCGCCGCATCTACAGCCTCGATCCGCGCGGCATCGGCGCGATGCGCCGCTGGCTGGACTCACATTGGGCGTCGGCGCTCGACGCCTTCAGGCAGTTCGCCGACCAACAACATGAAGAGGAGCTCGACAGATGAGCATCGCCCCCGTGGTCCACAGCGTCGAAGTGAAAGCGCCACCGGCGCGCGCCTTCGAGCTCTTCACCTCACAGATGGGCAAGTGGTGGCCGAAGGGGAAGACGCTGGCGCCCAAGCCGCATGCGGACGTCGTGGTCGAGCCCCGCCCGGGCGGGCGCTGGTATGAGCGCGACATCGAGGGCAACGAGGTCCAATGGGGCCGGGTGCTAGCCTGGGAGCCGCCGGGCCGGGTGCTGCTCGGCTGGCAGCTCGACGCGCAGTGGCGTTATGACCCGGATTTCCTGACCGAGGTGGAGTTGAGCTTCGCGGCGTTGGCCGGCGGCGGCACGCGCGTGACGCTCGAGCATCGGAACCTCGAGCGCTACGGCGCCGATGCCGAGGACTACTCAGGGAAGCTCAGGGGCGGATGGCCCACTTTCATGGGGCATTTCGCGTGCTACACCGATGATCATCAATGAGGAGTCGAATCATGCCGAGCCTGGTCGTCCATAGCATTCCGGGGAGCCCTTTCGGACGCGCGGTTCTCGCAACGCTGATGGAGAAGGATGCGAGCTTCCGCTTCGCGCCGGTCGATCCGCGCTCCATGAAGAGTCAGCCGTACCTTTCCATGCACCCGTTCGGCCGCGTACCCGTGCTGGAGCATGAGGGCTTCAGGCTGTACGAGACGCAAGCGATCCTGCGCTACATCGATCGCGTGTTGCCCTCCCCGCCGCTCACGCCCGCGGATCCCAGAGCCGCGGCGCGGATGGACCAGATGCTCGGCATCTGCGACTGGTATCTGCACCAGGGCGTCAACAATGTCATCGGCTTCCAGCGCATCGTGCGCCCGCGCCTGCTGGGATTGCCGGCTGACGAGGCCGCGGTCGCCGAAGCGATGCCGCGAGCGCACGGGGTACTGGCGGAGATATCCCGGCTCCTCGGCGGCAACGACTACCTTGCCGGCGCTCAGGTTTCCCTTGCCGACATGGTTGTCGCCTCGCAGATGGATTTGCTGGCCCAGACGCCCGAGTGGGAGGCATTGGCCGCCGGGCGCCCCAATCTGCCGGTTTGGCTGGAGCGCATGAGCTCACGGCGTAGCTTCCGCGCCACCACCTGGGAGCAGGTCACCGAGATGGCCAGGGCCGCCTGATCCGGTCTCGAGGCGAGCCGAAGGGAGAAGCTCGCCACAATCCTCGAGCCCGGGCTTGCCGGCCGGCACCGGGAGCGAATAGGCTCTCATGGAAGCGAAGACAGGGTGTCTCCGCTCCACCGAGCCGCCGCAGCGGCGCACCGCTGCCCTGACGCTCCCGCATGAACGCCCCGGCCCTGCCCAACCGCCTCGATCGATTCTTCCTGCACTTCGCCAGGCAGTTTCTCTGGGGCTGCCTGGGATTGCTCGCATTCCCGGTGCTCGGGCGGGCGATATTCGCCTCCATCGCCTTCGCCACCAAGCAGCTGACCGACACGGTGCTCAGTCTGCACGGACCCGTGCATCAGGCGGGCCGGGCGCTGACGGGGCCGTTCGTGCTGTTCGCAGCACTGGTGGGGGCGCGATTCTTCTGCGATGCGGCCATGTGGTTCTGCTCCTATCACACCCGCTCGCCCATGCTGATCCGCATCAAGGAGGAAGTGTTCGCCTACGCGCAGCGCCTCTCGCCCGCCTACTTCGAGAGCACGCTCTCCGGAAAGATCGCGCATCGCGCCGTGATGCTGCCCGACCAGATGCTGATGCTGTTCGACATGACGGTGTTCGACTTCATCCCGGGCGCAATGTTCTTCGTCTTCGTCGCGGCCTATTTCTATATTGCCAGCCCCGCATTCTGCGCCGCTGCGGGGCTCGGCATCGCGCTGTACTTCAGCGGCAGCCTGCTGCTCGGCCGCGAATGCGCCCGGCGCGCAGCTACGAACAACGAGACACGCGCCGCCGTGACCGGCCGGATCGTGGATGTCATCACCAATGTCCGCAACGTCTTCTGCTTCGCCAATCAGGCGCTCGAGGATCGCGAGCTGACCCGCTACACGGGCGAGGAGCGGGAGCGGCGCATGGCGCTGTATCGTTCCGTGGTGCGCCTGCGATGCTCGCAATACGTCATGGACATCCTGATGTGGCTCGGATTCGTGGGCGGCGCGCTGTATGGATGGGTGAACGGCCGCATGACGGCGGGGGACTTCGTGATGGTGACCGCGCTCACCGGCTCCCTGCTGCAGACGGCCTATAACCTGGGCCAGCGCATTCCGGACTTCTACGACCAGCTGGGCTCCGCGCGCGAGAGCATCCAGACTCTGATCGTGCCGGCGACGGTCAGCGATCAGCCGGGAGCGGCGAACCTGCAGGTCAGCCGCGGCGCCATCCACTTCGAGCGGATCGCCTTCGCCTACGAGCCGCGAGGCCGCGGGCGCGGATCGCGCAACATCGTCAGCGACTTCGAGCTGTATATCCCGCCCGGCCAGCGCGTGGGCCTGGTCGGCCCGAGCGGCGCGGGCAAGACCACGCTGATGGGCCTGCTGATGCGCATGCACGATGTG
>DASVWT010000063.1:0-8820 GCA_036393055.1 Steroidobacteraceae bacterium
CGTGCCGTTCATGGGCCTGAAGACGGACAACAACGTCCGCCCCGACACCTCGCTCGAGAAGCTCTCCCGGCTGCGCGCCAGCTTCGATCCGCGCGACGGCACCCTCACCGCCGGCAACAGCACTCCGCTGACCGATGGCGCCAGCGCCGTGCTGCTGGCCTCAGAGGAGTGGGCCGCGCGCAGGGGCCTGCCGGTGCTCGCCTGGCTGCGCTACGGCAAGGTGTGGGCGGTCGATTTCGCGAGCGGCAATGAGGGTCTGCTCATGGCGCCCGCCCATGCGGTGCCCGCGATGCTGCGCGATGCCGGGCTCGCGCTGCAGGATTTCGATTACTACGAGATCCACGAGGCGTTCGCGGCGCAGGTACTTTGTACCCTGGCGGCCTGGCAGTCAGCGGAATATTGCCGTGAAGTGCTCGGTCTGGAGGCGCCGCTCGGCGCCATCGACCGCTCCCGTCTGAACGTAAAGGGCGGCAGTGTCGCGATCGGCCACCCCTTCGCCGCCACCGGCACTCGCATCGTCGCCACCCTCGCGAAGCTCCTCGCCGGCGACCCTGCCGCCAGGCGAGGGCTGATCTCGGTGTGTACGGCGGGTGGGATGGGCGTCACGGCCATTCTGGAGCGCTGAGGACCGCCCGCGGCGGCCCGGGCTATACTGACGCCGAAGCAGGTATGATCGCCGAAGCGGTTGTTGTGAAGAATTTAGAGACGTGCGCAAGCACGCTTGAGGGAGGTCGAAAGCATGCTAAGAGTTTCGGCTTGCTCGGGGCTCATGCTGGCACTGTTATTGGGAGCCTTCGCACATGCGGCGCCGGAGATTCCCGCCGCGACGTTCGCCGCATTGCCGCAGGTCAGCGATGTCCAGCTGAGTCCTGATGCTCAGCTCGTCGCCTGGTGCGACAACAGCGGGCCGCACGCCAAGGTCGTTATATTCGACCTTGCGGCAAAAGCCTTCCGCCGGACATTGAGCATCGATCCGAAGATGATGCTGCGCTCGCTCGTGTGGTCGGATGACGGTACTCTCCTGGTCAACCTGAGCAACGTGCGCAAGTATCCGGGCGTGCCGCCATACGAATACTTCCGCACTCTGGCCGTCGATGTCGGGAGTGGCGACAGTCGGATGCTGTTGATGGGCGGCGGAACAGCAAGATACCTCGTCACGGGAGCCACGCTCATCTCATCGCACGCGGGGCAGCCGCATACCGTCATCATGGCCACGATGGATTACTCTGGGAATGATGCGGTCGCGACGCCGATCGGAACACGCCTGACGGGCGGTCGTGCGGAGCTGGGATGGGTCGCTGAGCTTTTTCAGGTTGATACTCGTACGGGGATGGGCACCATCATCGGCCGGGGAGGTGCCTTCACTGACGGCTGGGTAGTCGATTCTCAGGGTCAGCCGGTCGCGCGCTCCGTGTGGAAGCCGGAACAGAAGCAGTTTTCGATCGAAGTCAGGTCCGGGAAGGACTGGAAGCCCATTTACAAGCGCGACGGGCAGCCATTGGTCCTCTGGAGTGTAAGCCCGGACGGTAAAACGGCGATCGCCACAGGGCCGCGCAACGATGGGCGGATCGGAATCTGGGCTATCGCCCTCGACGGTTCCGGAATGAAGGATCTCCTGTCGGATCCCGCCGCGGATGTCCTGCGCGTCCTTTCCGATAGCTATTCGGGAGCGCCAACAGCCGCGAGATTGAGCGGACCCGATCCGAGATACCTGTGGATCGATTCCGCGGCGAAGCTGCGGTTTGAGTCCGTTGGACACGCTTTTCCGGGCCGCAACATCACCATATCCAGCCGCTCGGAGGATGGCAGCCGCCTGGTGGTGCAAGTGCAGGACTCGTCGCATCCGCCGGTCTACTATCTGGTCGATTTCAAATCCCACCGCGCCGACATCATCGGCGAGGCCTATCCCGCTCTCGATAACGCAACGCTCGGGACGGTACAGAGCATCACCTATAAGGCTCGCGACGGGACTACGATCCCGGCTTACCTGACGCTCCCCCCGGGAGCTGCCCCCAGGGACCTGCGGATGGTCGTGTTGCCGCACGGCGGACCGCGCGATCGCGACTATCCCGTTTTCAACTGGTTCGCCCAGTTCCTGGCGTCCCGAGGCTATGCGGTCCTGCAGCCGCAGTTCCGGGGGTCCGCGGGGTTTGGCGGGACATTCGAGCGCGCAGGCCTCCGGCAATGGGGCGGATTGATGCAGGATGATGTGACGGATGGCGTCCACGCGATGATCAGCCAGGGCATCGCAGATCCGCATCGAATCTGCATCGTAGGCGCCGGCTATGGCGGCTACGTGGCGTTGGCAGGCGTCGCTTTCACCCCCGGGCTGTATGCGTGCGCGATCAGCATCAACGGCATCGCCGATTTACCGGGATTTCTCTCCTATCAGCAGGAACGCGATGCTCGCGGCAAGCAAGCCGACAATGCGGTCGCCTGGGTTCGGGAGGTCGGCACTCCCTTGGATCGGAACGTTATGGATCACTCGCCCGTCAATGCGGCAGCCGACATCACGTCGCCCGTGTTGCTGCTGCACGCGACGGAGGACGCTGAGGTTCCCTTTAGCCAGTCGGAGGCAATGGCAAATGCGTTGCGGGACCAGGGTAAGCGCGTGACGCTGATCAAGCTCCCGGGCGACGATGACTCGCTGGCCCGGTCCGAAACCCGCTTGACGGTGCTGCAGGATACGGAGTTGTTCCTGCACGACTACCTCAACTAGGCGGACGCGGCGCGCGGTAGAGAGCATCGAATGGACGGCAATCCCTTCGAAGAAACCGCGACGCTGCGCTCCGACGTAGGCGCGCTGCTCGGGGAGATGCCGATCTTCAGCGGCCTCGATCCGGCGTTGCTGCGGCAGATCGCGTCGGCTGTCGAATGGCTGTCGCTGCCCGGTGGCGCGAAGCTCTTTTCGGCCGGCGATCCGCCCGATGCGCTCTATGTCGTGATCAGCGGTTGTCTGGGCGCCATCTCCGCCGACCCCATCAGGCGGCGCTTCCTTGCGCGGATCGCGGCGGGCGACATGGTGGGGGAGATGGGGCTGATCTCCGGTCGGCCGCGTAGCGCGGACGTCGTTGCGCTGCGCGACACGGAGCTCGCCCGGATCTCTGCGAAAGCATTCAACGAAGTGCTGCGCGGCCAGCCGGAAGCGATGCTGCGGATCGCGCGCCTCACCGTGGATCGACTGGCGCAATCGCAGTCTCCGCTGGCTGCCGCCCACGGCCGCGGCGCGTGCACGTTCACCATTCTGCCGCAGAGCATGGAAGTGGACTTCGGCGGGTTCGCGAGCAGGCTGGTCAAGGCGCTCGGGGAGCTCGGTCGCGCCGAGCTGGTCTGGAGCGTGCGCGCCAAGACGCACACCAGCCAATGGTTCAACAACATCGAAGCCGCGAACGACTACGTCGTCTATGTCGCCGATCCGACGCCGGACCGATGGACCAAACTCTGCGTGCGCCAGGCGGATGCGCTGCTGCTCCTCGCGCGCGCGGAGAGTCCCGCCGGCAGCTGGGCCGCGCTGCGCTGGCCTCATGATCACAGCATGGCTCCGCAGCGCTCCGAGCTTGTGCTGCTGCACGACAGCACGCTCGAGACCGGCGCCGCGGCGCGCTGGCTCGCGGACCTGCCGGAGGTGCCCCATCATCACGTGCAGTCTGCCGATGATTATTCGCGCCTCGCGCGAGTGTTGACGGGTCGCGGGGTCGGATTGGTGTTGTCTGGAGGCGGCGCGCGGGGGTTTGCGCACATCGGAGTGGTCAAGGCGCTGCGCGAGGCCGGCATTCCGGTGGACCTGGTGGGTGGTACCAGCATGGGCGCCATCCTCGGCGCCGGCGTCGCGCTGCGATGGAGCATCGATGAGCTGACGCAGCGCTTCCGGCGCGCCTTCGTTGATTCCAGGCCGCTGCGCGACTACACCTTGCCCTTCGTATCGCTCGCCTCGGGCCGGAAAGTGAGCACACGGCTCTACGAAGCCTTCGGCGACCTAACCATTGAAGACTTGCCGCTGGATTTTTTCTGCGTCTCATCCAACCTGACCACCGGTCACACCGTGGTGCACCGCCGCGGCACCTTATGGCGCTGGCTACGTGCCTCGGTCGCCGTTCCCGGCGTCCTTCCGCCCGTCCTCCATCACGGGGAAGTGTTGGTAGACGGCGGCGCAATGAACAATCTGCCGGTCGATGCCATGCGCGATCTCGGCCGCGGGCCGGTGATCGGCTGCGATGTCGGCGCCGACCGGGCGTTCACGGCGAAGAGCGACGACATCGACGTGCCTCTTCCCTGGCAGCTGCTGCGCTGGATGAAGGCGCGGCGGCAATGCCCCACCATCTTCCAGATCCTCTGGCGCGCCGGCATGGTCAACAGCGCCGCGAGCACCGTTGCCCATCGTGCGCAGTCTGACCTGATCCTCCAGCCGCCGCTCGCCGAAGTCGACATGCTCAACTGGAACGCCTTCGACCGCGCCATCCAGGCTGGCTACGAGTACACCGTCAAGAAGCTGGAAGAGCTGCCGGCGGGCTCGCCGGTGCTGAAGTGCGCCGGGCGATAGCAGACCCCTGAAAGGGGGTCGTAGCCGCTCTTACGCCGCGTATATCAACAAACGCGCACGCAAAGCGCATGGCCAATTAGCCGTCCGTTGACTACGGTACTTTCCCACGCCCAGGTCTATTTGGCGTGGGTTCAAGGCTACAATGGCAGGTATGGCGCGATGGCCACCGCGATGATTTACGATACGCTGAAGCTGGCGGAACAACTGGAGCGCGAGGCCGGTTTCGAGGCGACGCGAGCCAGGGCGTTGGCTCGCGTCCTGGCGGAAAATACCGGCGGAAATCTCGCGACTCGGGAAGACCTCCTGGTCGTGAAAAGCGAGCTGCAGGCGGAGATTCAGTCCGTTCGGGCCGATCTCGGCGCCAAGCTAGGATCGTTGGAGGTAAAGATCGGTGGCATGGACGGGAGGAACGGGACCCTGGACGGGAAAGTCGTATCCCTGGACGGGAAAGTCGTATCCCTGGAAGGGAAAGTCGTATCCCTGGAAGGGAAAATTGGTTCCCTGGACGGGAGAGTCGGATCCCTGGAAGGGAAGGTCGGGTCCCTGGACGGGAAAGTTGGGTCCTTGGAAGGGAGGGTCGGATCCCTGGAAAGGAAAGTTGGGTCCTTGGAAAGGAAGGTCGCGGTGTTGTGCTGGATAGCCGGTACGACGCTCGCGGGCGTGGCCGCCATCCTCGGCATCGCCATCACCGTGGCGCTGCATTCCATGCATCTGGAGTGATGCGGGGCCGCAGCCGAGCTCACTCCACGCGCGCGGGCGCGAGTCGCGGCGAGAGCAGGTGGACGACGAGCAGCGCCAGGAGGTAGGCGCAGCCCGCGAAGACGAACAGTGGCTTGAACGTACCCAGCCGGTCCAGCACCCAGCCGGCGTACTTGGCGAGCATCATGCCGCCGATTGCCCCGGCGGTGCCGCCTATCCCGATCAGTGACCCGACTGCCCGGCGCGGGAAGACGTCGGAGGGCAGGGTGAAGAGGTTGCAGGAGAAGCCCTGGTGCGCCGCGGTTGCAAGGCCCACGATCGCCACTGCCCCCCAGAGACTGTTGACATAGGCGACGCCGAAGACCGGCAGGACCAGCACCGCGCAGAGCAGCATGGCGAGCTTGCGCGATGCATTCAGCGAGTAGCCCGCGCGCAGCAGCCGTGACGACATCCATCCGCCCGCGATGCTGCCGACGTCCGACATGACGTAGATGGCGACGAGCGGCGGCCCGAAAGTCTTCAGGTCGAGGTGGTGGCGCTTGACCAGGAAGTCGGGCAGCCAGAAGAGCCACATCCACCAGACCGGATCGGTGAGGAACTTGCCGAGCGCGTACGCCCACGTCTCGCGCACCGTCAGCAGCCTCGTCCAGGGGACCGATACTACAGTGTCCGGCGGATCGCTCTCGATGACGGCCAGCTCAGCCGCACCGAGCCGCCGATGCTGCCGCGGTGGGCGGTAGACTGCCAGCCACACGACCAGCCAGATCACGGTGAAGCTGCCCGTGATGAGGAAGGTCGCCCGCCAGCCGAACGTGAGGGTGATGACCGGCACAATGAGCGGCGTGACTATGGCGCCTACGTTGGCGCCGGCGTTGAAGATGCCCGTCGCCAGCGCCCGCTCTCGCTTCGGGAACCATTCCGCCACCGCCTTCAGGCCCGCCGGGAAGTTGCCGGACTCCCCGAGGCCGATGGCGAAGCGCGCGACTATGAAGTCCGTCAGCGAGCTTGCCCACGCATGTGCGACGTGCGCCACCGTCCAGATCGCCACGGCGAGCGCGTAGCCCGCGCGCGCCCCTATCTTGTCGATCAGCTTGCCGAAGACGATGTAACCGACGGCATAGGCGAGCTGGAAGGCAAAGACGATGTTGCTGTAGTCGATCTCTGTCCAGTGATACTTGTGCGCGAGGGTCGGCTCGAGGATGCCGATGATCTGCCGATCGACATAGTTGAGTGCGGTGGCTGCGAACAGCAGTCCGCAGATGACCCAGCGGAACCGGCCGACACGCTCGGCCGCGGCGTCCGCTCGTACCGCCGGGGTTGCGCTCATTATTCTGTCGCTCCTGCTCCGGCGATCGTGGTTGCCGCGCTGATGGCGGCGAGTGCGCCTCGAGAGGCGATGGCTTCGTATGCCTCGCTCAGTGCGTGCGTGAACCGTGACTGCTGCGTCAGAGCGGCCGGGAACACGCCAGGCAGGGCGAAGAACAACGGCAGGTCATGGGCTGCGGCGCCGGTCTGCTGCCGGCCGAGCGTTGCCAGTTGCGCGGCCAAAGGATCGACGATGTCGATTCCGTCCCGAGCCCGCGCACGGACGAAGTGCATCCACGCCGCGATCGGCACTGCCAGCCTGGCGGGCGTGCGCCCTGCGCGCAGCGCATCCGCTATCGTCCCCATGATCCGGATCGGCAGCTTCTGTGAGCCGTCCCACGCGATCTGCGCCAGCTGGTGTCGCATGGCCGGGTTCTCGAACCGGCGCAGGATGGATTGACGGTAGGCGGCGAGGGCGCCGGGTTGCGGCACGCTCAGCGTCGGCTCGATGTCTTCGATCATCATGCGCTCGACGAACGCCCGCAGGGCCGGCTGCGCCATGGCTTGCGCGACGGTCTCCAGCTCCGCCAGGAGGCCGACGTAGGCGAGGGTGGAGTGCGCGCCGTTCAACAGGCGAAGCTTCGCGCGCTCGTACGCCGTCACATCCCGGCTGACCGTCACGCCGACGGACGTCCAATCGGGCTGCGCGGGAAAGTCGACTTCCTCGATGACCCATTGCACGAATCGCTCGCGCTGCACCGGCCAGGCGTCCTCCAGGCCAATCGCCGCAGCGACGCGCTGCCGCAACGCCTGGTCGGTAGCGGGGGTGATGCTGTCGACCATGGTGCGCGGAAAGAGCGCGTCCTTCTCGATCCAGGCGGCAAGACCGGCGTCCCGCCGCTGCGCGAAAGCCAACACGGCGCGACGCAGCGTCGGGCCGTTGTCGGCGAGATTGTCGCAGCAGACCACGAGATACGGCGCAAGGCCGCGCTCGCGCCGCAGCTCCAGACCGCGCACCAGCCAGCCGATGAGGCTGCGCGGCGCGTCGGGGCGGCTCAGATCGTGCGCGATGTCCTGGTGCGCGAAATCGAGCCCGCCGGCGCCGTCGAGGCAATAGCCCTTCTCCGTCACCGTCATGGTGACCACCGAGACATCGGGGTCACACAGGCGGTCACTGACGGCGGCGGGGCTCTCGGAGGCGACCAGCAGCTCGCGAAGGCACCCGAGGACGCGCATCGTCGGCGCCTCGTCGAGCTCCACCAGCGTGTAGAGGCCGTCCTGCGGCGCGAGGGCGTCGCGAAGCGAGGCTGTCTTGAGGGAGACCGCGCACACGGCGCGGGTCGGATCGTTCTCGAGCAGGCGGTCGAAATAGTACGCCTGGTGCGCGCGGTGGAACGCGCCCGGCCCGAAGTGCACCGTGCCGATACGCGTCCGCGACCGCTGGTAGCCCGGACGAATGAGCTGCCGCGATGCACGATCCAGCGTGCGCTCGCCGAGGCGCACGAGGCCACCGCTTGGATCGGAACTGGCGGCGCTCGCCGTCCGGCCTTCTGTCAAAGTGTCACTCCAGTCTTCCAGATGGCGAGCTCGCGCTCGCCGTTGCGCTCGGCGCAGGTCTGCTGGCCGGAGGCGGTCGCGACGATCAGATCGAGCAGTGCCCGGCTGCGCTCCTCCATCCCTGCGCCTGCCAGCAGCGTGCCCGCATCGAAATCGATCCACCGCGGCTTTGCCTGCGCGAGCGGGGTGTTGGTCGAGATCTTCAGCGTCGGCGCCGGGAACCCGAGCGGTGTACCCCGCCCCGTGGTGAAGAGTAGCAGTGTGGCGCCGGCCGCGGCCAGGGCGGTGCCGGAGACGGCATCGTTGCCAGGCGCCTCGAGCAGCGCCAGTCCGGGACGGTGAACCCGCTCGCCATAACGCAAGACCTGCGTCAGGGGCGCCTCGCCCGCCTTCTGCACCGCTCCGAGCGATTTTTCCTCGAGCGTGGTGATGCCTCCGGCCAGGTTGCCTGGAGAGGGGTTCTCCGACACCGGCTGTCCGGCGGCCGTGAAGTAGTGTTTGAAGTCGTTCACCAGCGTGCCCACGGCCTCGAACACCTCCCGGTCCACGGCCCGCGCCATCAGCAGCTGCTCGGCGCCGAAGGTCTCGGGGATCTCCGTCAGGATGGGCGTGCCGCCCGCGCGCGCGAGCTCGCTGCTGATGCGGCCCACCAGAGGATTGGCCGTGAGGCCGCTGAATGCGTCCGAGCCGCCGCACTTCAGGCCCAGCACCAGGTCCGA
>DASVWT010000064.1:0-12705 GCA_036393055.1 Steroidobacteraceae bacterium
CCGCTATCCCGCCAATCCCAGCGGCTCGCCCTTCGGAATCGCGGCGCTCAGCAACCTCGATGGCCGCGTGACCATCACGATGCCGCACCCGGAGCGGTCCTTCCGCTACATCCAGAACTCCTGGCGCCCGCGTGATGCCGGGGAGTACAGCGGTTGGATGCGGCTATTCAGGAACGCCCGGCGGTTCGTGGGCTAAGGGCGCGATCGCGGCTGCCACGCGTCGAGATGCCTTCTGAGAGGCTCGGGTAGCTCGGCGCGGAACTCCTCGTCGAGAGCATAGTGCGGCATCCGTTCCGCGATCGCGGTGAGGAGCAGCTCGCCCTGTTTTCTGTCCTTCGGGCTTTTCAACGGATTTCGCCCGGGTTTTTCGGCGAGCCACAGCTTTTGCAAAGCGAACCACCGTGGGTCGGGCGCTACGATTCTAGTCGGAAGTCCATCGAGACCGCAGACTACATGCTCTACGCGGCGCCCCGGCAGCAACCAATCTTGCTCCGGCAAACCCACGGGGCTTAGCTGTTCCGCGCGAGGACGGGTCCCTTCCAGGCACTTGGGCATCAACAGCTCCACTTCGTAGCCGCTGGCGTTCCGGGCTTGGAACGTACGCTCCGTGTTGACCGTATACGTAGGGTCCACGCGCTTCATGACATCGAGGAGGGTTCGCGGAGCCGCCCCTATGGAGGATAAAGTCGTTTGGCGGGCTTCCGTGGCCACCCAGGCCAAATCGAAGTCCAGCGTGCTGTCGACTCCTGCCGCCGTGGCAAAGCGAGAGCGCGCCTCGATCTCGTACGCCGCAATCGCATTGGTACCAACGACCATCAGGGTATCGCCCAGCAATCCATGAAGATCGAACTCGCGGAGCAACTGCGCCGCAGCCGATGAGATCCGTGGCAGACGCAGGGCGCGGTACAGCGCGCCTTCCCGCGTCAACAAGGACCACAAATTACCGGCGCTCCGTCGCGCCATGACGGCGGCCTCGTACAGGCCTTCCGTTTCCGCGGAGCGGGGACCCAGCGAGCGTCCGTCCCCGCGTCCGTTGACAATGCGGTACAAGTACTCGCGTCCACTCACGGTTTTCCATGTGAGGCGACCGGGCAAGGCCACGCGAGCCGCCTCGACCCAGCCCGCGTAGTGCTGCTCGAGATTGGCCAGCAGGCGCAAGCCCTCATCGTCGATATCGTAAGAGGTTGATATCAAAGGAATTATCCTTTATATACCCGAATACTCAGAATAAAGGATAAAACTTGTAAAAACAATGGATTATGGGATTTGGAGGGTGACTCGCTCGTACGTCACTGCGCCGGTGCGCGGTGGCCAAAGGTCACCAGCAGCAGCAACCCAGAATAGACGCGAGCCATGATTTACCTAAATCGCATCAGTCAAAGCCCGCAGGTGATGGGCGGCAAGCCGTGCATTCGCGGCCTGCGCGTGACCGTCAGCATGATCGTCGGACAGATCAGGTGCCGGCCGCACGATTGACCAGTTGCTTGCCGAACACCCGTACCTAAAGCGCCAGGACATTCTGGCGGCATTGCGCTACGCCGACTGGCTGGCGCAGGGACGGGAGATCGACTTCGGGTGAGCTCAACGCGAAGTGCTCTTCAGCATCGAATCCCCAACGTGCAGCCGACGAGCCCTGCGTGAACTGAGGTTGTTCATAACGTGCGGAGGTTGTGAAGATGCGACCGTGCCCGGTGTTTCGGCGAGAGGGCAACTGGGAGCCGATGATGCTCGAATAACGGAACTCCGTGCTTGAGCTGCGCTCGATTGATCTTCGGGTGCCACTGGCACGGATCTATGAGGACGAGACGGTGCAGGCTGTGGAATGCGCCCGTTTTGAGCATCGCGTCTCAGCCGCAGCGGGCCGTCTGGCCCACAATGCGTAATAATTCAAATCGTCCGCCAAGCGCCTAGGGCCCATGAACCTCAGCAATCCTCGCGCGGCCGCCTTCGCGCTCGTCACGACCGATCATGGCACGATGATCGTCAATGTGAACGACCGATGGAAGGCTGAGGACGGAGGAGAATTCGGAGTCGGCTCGCAGCTCCTGCGCTTCTCCCGTTATGACCTCGATCAGGTGACGGTGCTCAAGGGTCTGGCGGCTCTTCGGCGGCACTATAACGGCGACGGCGTACAGGCTGTCGATTGCGGCGCCAATATCGGCGTATTCACGATCGAGCTGGCCCGCCACATGACCGGGTGGGGCAGGGTGATCGCGATCGAGGCCCAGGAACTCATTTACTACGCCCTGACCGGCAACATCATCATCAACAATTGCCTGAATGCGCGGGCTCTCCTGGCCGCGGCCGGCGAGACAGACGGATCGATGAAGATCCCCGTTCTGGACTACACCGCGAATGCCTCATTCGGCAGTCTGGAGCTGAGGCGGGCGACGAACGAGAGTATCGGCCAGAAGGTCGATTACTCGGAAACGTCCATGGTCGATGTCAGGTTGATGACGCTGGACAGTTTGTGCCTGCCGCGCCTGGACCTTCTCAAGATCGACGTCGAGGGCATGGAGCTCGAGGCGCTGCAGGGTGCCCGGGATGTCATCGCGCGGCTGAGGCCGATCTGCTACGTTGAGCTGTTAAAGTCCGACGCGGCGGGCATTCACTCGTTCTTCGCGGAGCACGGGTACCGATCGTTCCCGGTGAAGAACGATTGCCTTTATGTGCATGAGAGCGATCCCTGCGCCAAGCACATCGAGCCCACCGCGAAATGAGCGTGCACGGATGAAAGTTATCAGCGCGTCCCACGGTGGACACTCGGGCGACATTATCTACGGCATGGCGCTGGCTCGCCAAATTGCTTCCTCAAACTCGTGTCTCGTCGACCTCTACATCCCAAGGGATCGGCCCGCGCGACTTGCGCCCGGCCTCGTTCATCCGAACGGTGGGCAATACCTGATGTCGAGCGCCGCGGTCGAATTCATTCGACCGTTTCTGATGCTGCAGCCGTACATCAACGAGGTTTACTTTGTGCCCGAGGCCGAGATCCCAGCCGATGCGGTCCGGCTCGATCCGTATCGATTCGCCACCGGCATGAACCTGTCAGCCGGCAACATTGCTGACTACCCTGGCAAGTTCTATGGGATACCTCTGGACGTCAGCGTCGCCTGGCTCGACGCCCCGAAGCAGCCCGCTTGGCCGGTGACCGTAGGCATTTCGAAGCGGTACCGCAATGCCGCCATCAACTATTCCTTCCTCGCGAAGGTCGATGGTGTACGTTTTGTCGGGCTGCCGGATGAGTACGAGGACTTCAGGCTTCGGCATGGGCTCGCGGGGCTTGCGTATCATCGCTGCGCCACGGCCAGCGATCTTGCGCAGGCCATCTGCTCGTCGCAGGTGTTCATAGGCAATCAGTCGATGGCGTTCGCGATCGCGGAGGGACTGAAGGTGAGAAGAGCCCTCGAAGCTTGTGAGATGGTGCCCAATGTCGTCCCCTGCGGGCCGGGCGGCGGCAGCTTCATCTACCAGGCGGGTCTGGTCGGTCTACTGCGGGCCTGGGGCGTTCATGTATCCGCCGACGCCACGCGCAGCGCGCCGCCCAAATTCGTGCTCTGCCTGCCGGGACCGTCGATGGCTGCCGGCGCTTAGGTCAGCGCCGGGGCCCCTCCTCGCGTCACGTCAGTCGTTCCCGCGGAGTATTCCCCGACCGAGATCGGTGTATGCGCCGAAGTCGGCTGGAGGGTTTAGGAGCTGCCGCAGGATCGCGTTGACGGCCTTGAGTTGATCATCATCGTTCAGGGGTGACTCCGACGGTCATGAGGTTTCACTCTCCCCACTTATCCAGATAAGCCTCGTAGCTTCGCCGCCATGCATCATTCACGAAACTGCCGGAGCTCTCGTGCACGACCGAGATCGGCCAGGTCCCGAGCCGCAGTCCCGCTTTCTCAGCCTGCCGGCAGAAATCGACGTCGTAGAAATGGAAGTCGAAACGTTCGTCGAAGCGTAGGGACTTCGCCCTCAGAGTCTCACTGCTCACCGCGAGGAATAGACCGTCGAGCAGCTTGACAGGTTGCCCGGACGGTCCGAACACGTCGATCGTATCCAAGGGTAGCCCGCGGCCGTGGCCCACCGCGCCGCTGAGATTCTCCCGGTTATCGGGGGTCAACCGTTCGTCGAGGAACAGCCATCCGGGCTGCCGCGGGACCCGGCGGCGGTTGCCGGCGAGTCCGATGACATCGAAGGCTGCGAGACCCTGCCGCACTTTGTCCGCCCAATGGTAGTCGCAGAGATGAAGGTCGTCATGCATGAAGAGGAGCGCCGCGCTGTCTTTGGCCGACTCGTCGATCGCCCGGTTGTAGAGCGCCGGCAGACCGCGGTCGTTCTCGGGAAACAGCCGTATCTCCACTGCCGGGGGACGGTAGAGCGACAGTGACCTGCCGAGAGCGGTCTCGGCGAAGAATGCTTCCCGGCCTTTTCGAGTGGCGCAGACGATGCGTATTTTTTGGGGCTCGGCTGCTGCCGCTGTGCGTGGACCCGGCACTGGTGCGGGATCGGTGCCTGCCGGGCGCTGCAGCACTCGACCCCGCAACTGCGCATACATGGAGAGGAGCCGCTCGAAGCCGGTTTGCTCGTAGGCGATCTTGAGCGCGTCCAGTATCGAGAAGTCGGCGATGCTCAGCAGCTTCGCCACGTTCGCAGGCGAAAGCGGCATCGACGCCGGATCGTAGGCTTTGACGACCCAGCGCCGCTGCGCCCAAAGCAAGAGAGTCGCAACCCGCTCGATCACGAAGACTTTCAGCGGCGCGGTCCCGGCGCCATGCGTCACCGGACGATTCAGCTCGATGCCGAGCGGCGTGAGGGCTTCTTCCGCCAGCTGGAAGATCCGCTCGCATTGTCGCAGCCACTCGGACCAGAAGCTCGGCTTGGCGGCGAAGAAGTTGCAGTAGATCGTGTTGCCTGTCGTGGTGACGCTGCGCGCGACCTGAAAGCCGGGAGCGACCAGGGTGGCGCACTGCTGCAGCGCATCGAGGCACTCCCCATGAGCGCCGATGGCCTGCTCCATGATGCTGAGCGGAAAGGCGATCTGATCGAAGAACGGGGAGAAGGCGATCACATCCGCCCCCGCGCCGTGCTGCTCGATGAAGGCTCGGGCCGCGGCGGCGTTCAGCCCGGTTTTCTGCCCGAACTTGGGCGAGAAGAAGCCGTAGTAGGTGTCTGGATCGAGATCGTGACTCTCGAGTAGAAAGCGCCGGATGGGCCAGTATTCCCGCCAGTCCGGCCGCTCGTTCGCGGCGTTGTCGAGCGGGATGAATCCCGGGTCGAGCTGCGTTCGCGACTTCTCCGAGTAGTAGATTTGATAGAGCTTCGGTTCCGGCACGGATCGTCCTGCTGCTGTTTCAGCCACAGTGGGGCGGCAGATGCTCGGGCGCGAGGCCGGCGAGGTGGCGCTCGTACATCCGGGTGTAGAGCTCCTCGAGGTTCCTCGTCATCGTGGGCGTGTCGAAGAGCGCACAGCTCGCTCGGACGCCTGCCAGCTTGCGACGCAGCGCATCGAGGCGCTCAGGCTGTGTGGCGAGCTCGATCGCGAGCCGCTCGTATTGCGACCGCTCATGAGTGATGAGCTCGGGCAGCCCGGCGGCCGTGAGCACGCTGGCGGCGACGCGGGCGGCGAAGGATTCTCCGATGCAGGTGAGCACCGGGAGCCCCACCCAAAGCGCATCGCTCGCCGTCGTGCCGGCATTGTAGGGGGAGGTATCGAGGAACAGATCCGCGGCGCGGTATCGAGCCAGATATTCCGCGGGCGCCACTCGCGCGCCGAAGACGAGTCGTTGCGGCGAGATGCCGCGGGATGCCGCCTCCCGGCGGAGGTTTCGCTCGGCGAGCGCGTTAGCAGCCACCAGGAAGAGCACGCTGTCCGGTACCGCGGCCAGGATCCTCATCCAGCTGGCGAAGACCTCCGGCGTGATCTTGTAGCTCGCATTGAAGCAGCAGAACACGAAACCGCTGGGCGGCAGGCCGAGCTCTTCGCGGGTGAATACCTTGTCCGCGATGACGCGTTTCGTATCGTTGACCTGATAGCTCGGCAGGTAGGCGAGTTTCTCGGTGTAATGCTCGCGCGCCTCGGGGGGAACGATGATGGGATCGGCGATCAGGTAGTCCATGAAATCGCCGCCCATCGTACCAAGATAGCCAAGGTAGCTGACCTGGATGGGTGCAGCGCGCAGCGCCATGATCCGCGGGCGTGCATCGCCCGTGTAGCCGCCGAGATCGACTGCGATGTCGATTTCCAGGCGCCGCGACAACTCCGCGATTTCCCGGTCCGATTGCGCGCCGACCCAGAGAAAGCGATCGAAGGCCGGCTCGATCCGCGTGCGTGTCTCGTCGCGGACGTTCGCGGCCAAGGAGAATGCGGTGAGCTCGAACTTCGAGCGATCGTGGGTCTCGAAGAGTTCCGCGGTCAGGATGGTAACGGCGTGGCTGTGCAGGTCGGCGGAGAAATAGCCCACCCTTATGCGGTCGTGCCGTGGACGTCGGACGATCGGGGGCAGGGGATGGCGCGGCGTACAGAACTCCTGCACGGCGGCCTCGCTTGCCTTGCGGTGTAGCGAGGGAGAGTCGAGGAGCGACAGCACATTGAAGGGTCTCGCTATCTGTCGGCCCCGATCGATGCCCTCGGCTATCCGCGCCACGTCGCCTGCGTAGTCGGCCCAGTCGCAGATCTGCATCCGCAGATGCCGCAGTGTTCCGAGCACGAAACCGGCATCCGGATCGATGGCGAATGCGCGTTGGTAGCTTGCAACCGCTTCCTCGGACCGCTTCAGCTCGTGCAGCACGGCGCCCTGGGACACGTATCCCGGAACATCCTGCCTGAGGGCCAGGGCGCGCTCGAAGCAAGCCAGCGCGTCATTGAAGCTCTTGAGATCGATGAAAATCGAGCCCAGGTTGGTGTAGCCGTCGACGCACCAGGGATCGATCTCCACCGCGCGCTGGCAGCTGGCCAGCGCCTCAGGGTAGCGCTTCAGCCCTCGAAGCGCTGCGCCTCGATTGCTGTATGCCTCGGCGTAGTCCGGCCTGGCGGCGATCGCGCGGTCGAAGCCCGCCAATGCCTCCTCGAAGCGCTCGAGACTCATCAACACGACGCCCCGCCCGTTGTGCGCTTCGGGATAATCGAGCTGGCAGGTCAGCGCCTGATCGTAGCTCGCCAGGGCATCTTCGAGCCGCTGCCGCTTCTGCAGGGCGCTGCCGCGGTTGTTGTGCGCCTCGGCGTATTGCGGCCGCAATGCGAGCGCGCGCTCATAGCTGGTGAGTGCCTCGTCCAGCCGACCCAATTCCTGCAGTGCGACGCCACGATTGTTGTGCGCCTCGGCGTAGCCGGGCCGCACCGCAATCGCGCGATCATAGCTGGCAAGCGCCTCTTCCTTGCGCTCGAGCGCGCGTAGTGCCGCTCCACGATTGTTCCAGGCAGAGGCGTAGTCCGGCTTCAGCTCGAGTGCCCGGTCGTAACTCGCCAGCGCCTGAGCGTACTGCCTCAGGTCCTGGAGTGTGACGCCGCGGTTGTAGTGCGCGTCGGCATAATCGGGCAGGATCGAAACGGCTCGCTCGTAGCAGCTGAGGGCTTTGGCGTAGCGTCCGAGCGACCGGAGGACATTGCCGTGGTTGTTGTGCGCGCTGGCATCCTGGGGAGTCCGCCTCGCGACGCTCTCGAGCAGTTCGGCGGCTTCGGTCAGGCGATTGGCCTGCGCCAACATGATCCCGAGCAGCGTCATCGCGCCGGGATCGTCCGCCTGCTGCGAGAGAATCGAGCGGCACAGGGATTCCGCCTGCGCCCGCTCTCCTTTGGAATAGAGCCCCCATGCCTGCTGCAAGGCAGCCGATCCGGACACCGGGGACGATCGACCGGGCTGGCGAAGGGTCGGCCTGGGGATTGCGCGCGCGTGGCGTCTGCTCATGGACGCCACCTTGGCAGGAAGGCCTCAGGCCTGCAGCGAAATATGTCGCATTTCGGCGTCGCCGGCGGACCGGGCTGCCGCAAGCCGTCCGGCGGGTCTTATGCGGCGGCGACGGAGCTGCCGGCGTCCTGTCTCGCCTGAGGTCCGATGGCCGCCCAGCCACCACGGATCTCCCCGAGCAGGCTCTGCACCTCGGCCACCGCCGCGGCGTCGCTGTTCAGATTTGCGTGAATCAGCCGGCGCGCCATGTAGTCGTAAAGCTCGCTCAGGTTCTGAGCCAGCGGCCCGCCGTCCCGCAGGTTGAGGCTGCCGCGCAGCTCGGCGACCAGAATCACCGCGCTGTGCAGGAGTCCGGCCATGCGGCGGGTCTCGCGCCGCTCGATACAGCTCCGGGCTGTCGCCAGGCGTCCGATAGTGGCATCGATGATCGTAAGCACCAGAGCGTGCGGATCGGCGTCAGCAACGGCGCCGTGCGCGATGACGCTACGGTAAGCGGCAAGCTTCGATTGTGTCGAGTAGGGGCTCACGAGGCATACTCTTCAAGCTCAGGTATCCTGGATAACGGCTCCGGACCGCCGAACTTGAGCCTCCCGCGGGTCAGGCGGCGGCCGTACCCTGAACCTTCGGCAGGGTGGCGAACGCCTGGCTGAGATAGGAAGAAGTCGACTGCAGGGAAGACAGCAGCGAATTCAGCGCGGCATACTGCTGCGTGAGGCTGGCGCTGAGCTGAGCCATCTGCTGGTCCAGCTGATTGCTCTGCTGCGTGAGCGCATTCTCCTGCTGCACCAGTGTCTTGCTGCGGGAGTCAATCGCGCCGCCCGATGTCAGATCGGTCGTGATCTGGGTATTGAGCGAGGATGCCACGCCCGAAACGCCGCTGAATAGCTGGCTCACAGCGCTGAAATCGGAGGTGAGAGCTGCCGACAGCGTGGCGGTATTGACGCTCAGCGTGCCATCGCTATTGGTCGTAACGCCAACGCTCGCCAGGGTATTGTACGTCGTGGATCCGGTATTGACGACGCTGTAAAGCGTCGAGCGTATTTGGCCCTGCATGCCTGAAAGCAGCGCATCGCCGAGCATCGGTCCCGCCGTGCCGGTCGTGGCATTGTAGCTGCCGAGCGATGCAAATGTGCCTTGCATCGTGTTGTAGGCAGCAACGAAGGCCTGGATGTTCGCTTCTACGGCGGAAGTATTGGTTGCAACGCTGAGCGTGGCAGTCGACGCGGTGGGGGCCAGAAGGTCGAGTGTGACGCCACTCAGCGCCCCGGTCACCGTATTGCTTGCGCTGGTGTAGGAGATGCCGGCAATGGTTAGACTGGCATCCTGAGCTGCTGTCTGCTGGGCGTAATTCGCAGTATTCCCGGCGCCGTACGTCAGCGCGGACAGGCCGCTGCCGCCATCCGTCTCCGTGACGCTGATGGTATTGGCGAGACCGGTCAATGACGAGGTCAATACCAGGTAGGCGCTTCCCCCCGTGCCGGTTACGACGCTTGCCTCGACACCAGGGTTTCCGCTCGCCCCATTGATGGCGGCGGCGATGCCGGCCACCGTATCGTCACTGCTGTCGATCGCAACTGAGAAGCTCGTCCCTCCCAGGGAAACCTGCAGGGTACCGGTGCCAACGGTTGCGGAGCTGCCTCCCGACCACGCGGTCGTGGAGACGATCTGCTGGGCCTGGGCGAGTTTGCTCACCGAGACGCTGTAGCTGCCGAGCGTCGCATTGGAGTCGGCCGAAGCCGTGAATGCCGTCGTATCGCTGCTCGTCGCGCTCAGGGAGTCGAACGCGGTCGTGGTCGCGACCGGGCTCAGAGAGGACTGAAAGGTGGAAAGCGCGTTCTTCAGAGTGCCCACCGCGGAGATCTCGGTGGTGACCGCCTGGGTCTTGCTGGTGATCAGCGATTCCTGCGGCGCCTTGGTTGCGGCCACCAGCTCCGAGACGAGCGCGCTCACGTCGATCACGGAGCCGCCCGCCGCACCCGCGCTGCTGTTGCTTGCTACCGAAACGACCGGGTTGGTGGCCATGGGCTTGTCCTAGTGATGAGGGACCTGCGGCAGCGAAGAGAGGGCGGGGCCTTTCGGCGCCCACCCTCCGTACCTTCGTCGGTGATTGATCGCGTTTCCGCTCAGCGCATTCTCCGTTACGGCAGTTTCTGCAGCAGCGAGAGGATGTTCTGCGGAATCATGTTGGCCTGGGCCACCATGGCCGTGCTGGCCTGCTGCAGGATCTGCGCCTTGGAGAGGTTCGAGGTCGCCTGGGCGTAGTCGGCGTCCACGATCGAGCTCTTGGCGGCGCTGAGGTTGGTGGCGTCCGTGTTCAAGCCCGTTATGGCGGCCTGGAACCGGTTCTGATACGCACCGAGATCGGCGCTGCTGGTGGCCATCTGTTGCAGCGCGTTGTCGATCGAGATCAGCGTGAGGTTCGAGTTGTCCACGGTCTTGACGTTCAGGCCACTCAGGAACTGCGCAGTACCTGCGGTCGTGCCGCTGCTCGTCTTGTAGGTGCCGATCAGATCGGAGCTGTCGACGCCCAGATCCTTGACGATATTCGCGCTGTTGGTCACAGCATTACCGATATTGTTGCCGGACGCATCGGTAGCGCTCGCGACCGAGAAGGAAACGACGTGGCCGTCACCCGCCGCGGCAGTGCCGCTGAGCTGGATCCCGGTTCCAGCGCTATTGACCGTCGCGACAATGCCACCGGCCGAGCTCAGGGCCTGGTTGATGCCGGCCGCGATGCTCTTGAGGTCGGTGCTCTCGGTTCCGGTCAAGGAAATGGCGTTGGTGTTGTAGGAAGTCCCGTCGACGCTGACGCTCAGGGTCACGGAGGAGCCACTCACCGCGGTGCCGAGATCGGATGAGCCGGAGAGGCCGGCGGCGCTATACGTTCCCGCGGTCGCCACTGCGGTGGCGCCTGCGTACGTCGAGCCTGAGGCCAGCGATACTGTGGCGCCACCTACGTCCTTCACGCCGTTGTAGTAGGTGCCGATCGCGCCCGAGCTGGCGCTGGAAATCGCGCCGATCGTGATCGACTGTCCGGCATTGGCGCCCACCTGGAAGGTCGCGCCCTGGAAGGTGCCGTCGAGCAGGTTCACGCCGTTGAACTGGGTCTGCGAGGCCACGCTGTTGATGTCGTTCATCAGCTGTGTGAACTGCGAGTTCAGGTCGGTGCGGTCCTGCGAGCTGTTCGTCGCGTTGAGCGACTCCACCGCGAGGTCGCGCATGGTCTGCAGGTCGTTGGTGATCTCCTGCATGGCGCCCGAGGCGGTCTGGGCCAGCGACACGCCACCGTTGGCGTTCTGCGCCGCCTGATTGAGGCCGTTGACCTGCGAGGTCATGCCCTGGGCGATCGCATAGCCGGCCGCGTCATCGGCGGCGGTATTGATGCGCAAGCCCGAGGAGAGCTGCTGCAGCGCCGAAGCCAGCTGACTGCCCGAGGAGGTCAGGCTGTTCTGGGCGACGAGCGCGTCGATGTTCGTATTAAGGACGAGTGACATGTGTCAAGACTCCTGAAGTTTCAGGCGCCGGACACCCGTCCGTCGCGCTGTCTGGGGGAGGCGGGGGTCGCCCGTCTCGTGTTCAGGGAAGTTATCGGTGGGCGGCGCTGGAACTTGAATGGCTCTGGGCGGGGACGAGAAAAGTGCCGATTAGGTCACACGCCGGGCGCGACTCGCGCGCCTCAGGAGACATAATTGAACAGGGAGAGCTTGGCCAGCGAGGCGTAGGACTGCTCCGCGGCCTGCAGGGCCACCTCCTGGCTGCTCAATTGCGTGGTCGCTTTCGCGTAATCGGTATCGGAAATGCTCGATATGGAGGTCTGCAGCGCGGTCTGGCGGCTCTGGGCCGTTGACTGCGAGGCGGTCACGGCGTCGAGGCGCCCGCCGATGGAGGCCTGGACGTTGCCGAAGTTGTTCAGGGCCGTATCGATCTGCTCGATCGACTGGCTGATCTGGGTCGCCATCTGCCCCGGGTTGAGTGTCGTCGAATTCAGCGTCGTAATCAGGCCGGATAGAGTGGCGAAGGCGCTCGATTTGCCCGCCGGGGCGATGGTGAATGTATCGCCGCTCGCCGGATTGCCGCTCAGCCTGACCTGGATCCCGTAGAAGGAGACGGTGCCCCCGGTGGTGGGGTCGTACTTGCCGCTCGTCACGGGGGCGCCGCTGCCGTCAGCAACCGTGTAGTCCGTGGGATCCGTGAAGGTGATGGTATAGGGTCCCGGGTCGGTCTTGGTATTGGCGGCCCACGCTGCGGGGTCTGTCACGGTGCCGGGGCCGATCGAGGCAGTGCCCGTATTCGCCGCGCCCGCGGCCGTGGTGAAGGTACCGTTGCCGGCGGGTAGGTCCATGAATACCGAGCTGCCGGTGTCACCGGCGGAGATCCGCTGATTCTCGCTGATCTGCACCTGGCTCACCTGTTCGGCGCCCACGTAGCTCACGGAACTGCCGCTCTGATTGAAGGGCTGGGTGCTCGCCGCGTAGCCGCCGAAAAGGAAGTTGCCGTTGCCGTCGGTCCGGTTGGCGATGGCCACGAGCTGCTGCAGCTGCTGATTGAGCTGCGTGGCGATGTCCTGGCGCTGGGTCGCATTCAGCGAGGAGTTGTTGGCCTCCAAGGCGAGGTCGCGGGCGCTCTGCAGGAGATTGGTGGCGTCCGTGATCGCCTGGTTCTCGAAAGTCAGATTGCCGGTCGCGAGGTTGCCGTTCCTGACGTACTGCTGCGAGCCCGACAGCTCCATATCGAGCTGATTCACCTGCGCCATGCCGGTGGGGTTGCCTGCCGCGGTCTGAAAGGCCTTGCCGGTCGAGAGCTGCTCCTG
>DASVWT010000065.1:0-5387 GCA_036393055.1 Steroidobacteraceae bacterium
GTTCCCGGATGGCGTCAACGCGGCCCTGGAGCAGGCCATCGAGGAGGCGCGCGAGATGCGCCGCGAGTCGGCCTCGCGCATCGTCGTGCCGGAGGTGGGCGCGGGCGGCATCGGGCCCGGGCCAGTTGGCCCGGCGGGCGGTGGGAAGATCAAGTTCCCCTGAAAGCTGGGTCTTTGCGGAACGCAAAGTGCCGATGACGCGTTGAACCCTTCGCGGCGCGAGGCGCCGTGCGACAGCGTGAGGGGTGTGATGCGTCAGGCTTCAGAGACCGCGGCCGAGGTGCCCCGGGTCAGCGTTGGGTTGCCGGTGTTCAACGGGGAGGCCTTCCTCGAGGACGCAATTCGCTCGACGCTCTCGCAGACGCTCGATGACCTCGAGCTCATCCTTAGCGATAACGCCTCTACCGACCGGACGGCCGATATCTGCCGCGATTACGCCGCTCGCGAGCCGCGGGTACGCTATTTCCGCAATCCGCGCAACCTCGGCGCCGCCGCCAATTACAACCTGGCGTTCAGTCACGCCCGCGGCCGCTACTTCAAGTGGCTGGGACACGACGACCGGATGCTGCCGTCCTACCTCGCCAAGACCTGCCGCGCGCTCGAGGAGCGCCCCGATGCCGTGCTCTGCAACACCGTGGTGTCGTACATCGACTCCACCGGCCGCCAGATCGGCCTGTACGACAGCAAGCTGTCCGGCGCGGACTCGCTCTCGCCTTCCGCGCGCTTTGCGTGGATGGTGCTGCGCTCGCATACCTGTGTGGATTTCTTCGGGCTGATCCGCCGGGAGTCGCTGCGCGACTCGCTGCTGCACGGCAACTTCCACGGCGCCGATCGGGCACTGCTCGCCCAGCTCGCGCTGCGCGGCCGAATGGTCCAGCTGCCCGCGCCGTTGCTCGCGATCCGCGAGCATCCGAACCGCTATACCCGGGCGCAGCAGCGTTCCGTCGACCGTGCCATTTGGCACGACAGTGCCCGCGGCGGCCAGGTGAGCTTTCCGACCTGGCGGCTCTATCGCGAGTACCTGAGCATGGTCCGGCGGGAGGCACTGACGCCGGAGGAGCGCTTCCGTTGCTTTGCGGTGCTCGCCTGGTGGTGGGCGCGCAACTGGAACGCCGCGCGAGCGTTCGTCGATGTGCTGGCGGTGGCCGTACCCAGTGCGCCAGGGCTCGCCGAGCGGCTGAAGGCCAGGCTGTTTGGCCCGGCCCCCGGCCATCTGATCGCAGACCGGCGGCGGTGAGGGAAAGCGAGGGCGGGGTCTTCTGGGCTCAGGGCTTGCTACGGCCTCGGTCGCGCATGCCATGCCGCAAGGCTGAACTCCCAGAGCTTGAACTATGCCGACGCAATCCGTGACGAGCCGGCGCGTCCTCGTCGTGACGCCCCAGCCGTTTTATCAGGATCGCGGCACACCGATCGCCCTCGGCCACACCTGCCGGGCACTCGGCCAGCTCGGATACGAGGTGGATCTGCTCGCCTTCCCCATCGGGCGGGACATCGTCATCCCGGCAACCCAAATCCATCGATGCGCCAATCCGCTGCGCATCCGTGCCGTGCCGATCGGCTTCTCCGCCGGCAAGGCACTGCTCGACCTGTCGCTTGCGCGCTCGTTCCGGCACCTGCTGAGGACGCGAGATTACGGCGCAGTGCATGCTGTGGAAGAGGCAGCCTACCTCGCAGCCTTGCTCTGCCCGAGGCTCGGCAAGCCCTTCGTGTATGACATGGCGTCGGCCATTCCGGTCGAGCTGCGTCGCCACAAGGTGCTCGGCACCTCACCGGCGCAACGCGCTCTCGGCGCCTTCGAGCGCCTCGCTCTGCGGCGCGCGTCACAGGTCATTTGCAGCACGGGCCTGGCGGATTACGTTCGCCAAGCCATGCCGGGCGTCTCCTTCACCGAATGGCGCTTCCCGCCGCTGATCGAGGCAGCCGACGAGGCCGCCGTTCGCCAGTTGCGAGGCGAGCTGGAGATTCCCGCGGATGCACATGTGGTGGCCTACACCGGCAGCTTTGCCGCATATCAGCGGCTCGATCTGTTGTTCGAGGCATTCGCTCAGGCGCTCGCCGTCGATCCGCGACTCATGCTGGTGTGTGTCGGCGCGAGCGCCGATGAGCGCGCTGCCGCGCTCGCGCAATTCGCACCGCACGTCAGCCCGCGCGTACGGATCCTCGCCAGGGAGCCCCGCGACCGCATGCCCGGATACCTCGCCATGGCCGATTGCCTGATTTCGCTCAGACCGTCCAGCGATAATCTGCCGCTCAAGGTGCTGGACTACATGGCGGCGGGCCGGCCGATCATCGCGACCCGGGGACGCGCGCATGAGCCGCTGCTGAACGGCGAGCGTGCGTTCCTGTGCGAGGCGCGCGCCGAGAGCGTGAAGGAAGCGATCCTCCACGTATTCGGCTCTCCGCAGCGCGCCCGGGCGGCGGCCCGCGCGGCGCGCGCGCACGCGCTACAACACTACGGCTGGGACCGGTTCGTCGAGCTGATCGAAGGCCTGTACGGCAACATCGCCGCCTTGCGCCCGCGCCGGCGCCTGCAGAGCTACAGCGCAATCAGCTCGGGATGAAGCGCGCGCGCGGCGAGATCGTGTCTGACCTCCTCGCTGTAGATCGAGTTCATCACCAGCACTACCTCCGGCCGCAATGATCTGAGCGCATCGGGGGAGACGATCTCGATGCCGCTGCCGGCGAGGAATTTGCCGTGCTTGTGCGGGTTGACGTCCACCACGGCGGCGAGCTCCGGCCCGAAGCCCTTCGCCAGACCGAGAGAGCTGATCAGCGAGACACATTTGGAGCCCGACCCCCAGATGGCGATGCGATGCCCCTGGGCGCGATGCCGCGCCACGGCATCGGCGAGCGCACCCAGCCGCTCACTCACCCGACGCCCGAAGCGCGCAACGAGCGATGTGACAGTGTCGAGATCGTTCTCCTGCGGCAGCAGCGCATCGGTGGGTCGCGGGGCGGGTTGCGCCTCCAGCATCAGGTACTGATCGTCGTACGCCTTGTATAGCCGATGGACGTCGAACCCCGCGGAGCGGAACAGCCGCGCCAGCGAGCCGCGCGTGAAGTACGTGCAGTGCTCGTAATAGATGTCCCAGAACGCCCCCTGCCGCAGCACCCGCTCCATGTCCGGCAGCTCGAAGAAGACATTGACGTGCCGCCGCCCGCCGATGGTCTCCCGCACCAGCCGCAGAAAATCGCGCACCGGCGCGATGTGCTCGAGCGTATGCCGGCAGCAGAGATAATCGGCCTGCAGGTGAGCGTACCTCGGGCCATAGAAGTCACGAATGAACGTCATCCGCTCCGCCGCGCTGCTGTGCGTGCGCTCCGGCCGGTAAGCCGGATCGAGCCCGATCCCCGCACACCCGCTGCGCTCGCACAGCCCCACCAGGAACTCGCCCTTCCCGCACCCGATCTCGAGCGCCGTCATCCCCGGCCCCAGCTCGAACCTGTCGATCTGATCGTCCCAGACCTCATCGAGAAACCGCAGGAACCGCGGCGAGTAGGCCTGCGTCTCCTCATACGCCGCCGAGTAGCGATTGAGCGCCGCATCGAAGCGCAAATTCCCGATGAACCCGCACTCCGCGCAAAAGCCGAGCTCGATGTCCCCCCGCGGAAACGCCAGCGCCTCCTCCCGCGACGACAACATCAAACAGCTGTGCGCCGGTACGTCCTTTACCTCATAGAAGCACTGGATGTCCGCGCCTCCGCACGCCCTGCATGTGAATGGGGCTTCGCTTGCCAATGGGTTCCGCGGTGTCTGCGCAGACAGGGGCGTCGCATGCTGCATATCTGTGAGCTCCAAAATCAGATGACGACCGGCTCAGGCACAGGAACAATGAAGCGGCCGCCTCTGCGCCGATATTCCGCCTCCTGCCGCATGATCTCCTCCTTGAAGTTCCACGGCAGTATCAGCAGATAATCCGGCTGCGACTCCAGGATCCGTGCCGGCGCGACGATCGGCAGCCGCACCCCCGGCACATACCGCCCCTGCTTGTGCACATTCCGGTCCGCCACGAATTCCAACACCCCTCTCCCCACCCCCGCGAAGTTGAGCAGGATCGTCCCCTTGGCCGCCGCCCCATACCCCGCGATCCGCGCGCCCTCCCGCTTCAGCCTCCCCAGGAGCTCCGCAAGGCCGCTGCGGATGCGTGCCACCTTCGCCGAGAATCCCGCGTAGTAATCGAGTTCGCCGAGCCCCGCCAGCCGCTCCGCCTCGAGATACTCCGCCACCGAGCGATCCGCCCGCTCCCGCCGGCCCACGAAGAGCCGCAGCGAGCCGCCGTGGATCGCGAGTGGCTCCACCCGGTTGAGCACGAGCCCGTGCCGCTGGAAAAGCCGCGCCAGCGCCGTCACCGAGAAGTAACACAGATGCTCGTGATAGATGGTGTCGAACTCGCCGTGCTCGATCAGCTCCTTCACGTACGGCACCTCGATGACCGCCACCCCATTCTCCTTGAGCAGCGTGCCCATTCCGGCGACAAACCCGTTGGTATCGGCAACGTGCGCCAGCACATTGTTGGCGTGAATGACGTCGGCGAGGCGCCCCTCCGCGGCGAGCCGCATCGCCAGTTCCCGGCCGAAAAAAGCCTGCAGCGTCTCCACCCCACGTGCGCGGGCCGCCGCCACCGGCCCCGGTGCCGGATCGATCCCGAGCACCGGGATGCCGCGAGCCCGGTAGTACTGCAGGAGATAGCCGTCGTTGCTCGCCAGCTCCACCACCAGGGAGGTGCCATCGAGCCGCCGCTCCTCGATGCGGGCTTCGACGTTGCTCGCCGAGTGCTGCAGCAATGCGTCGGTGAACGAGGAGAAGTAGGGATAGTCCGAGCCGAAGAGCCGCTCCGGCGGCACGGTCTCGAGAATCTGCACCAGCGCGCAATCCGCGCAAAAGGCGACATCCAGCGGATAGCGCGACTCCTGTCGCTGCAGATCCTCCGCTGCCAGCAGTCCGTCCGACAGCGGCATGTCCCCGAGCGACAGGAAAACGCTGAGATCCTCGCCCCCGCAGCTTCGGCAGCGGTTGGTGCCGGCCGGGGCGCTCATGCAGCCGAGTACCGCGGTGCGGCTGCCGGACGGCCCGCGATCCGCCAGCGCAGCATCTCATCGAGGGTGCCGGCCGATTGCAGCTCCCGGATGCGCTTCAGACGGATGAACTGCGAGCTCAGGAATTCCTCCGCGCTGGTGCAGTGATGAGAGAAGGCCTCGTACACCTGCTCGATACCCTTGCGCACCGTCCAGTTGGGCTGGAAGGCAGGCAGGCGGGCGCGGATCTTCCCGCAGTCCACGCGATAATTGCGAGCGTCAGGGCTGGCGTCACCGGCATATGTCACTCTGGAGCCCGGCACGACCTCCGCGACCATCTCTGCAACATCGCGCACCCGATAATTCTCGGA